>JAFLXO010000044.1 GCA_029786595.1 Nitrososphaerota archaeon | reverse complement strand
CCTTGGAGAGCTGGTCACCGACAGGGAAAAGTTCGAGGAGTATTTATCAGAAATGGCCAAGTTGATTGATATATGAAGGATATAAAAGCCGATGCATTTATAAGAGCATAATGCGGCGTACTAATACTATGAGCCTAAACTTGGCCCCTTTGCTTGTGCCGCAGGTGCTCACCCACCGGGGTTTTCCCAGTTCAGATATGATCCCCCGTAAAGTGCATGAGGCTCAATTGGACAAAATAACCATTGAAAAAATGGAGGCCAGCGCAAAAGCAATAACTGAAAATTTGGCTATGCCTCTGTTGAGTGTTCCCGCAGGCTCAATAGAGTCCTATATAACCCAGAACATGGATGCGATCACCAGTTTTGAAATAAATTACTTGGAGCAGATAACCAAAATTCCTGATTTAACCAAAACCATTATGGCTGCCATGCCTGAAATCACAAAAGAATTGGAATCTGAAAAAATTGGCCCAGCTTTTGGAAAGGACATACATGATACATTTCATGACGCACTGACACTCGAGCTATTCAATGAAAATTTTTTTACTAACAAGTTCCTAAATAATGGCATCAGTAATAAACTGGATATGCAAGCCCAAATGTCGCTATTATTCACTGAATTTGTTGGGGCTGGTATAGACATTAATGAGCTTTTTAATGTTTCAGTAAAATTGTTCGCTGTCTTCATTGGCCTGATAACCGGCCTAATGGACAATGATTCCAGACAGGAAGCCAGACTGCGCGAGCTGGCTTCCCTAGCATCCAGATACGCTGAAGAAAAAGATAGCCTCATAACTACCTTTGAAATTACCTCCAATAAGGAGACCAAGGCTGAATTAGATGAGGCTTACCGAGAGGCAATTAACCAAGCTGGTCAAGTCGTGTGAGCAAACCATCCTACAGCATATCCAAGACAAAAAAATATGTAAAGACTTTCATAAAACTGCCTGCCGATGTTCAGGCACGAGTAGATAAAAGTATAAACTCAGATTTGGTGCCAAATCCCTACAAGTATAAGTTGTTAAAGGGGCAGTATGCCAAGCTCGGAATCCATACGTTTGGTGTGGACGCCTATAGAATTGAGTATATGATCGAAGAGCCGGAAAGACTAATAAAACTACTACTTGTATTTCATCGCAGCGAGGGTTATAGGTAAAAGCCATTCTTTCAGGCAAAGGGAAATGCGCTACATTGAACAATATCACGTCAATCAAGTCCACTGCCATTCAGGATTTGCCCCGATAAACCCCAGGAGATTTTAGTTATCATTTATAGGTTATAAACGGTCATCGCCCCCTCGCACAACTTCTGATCCTTCAGGATGGACTGATGGTTCACATTGACCCAATTGTACTCGGAAAATTTACTTCATTGCATTCCCGAACAATCTCCGTATCTATCCATCTATCTATATAGTGATGAGGATCAAGATCGACGGGGCAGTGAGGTATGTCGGCGCCGACGGGACGCTGGAGATAAGCCTGCCTTCAGTAAGGTATCATAACCTGGAGATGGACGGCAAGGCCGTCGTCCTGTCCGGCAACAAGGCGATAAGGATGCTCCCACGGCCTCAGAGGAAGGCCCTCAAGGGAAAGAAGGCTACGGTCACGGTCGAAATCACTGACGAAGCCCCAAAGGCGGTCAGCGCCCGTGATATAATAGGGGAATACCTGGAGAAGTATGCGTCAAGGTCAACTACGGAGCGCCACGATCCGCTGGAGCTAAAGGCGTGGATCAGGAAATGGGCGCAGGACACCAGGACCGTATCCCGGAAGGCCATCGGGCAGGTCACGGGCAAGCTCGTAATGAGCGTGGCTTCGGCCATGGGCTTTGAAGCCAAGACAGAGGGCGTCATCCTGATAAAAAGATGGGTGGGGGCTGCCGTGAGGCTTGAAGGCAGGCCCGGAACCCCGGAATATCAGGCAATGGTAAGGATGGTGTGGCTGCCGTGAAACCAATCTCCATAGCCCTGATAGTATTGCTCACCGCAGTTATGCTATCGTCTCCAGCAGCCTGGGCCCAAGGACAGTATCTAGTGCAAGCCCAGGCACAACCTCTCACGCCTACTGCCACTTTGCTCGTCCCCGGCGGTATCCAGATCGCAGTCGTCAACCCCCCCGTAGGCCTCATAGAGGGGGCTTTTATTGGGCATTCTGACAACCTGACCTACGAGCTTAACACGTACCCCGGCCTCATAACGTTCTCAACCAATGAAACAGGAACGTTCAGCATCAACGCCACATTCGATTTTCCCGTGAATTCTACCTGGGAGGTCAGCATAACTGAGTATTCGACTTCCCTGAACGAGCGCCTGTCCATTCCTTTCACGGTCTCCGGGCAGAATGTCACCATCGATATCCTTGTAAATTCCATCGTTGCGCCCCAGTACCCCACGCCGCAGCAGATAGCGCTGGCTCTGTTGCAGGAACAGCAGTCGCTCCTCCAGAACTTCACGAATATCGTGGACGGGAACGTTACCACCCAGATGAAGGCGTATTCAAACAGCACCAACACATGGATAGAGAAGACAAACAACGCGCTGAACAGCCTGAACGTTGAAATGACCGGCTTCACCTCGGCCATGCAGGCCGTCACGCTCAGCATCCAGAAGTCTATCAACTCGTGGGAGGCCAACGGCATGACTTCGATAATGGTGATAGCGGCCGTGGTGCTCATTCTCGTAGTTGCCCTCTGGTTCGCTACCAAGCGCATGTTTGCGGAGAAGGAAGGGGATAGTGAGGAAATCCTGTTTCCGAAGGATGAGCCAAGGAAGGAGGAGCCAAAAGAAGATGGAGGCAAAAAGGCATGAAGGAACAGGATAAGCTCAGGAAGAACAGCGGGCATAATTATACGGAAGTCCGCATATTGCTTGTGCACGTAAGCGGGTTCGGGCCCCTGAAATCAGAAAAGACGCTTGGGGTTTATAACAGGAAAGGGATTACCCAAGCCGAATCTGAGGCGCTTTTCAGGCAGTTGATGCAGATCATGCTCGGAAGCGGGGGGCAGGGGGCATGAGTGCCATAAAGGGCGGGAGGGATACGCCTTACAGGGCGCTTCCCTACATGCTGTACCTTTCAATACTCGCTTTCATTTACATCTGGATCAGCGGGCGCCTTACGTGGGCATGGGACAACTACGAAGTGCCCACGCTGATAGGGTTCGCCTTCTTCGTAATCCTCATTGCATGGATGTACGGCAATACAAAGCCGGGCTTCCCGGGCGAGATCAAGGGGATAATAAGGCTGGAGGCCATGGTTGGCAATCTCGTATACAGGTTCCGGGGCATGATGGTCGACATTTCCACAAACAACCTCAATGACCACAACCTCGAAACGATCAAGGAGGTGATCACCCTTCACCTGAAGGAGCAGATATCCACTGAGACCAACCTTTCACGGAAGGAGGCCGCAGAGGCCACGCTCAGGAGGATCAATGAGCTGTCGGCCGTTGACCTGCGAAAGAATATTACGCTCTATGGCTCACGCCGTGATTTCCAGCGTTATGTGTGGGTGATAGTCAGCGATGGGGCGCCGGACAACTACATGTTCAGCTCTCCGTACACAGATTTCGTTGTGCCGTATGGCTACGTGCCGCTTAAGGTGCTCTATGGCATCAGGGCCATGGTAGGAAAGACGGTCAGGATGACGGGCTTTGGCCGTGTAAAGGTAGGCGTCTTTGTCCCGACTCTGGCGCCCCATAAGGTCATGGAGATGGAGAAGGTGTCGCTCCCGAATGAATTCGTGGAGAACGTATCACGGATTGGGGCAGAGATACGCACCGCCGTTGTCGCCATAACCCGTGAAAAGGACTTCAAGCGGAGGGCGGCCGCCTACGAATACAGGATCAACGAGCTGAACATGGAGCTTGTACGGAACACCAACAAGACGGGTGAAATGCAACAGGGCGCATCGGCGACTTCGCTGTGGACAGGCCCGGGGGAGCAGGCGCCAAGGATGGGCAAGGGCAAACCCCCAAACTACATGGCAATGCTCATCGCCGCGGTCTTTGGCTCCCTGATATTTGGCACCTTCCTGCCAGAGTATGTTAAGACGATTTCGCCGACAGTGGCGGCCATGATAGGCACGTTCGCCGGCGGCCTGATATTCCTGTGGCTTAACAGCCGGAGGGGTGGGGCGACTGAATGAGCGACGAAGGGGAATGGAATGAGGAAACGATAGATTTCCTCAAGCACATCAAGGCCGACCTTGAGGAGCTGCGCAGGGAGATGGTCGAAGCGACGAAGGCCGTCCACGATGCCATGGACTTCCTTACGGCCAGCGACATATTCCAGAAGGACGCAGACTTCATAATGCACCTTACCGCTGTCCAGTTTACCCTTGTCCCGTATGTCGAACACCAGATGGCGCTCGAAAGGGAAAGGTCAAATTCCATGGGCGCAATGATGATGCAGGGGCTTATGCCCCAGGCGCCGGAGCCCTCCCAGAAGGCCCAGCCAAGCCAACCGGAGGAGACGCATCAATCAGATACTTCATGGCTCAGCCGGATAGCCGGGGCGCTAAGGCACAGGACAAGCGTGCCGCTCGCATCGCCGGAGCTTGGGAACGCAATTGACGTGCAGGAAAAGATAGCATGGATAAGGCAGCAATATGAGTGCCATGTAGAATACCTGAAAATTCACGACATTGAAGGGGGCACAGTAAGGCAGAAGCTCCTGACGCACTGGCGCAACTATCTCTCTTTCACCTTCGCCGAGGCAAGCAACTACGTGCAGGCAAGCTACCGTGACGAGGAGCAGGCGTACAGGGCGCTCAGGGAAGGCCTGCTGAGGGTGATGGTTGGCGCCGAGACGACGCCTCACGGGGGCGAGAACAAGCAGTGAAGGAGCTCAGGGTTGAAAGCGTCTATGGCTTTGAGCGAATCCTGACCTTCCTGGTGGCTGGCCAGTTCGACCAGGCATTCAAGCTCAGCGGCATCCTAGCGGGTGAGCTTGGGCTTCCCAACCCCTACCTGTCCTACCAGCGTTACGGCTATGCCAAGGCGCAGATCTACGGATCCGCCCCCCTGGGCGTCAAGATGTCGGCCATGGCCAGCCTGCATATCAGGCCGACTATGACCAATACGGAGCGGATTTTAACATATTACAAACTACAATTTGAAACTTACAACGACATCTACTCCTTCCTCTATGACGCCGCAAGGCAGATTGAGGGCATCTTTGGCGTCAACATTACGCGGCTGATGACCGGGCAGGTGCTCCAGCCGATCCTGGTCAGCCTGAGCGCAGTCACGGCGCCGCCAGAGGGCATTTCGCCAAACATATTCATAGCCACAATGCTCTACCTGATCTCAATCCTTACGGGAAAGGAAAAGGACAAGTCGGAGAAGGCGCTGCGTTACGCCTACCTCAGCGAAGCGTACAACGACCTCGCAAAAAATGGCTCAATGTTCAGCAGGCCATACTACCAGAATAAGGCTTTCATGTACAGCATACAGTTCAGCGAGAAGGCAAACGAGGCAAGGGAAAAGCTGGTGCCTGCCATAAAGGACCTTGAGGGGTATGCCAGCACCAGGTCGGTAAGGTATTTCTACCCGCGGATGGCCACCTATTTCCCGTTCTTTGTGGTCGACAGGAACGCATGGTCCTCCGGCACCCCGCAGCAAAGCGGAAGCATAGCCCTGTTCAGGCCCGAATTTCCGCATACAGCTTCAGAGGGCACACCCCTGCTCGGCGGCATATATTCCTCAACCGGGTCAGGCAAGACCACGCTGCTTAATTCCCTGACTTACTACGCATGGGCGCACAACAACTTTGTCATCCGGCTTGAAATAGACATGAGGGACGCAATGGCGGCACAGCTCATGGCCATCCCGCTCAGCCAGTCGCACCCGGCTTACGCCACTCTCCGGTCTCAGGGGATCAACCCGTCGGGCGTGGGGGCTGGGAACGTCGTGAGCGTGCTGGTCGTTGAGCGCAGGGCCGACCTCGACATGGTGCCTTCAAAGCCCACGGCCGTTGACCGCCTGCTCTACGTGGAGAACCTTGACGCCTTTCACCTGCCATGGGAGAGGGTCGTGGCACCAAAGAAGGTCTTTTCGCTGCGTTTCACTGGCGACATCCGGACGGCCGCAAGGGCGTTCAGGACAACGCTGGAAAGCTTCAGGTTATGGCGAATGAGAAACAAGACCATCCCAGCCTTCATGGGCATTGACGAGGCCTACACCGGCGCAAGCAGCATGCCCTCCTATACCTATGCGAGGGCGCTGGGCATGGCCGCTGAGAGTTCAACAAACCTCATGATGACGGCCCGGGGGCTTGGCATATCGCTTTATGTGGCTACGCAGAGGCCCAAGATGATCGTTGCCGGTGTCAGGACGCAGGTTTCGCATATCTTTGCGGCGGACGTGGGCGAGGAAAAGGACATTGACGTCATACTTTCGAGGATCCCAAAGAGCTCACGGGACAGGGAAGCCGTTGAGGGGCTGTTCACACGGAGCGAAATAAGGTCTGACCCTTACCACTGGTTCGTGTGGGTAAACCTGCTGAACGGCTCCATCAACGTGATAAGGTCAGCGGTGGCCCCAACGGCCATGGAGATGCCCGGCAAGAGCTCATGGGACCAGTTCCATGATGCAAAGCTCTCCCTTGAAACATGGGATCAGGCGCCGACGCTGTTCGGCAATGTGGGGACTGAAAGCAACCCGCTGCCGGTGTACGAGCCATTCCTGCCAGAGCGGGATCGCAAGAAAAGGGGATATATCCAGAGGCCGCCCAAGGCCGAACCCGAGGAGGATAAGGAAAAGGGGGAAGCTGCTGCGCCAGTGCAGCCTGTCGACAAAGGATTTGACGTCGTCTTGTGAAAGAACGTCGGGAATTTTATTTCGTTGATAACACGGGCTCACATCGGCGTATCTATATGGTATGAAGGTCGTTAAAGTTATGGTCGGGCACCATGTATTATATGAGGCCAAGGACAGGGTGGCGGCGCAGAAATGGATTAACAAGAACATACCAGCGGCCATGAGAAAGCTGGTAAAGGTCAGCGAGGCGTGAGTGCGGTGATGACTGACGTTATCAACGGACAGGTAAAACAAAGGGTGTTAAAATATTGCAAAGAGCCTAAAGCCTTTATTCAAATACACAAAGAATCAGGGATCGCACAAAGTTCCTTAGCCAAATCCTTAAATGAATTGAAAAGGGATGGTTATTTAGTCAAAGACAAAAAGGATGGCCTTTATTGCCTGACTAATAAAGGAAAGGACGCATTAGAAAATCTTGAGGCGATTGCCAATTTAAATTTAGGGATGGAGCTTAGGAAAATCCTGTTTATCTTGGAGGATAAATACGATTATATTAAACAACGCATGCCAAACATATCATTTGGTTCCAAGCCTTTTGACCAAAATATCTTAGACAGACTGGGCTCAATTATTAGCAAATACCGAGAATACTTGCTTAGAGATTATTTACCTGTTTATTTGGTAAAAAGATCGGCATCACAGATTAAACAAGACAATGAGGAGCCTATGGCGCAAAGAATAGCCAGAATAGAGGTAATGCCCGACAACCCGGTATACGAGTTTATTACAAATTCGATAGAAATTATCAAGGAGCTTGATACCTGCAATTATTCCCCACAGAACACCATGATCTAATCGGCTAAATTACCCCACTCTAAGGGGTGCGCCACTAACGGTTGGCTGATTAAATCCCCTTATAGTGTGACCAGTCGACTTCCTTAATGTTAAACATCTCGTCATAGTTGATGGGGGCGGGCAGGCCAAGATATGTCGCGTCCTTGGTCTCGAACCACCTGCGCAGTCGCCAGTCGTTCATGACCTGATTTGATTTTGGCGTAGGGTTCTGCGGGTTGGCTATGTAAAGGATCGAGCCATCGGGCAGGGGCCCAAGCGGCCTTACGCCGATCTCAGGGTATAACACTGTTATCTTATTGCCACGGCTTAAATCTTCTCGTACGATAAAGAGTTTCATGATATCAGAAATCCTTAGCCGTCGGCTCCGCAATTCCAACTCTAGGCTATTCCTTGACAGCCACACTATGCTTTCAAGCTCGGAAAGACAGCCCGGCTCCCCAAAGACGCCCCCTGTGAGGTTGTTATAGATGCTCCTGCCGGCGTAATAGGTTGTGTCGACCTTCAGCTTCAATACGGTTCTTACTTTCATGTATTATAGATAAGTCGGCTCGATATGGGGACTACGAGCCGTGGGTTATGAACTAAGCATGGCAACGGCCCTGCATGGACGCGACGAACATGCAAGGAGACACCTCTCCAACCCATATTATAGATAAGCTTTAAGTGCCCCTTTAATAGCAAATACCCTAGCTCCGCCTGTTCCGCCTGCACAGCCTGCACATAATTATCCCATCGATCCCGATCCCAGAAGGCTAAAATCCCCCCCAAATCAGGCTAAATTGGTGCTTTATCCCCCCTTTTTAGCCACATGAAACGAGCTATTAAAAAAAGCCTCTGGGTGTGTCTTAAAAATGTGCGCTTTTCTGGCACAATTATGCACGGCTTTACCGCTGGGCGCCGGTCGGCCTGCCCCCCTAATCCCGTATTAAGAAGTGCAAGCGGGGGTATGCCTAAATGCCCTAGTTTGCCTTTCATATTTCTAATGAACGCATAATTTCATGCGTAATTACTAAAGTGTATTACATCGCATTTCTTATGCCTTATTATTTCATTATGATATAAATTGTGAACTATCTATATGGTATGGAAATATGGACAAGGGATAAGGCGATTGAATGGGTGATGCAAAGGATTGATGCGTATGCCAGGGAGCATGCGGTGCCGGATACATGGGCGGCGAACGTTGAACTGCTCAGGAGATACTTTGACACCACGCCCAAGACGGGGGCGACGATAGTCAACGACGGGGGGACGTATGCCCGCAGCCTGTTCCCCTATCTTGCAGAACGGAACCTGCAGATTGACAAGCTGGACGAGAACCATGTGAGCGAGATAGCCGCCGGCATGATGAAACAGGAGCCATCCACGGTGATGGCCAACACGCAGAACATCATGGCGTTCATAAACTGGGTGAGGGGCAGGCAGAGGCTTCCTACACTGAAGATCAAGTACGTGGTCATCAAGAGGGGGGAAGCTGTAAGCAACATAATCGAAGACCGCCTGACTGACGAGGACATAAGACGGCTGGTTATGGAGATAAAGGGCGACAGGACAAAGCTCGCCGTGCTGCTTATGGTCAAGTACGGGCTCAGGATCTCGGAGGCGCTTGGCGTAAGGGCGTCGGATTTTGAGCCGGGCAGGGACGGCTCGGTGCTGGTCATAAAGTACAGGGTTGGCGACTATGGGGCAAAGGGGCCAAAGGCCGAACGGCGCATCCCAAGGGCCGTCCTGTCCAAATACAACCTGCTCACCGACGCCGACAGGGCCGACCTCGAAGCGTTGATAAAGGCCACGCTGAAAGGCGTCGAGGGCGACAGGGATAAGCGGCTGATAGGGCTGACAAAGCGGGCAGTGCAGAGCTCCGTTGAACGGGCCGCCGCCCGCGCAGGCATAAAATTCCATGTGCATCCCCACCTTTTCAGGCACCATTTCGTTGCTCAGGCTGTTAAAAAAGGCGTGCCGATCAATATCCTATCGGTGATAACAGGCGACAGGCCAGAAACCCTTAACAAGTACTATATCTGGTTGAGTCCAGACGCCATGCTGGCATAAGCCGATCATATCTATATAGCATGACAAGACAGAACGTATACCTGAAACCCGATGAAAAGTTGCACTCAAGCGCACAGGTGCGTACGATATGCGACGACATAGTCAACGACTACAGGGCACGCAGGATCACGTACAAGAAGGCTATGGACAGGCTGACCGAGCTCGGGAACCTGATCATCCCCCGCACCGAGGCGCTGAAGGGGAAGGACCCCTCAGAAGCCTATGTAGCGATGGCCAAGCTGAGGCTCAGGAAACTGCACGGTTGATGCAATGCATCTATAAGGTATGACAACACAATTTTATACGAAGGGCCGTGGAGACGAAAGGAAGGTTATACCCATCAGGGAGTCGCTGGAAAACCCGAAGGTCATGGAGAGCCGCAAATTTCAGGAAAACGGCAAGAAGGCGCTCGAAACGGCCGCAAGGGATGAGCTGAAGCGGCTGTCAGAGATGGACAATGTGGATGCCCTGCTTACCGATGTGAAGCGGTATGCTGGATTCTTGGGGGAATTCTCGCCATATAACGCATTGCTGATAGAAATGCAGGATCACGATGCAACGAGGGTAATGTCGAAGGATAACTGGAAGCGGCTCGGCTTCACCATAAGGGATAATGCATCCCCCATAGCCGTGCTGGTCCCGTACGGGGTTCCCACAAAACATTCACAGG
>JAFLXO010000043.1 GCA_029786595.1 Nitrososphaerota archaeon | reverse complement strand
CAGGGTACTGGAGATAGAGCAAAGGGACCCCCAGCTCTATTCCATCAAGCTTCTCGATAAAACTGTTAAATCCCCAGATTTCTACGATCTAATAGTCTTTAATGCGCTGATAAGTTACAGGCTTCGCATCACGGGTGAGGCCTACTGGGACCTCTTCGCCAACTCCGTCAAAGAGGGTGAAGCATGTGAAACCATTATTGAATTCCTCAAAAAACACCGCGCACTGGGCATAAACGGAAAGATCAGGAGGTTAATGGCGCTCAAAGGGGCAGGTTTCAGGGTATCGACTAACCTTGACGCATATAAACATGACCCGTATATCCTTTTAACTGACCTTTCTAAAGTTCTAAACTCTGATAGAAATGCAAAAACTCTGATCTTTGCTGTCAAGATGTTCTACTATGCTGTAATGGTGAGGGAAAAGGAGCGCATCAGGTTGGATATGAAGTTGCCGGTTCCCGTGGATTCACGCCTTATAAGGATTACCAGGTCCCTCGGCTTAGTGTCGGACGTTCATCGACCCAAGGCGATGGAAATACAGCGGGCCTGGGGGGTAATTTCAAGAATAGCTGGCATCCCACCCCTAAACATAGATTCATTATTATGGCCATATAAGGGAGGGGATATACTAGCATATCTGGAAGGGCTGGCAAAGACCTAAATGTGCAGGATCACGGTTCATTCAAATGAGGGCGCGTCGGGCCTAACCCAGAGTCATTGGACGTGGGTAGTCCCAATATTACAGCGTTAGCGTATTTTTTTACCTGTTATGTGCGAAGCCTTCCAGCATGTTCATGAGCACGTTCATGTTATACCCCGTCTTTGCGGATATCTTGACCCTAGCCATCCCATCCCTGATAATCCGTTCTTCGTTTAAGGAGGGATTGGATATATCATATTTGTTTTCCACCACCAACACCTTATCCATGGAGACGCCTATTTCGGTAAATGTCTTCATGCTAGCATTGTACCTCCTGATGAACTCCCTTTGATCCACGCTTACATCGGCTACAAGCAGCACCAGGTCAGCATATGTTATCTCGGCAAGGGTCGACTTGAACGCCTCGACCAGATAGTGTGGTATTCCTTCGATAAATCCTACCGTATCAGAAATGAAAATGTCCTCTTGGCCGGGCAACCTCCTGATCGTCGGAGATAGGGTAGTGAACGGCCTTCCGGTTACTGGTTTTGTCTCTGCCGTCAACCGGTTAAATATCGTTGTCTTACCGCTTCCGGTGTACCCGGCAAGCGATATGATGAACCCCTTGACCTTCAATCTTTCCTTCATCTGGAAGGAGCGTCGGTCAGATACCGCCTTGATCTTTTTGTTGAGGGAGTTGATCTGCTCCTTTATGCTCATAACGTACTTATCTATATCATAGCGACCGGATCCGAACATCCCAGCAGGCTGTTCACCCTTCTTCGATAGCCTGACGTTTTCCTTTACCCTTGGAAGTTGATATTTGAGTTCAGCCAGCCTCACCTGCAGCTTGGCCTCTGGTGTTATAGCCCTTCTGGCAAATATTTCCAATATCAGCTTCTGCCTATCTATGGCTTCCGTTTCCAGGAAACTGGTTAAATTGAACATTTGGCCGGCGTTCAGCATGCCGTTTATGAGCACCTTTCCGATATTCTGGGTGGCGAGCTCCGCCTTCAATTCTATGGCCTTTCCTTCAGAAATGCCCATCCTCCCCAGCCCCGTCCTCTTAACCTGAAAGATCAGCTTCGGTACATATCCAGCGGATATGGCTAGTTCCTTTGCCTCATCCCTTATGAATTCATTTCCATCCGTAACTAGCGCGATATCCTGGCTCAAGCTGACAACCTTATCTTTAGAGCGTTCTCAATCTTCTTGGCCAACGCTATATCCGGCTTGATTCTTCCGCTCTCTAACTTGGCGACCAGTGACGGCTTGACGCCCAGTTTCATCCCGAACTGCGATTGCGTAAGTTCCAGAGATTCCCGCTTTTTCCTTATAATTACATTATAGTCGTCCAAGAGCTGGAATTCTTCCTCTGCGGCTTCTGTCTGATTGACCCTTCCATGTGCGTTCCTCGTAGAAAGGCCCGCCGTGCGGGGGCGAGGCTTCCCGGTTGAAATGCGCTTCCCAAACCTTGAGCACGTTGCGCAGACATTAAGAACAGCGCCATCGATGGAGATTGTGAATGGCGTACCGACGATCTCCCTGCCGCATAGTTCACACTGCATAAAACAATGTAAATGGATAAATTAATAAGTGTTTTGACTGTGTCCTTCACCACATGGGCACTTGGGAATCATTGAAAGTAATGGCCATATTGAATTATACATATGGGATAGATGCGACAGGCTTGTGGAAGCTTGATTATTTAACCTACGAAATAACCAGAGGGGGACGGATCAGGAGGATAAGGCAGGGGGATTTGCTATACGCTACTGTCAGATCTGATGGAAGTTTTGCCTTAACCCTAGAAGGCATCAAGCCCCTCACCTCAGACAATGGCTTTACGGATAGATATGGAGTATTTGTAGATGAAGCGTCAGAGGATGAGGTTAAAATGGGAAACAGCGTGTTCGCAGGCCATATAGTTCGAGCCGGCGCTGATATCAGGCCAAGGATGGATGTGCCTATAATGAATAAGCGCGGAAGCCTGATCGCAGTAGGAAGGGCAGTAATTTCCGGTCAAAGCATGATGGCGTTCAAGAAAGGCGTGGCGGTCAAGGTCAGAGATCACATGTTACCAAAAAATGGCTAGAAAGAATTATAAACGTTGTAGCGAGTAACAGGTAGTCGATCAGATTGTACTTAACCAATAAGGAGGAGATGGCTCTAAAGGGTGAATACGGGGAGGCACAACAGATAGCCTACCGAATTTTATATGCGATAGGAAATGGTGCGAACGCAGACAGACTGATGGAGGCGAAGACAAGCCATATTTCTGGCGTAAACTACCATAACATAGGGGATGCTGGATTGGAGTTACTGGAGGATATGGCCAAGACGGCTAGGTTCGTTATCCCAACAACAATTAACCCCTGCGGTGTACAGGTATCTCCACCCATTCATCTTAATTTTAAACAGGATCTATATGAAAAACAGGAGAGGATACTTGCCGCCTTTGCGAAAATGGGATCTAGAGGGTCATACACATGTATACCGTACGAATATGATAACGTGGCTAACATGGGCGATCATGTAAGTTGGGCCGAGAGCTCGGCCGTCGTATACGGCAATTCCGTGTTAGGCATTATGACGAACAGGGAAAGTGGGCTTAGCGCGCTTGCTTCTGCCATAACCGGTAAGACGCCTCACTATGGCCTGCACCTGGAGGAGAAAAGAAGGGCTAAGGAATGGGTGCTGGTGGATATGCCTTTAAATGACGAAGTGGATTACGGTGTTCTCGGCTACTATATAGGCAAGAATTTCAAGGATACGATTGGGATAGTTGGGCTTCGCGCGCCAACTAAGATGCAGTTAAAATCATTGTCCGCCGCAATTGCGACGTCTGGCCCGATGGGGATGTTTGTACAGGATGAGCATATTCCAACGTCATCTTATATCCGTTTTGGGAAGGAGGAGTACAACGCGACGCGCGCAATTTTGGATAAATCAGAGGAAGGTCAGGCCATTCTACTGGGGTGCCCCTTCATGGGATATGATGAACTAAAGCACTTCGCAGAGGCCCTGACAGGGAAGAGATTCACCAAACCGACATATCTATTTACATCGCACAGCGTCTATGAGTCGGCTGCTTCAGAAGGGATCATTATATCCATTGAAAAAAGCGGCGCCAAGGTTGTACAGGATGCCTGTCCATCGCTATCATATATACCCGAGTTAATAGGCGCAACCAAGATAGTGACATCGTCCACTAAGGGAAGTTTTTACATGGCTGCCTCCTCCAAGGTGGCCATCGAACTGCTCAGTTTAGATGAAATAATAAGGAAATATACCGCATAATATCACCGTCCCCTGATTGTTAAATGGTAAAACCCACCATATATCATGGAAACTGGTCGGTGCCTGTCCTTAGGCGCTGCCATTTGGCGGATTGGCCTTCAGGACTGCACTGTGTGGGCAGATGATGCAGCATGGGCGTGTATGTGTTATACACAAACGCTAGACTGATAGCGGATGGGTTTGATTCTTTAAGATGTTAGGAGTTTGAGGTAAGCAGTAAAAATCAGGCTTTACTGTAAAAGGATATCACTCCATAAACTTAAAGCCGATGGTTCAGCAAAGGACTGGTCTAAAGGGCAGCTGTGAAGGCAGTAAACCCGGTACCTCAGCTGCTGAAGTATATCAGGAAGGTCATAATTGTTTTCTCTGGGAACAACATTATAATGAAATTGTTTTCTCTGGGAACAATATTTAAATACATTCTACTCCATACATAGATATGGCAAGGGAAAATGACTTTCGTTATGTGATTTCAAATTTTGACTTGGAGAACGTTCATGTTATTAAAAGGAATATTGACATCCCTATCAGCACCGACAGGATAATAACCGTTACTGGACCCAGAAGAGCTGGCAAAACGTACTGCCTATTTTATCTGATCAGAAATTTGAATGACATTCCTTCAAGAAACATACTGTATGTGAATTTTGAATCGGAGAGACTGAGAAATCTGGATGCAAATGACCTTGAGACAATGATGAAGGTTTTCTATGAAATTGATAGTCCGGACCAATCAAAGCCAGTTTACCTGTTTTTGGATGAGATCCAGAACGTGAAGGATTGGGGCAGGTGGGTGCGCAGCATTGCCGACAGGAAGAAATTCAGCATTTACATATCTGGCTCATCATCCAAGCTGCTCAGCAGAGAAATAGCAACAGCGCTAAGGGGCAGAAGCATAGATTTCATGGTACTGCCATTGAGTTTCAAAGAGTTTCTTAAATTTAAGGGTATGGAATTAAACAGAGAGGAAGTAGAACGGATCAGTTTCAGGGATGAGAGGGGGATGCTCCTGAATAAGCTTAATGAATACATTACGTGGGGAGCCTATCCAGAAGTTGTTCTGGAAAGGGATGAGAGCATAAAGGCGAAAATCCTGGAATCTTATTATCAGTCAACGGTATACAAGGATATTGGGGAAAGAACTGGTATAAACCAGGCAATTGTCAGCGAGTCGCTGCTATATTTTGCGCAAAATTATTCCAAATATGTAAGCGTCTCAAAAACATACAACTATCTTAAAGGCCTGGGCTACAGGGTAAGCAAGCAAACCATCATTGGGGTTTTAAACGCCGCAAAAGAATCCTTCTTTCTGTTCAATACTGAAATATTCTCAAGGTCTGTTAAAAACAGGATGCAGTACCCAAAAAAAGTTTATGTTGTTGACACCGGTATGGTGCGTGCAGTAAAAGCAGAAGGGAGCGCTGGACGGCTAATTGAAAACGAAGTGATGGTCGAACTGACCAGAAGGCTTCGCGGTTCAGGAAGCGAAATATACTACTGGAAGAAGTACGGAAGGGCGGAAGGCGCAGAGGTGGATTTTGTCGTCAAGGAGGGGATATGGGTAAAGCAGCTTATACAGGTCACTTATGCATCATCGGAAGAGGAAATAAATGAGAGAGAAATTACGCCGTTGCTCAATGCAAGCGAAGAACTTCGCTGTAATAATCTCACTGTAATAACTTATGATTATGGTGCAGAGATCGAGTATGGTAATAAAAAAGTTATATTTATCCCGCTGTGGAAATGGCTTTTGCAATAGGTCGAGAGCAATAGCATGGTGAAGTCTTGAAAGCTCGACGATTTGTGGGAAAACTGCCACTGTCAATGAGGGGAACACTACAAGGAATCACTCTATCCGCTAAGTCAGAATATTTAACACTGGAATGCCATGTATGTCGCTCTAGGCGCTGTCAGAAAGGACATTTGTCTGCCTTCATCTAACTGTGTAGAGAGATTCCAAGGTTGAAGTAATTTTGCTACAGCGCGCGTTAATAGGGGTGCCCGAATTAACAACTATGAAGATGCCAACGACGGAGTACAAAGCGGGTGCTAGTCATGTGTCGATGAACTAGAAAACATGTTACAGACGAACCCGCAGGGGGGATAAGCATTGGATGCTCATGGGCTTCGTTAGAGGGTGTCACTAGCTATACTGAAAACTTGAGCGATCGTCATTTACTGGAGGCGGGCTGTCCGCCCTGTACAAATCCGGGCATAATAAATACCCAAGCTAGCCATTATCTAAAGCGATGACCATCAGCTCCGAAGTGGAAGCAAACAATAATAATATGGGAGACTGGAAGGGTAAGCATTGGCATCTCCAACTGTAACCACAATAGTGACGGTTTTGAGATCCTCCCAATACCTAAGGGGCATCCTGGATAACCTGATGGATGATCCCTATAAGGACAAGGAGGTCATCGTCGTTGTCGATGAGCCGACTGAAGAGATGAAAGAGCTGTCAACGGGTTATCCTCAAATAAAGTTCCTGTTCAACGCCAAGAGGATAGGAAAGGTCAACGCCATAAATCAGGGGCTCAAGGAGGCACACGGTGAGTTTCTGCTGTTTCTGGACAGCGATCTCGTGCTCGAAAATGGTAACATAATCACCATCGTAGCTGAAAAAATGGGGGGGAACGATATACTGGACTTCAAGAAGGATATAATCCACTCGTCGATCATATCACGAATGGTTTCCTTCGATTATCTTGGAGCCAATATTTCAGCCTACATGTTCTCAAACTTTCTAAAGAAGACGATAGCCTTGGACGGCGCCGCGTTTGCCATCAGGCGGGAATCGTTTGAGCGAATTGGGGGATTTAGAAAGGTGATATCAGAAGACTTTGACCTTGGCACTAGAGCGTACCTTTCGAATCTGAAGTACAAGTTGGTTGATGAAATGAGGATTAAGGTCAAAGCGCCCGATGCCTTGAAAGCATGGTATGAGCAAAGGAAGAGATGGGGGATAGGAACTGGGTATTGGCTCAAGTCTAACGCACGAACTATATTCAAGGTGGTGTACCGGGAGCCTCAGGTGGTCCTGCCTTCCCTGTTCTTCATAATGCCGTCCATCCTGTTGATGTCCCTGAATTACTTCTTTCCGAAGGACATATACTTGAGCTTAACGGCCTTTGCCCTTCTGATCTTCGCAAGTTACTTTACGCTTGAATTAAGGCCGATTTTCCTGGTTCTGATCGGGGTATCTGCTACATGGTGGCTCCTGATGGCCGCCATCACCTTCTTAATAGTATCAGCCATATACTATGCTATGGCTAGGAAGCTGGGTCTGAAGTTCAATGTCGCAGATTTCCTACTGTATTACTTTGCATATTCACCGATATCCCTTTCCATGTTCGTCCTGGGCTTTATTTTAGCCATATCTGGCTATAAAACCTCCAAGCTGGATTGGTTGGTCTAAATAGGCGCTATTGATTAATTTAAATATCGGCTATTCGATCGGCCAACATGGAAAATGCAGCCCATACAGCAGAGCACGTATTCATGAGGCATCTAGGTGACATCGCGAGAGGCATGCAGGTGATCAAGGTTGAACAGGAGGGGGAACGAGGGGCCATAACGGCGCAATTTGATGGTTTGACAATGGAACAGATAGCTGATGCAATGCAAATGACCAACATAGAAATTCTTACTGGGGCGCCTGTTAAAGAACATTATTTCGATAGTTTAGAAAGGGCAAGGGAGGCGTTTCCACTTCTCAGAGCTAACGAAGATAGAATAACTCCTCCAGTGAGGGTCATTGAGGTGGAGAACATAGACTGGACAGCCTGCTCAAGGAAGCATAGCAAGGACCTTGCAGAAGCGCAGTTCTTTCTGGCGTATGATCTGCACAGGATGGAGGGGCATATTTATACCATAGAATTTGCCGTAGGAAAGAGCGCATTGGCTGAAATGGGGCAGCTGGTCACCTCCTCACGTAACGTAGCCAGTATTTTGAATTGTAGCACCGGGGACAGCGCCAAGAGGGTTACTGATATTCTCAAATCGCTGGAACTGCAGAAGGACATCAACAGGAGGCTGACCGCTCAGCTGATGGACAGAATATCAGGGACGAAGGCTGGTACTAACACCCTTTTCCTATTCGACCTGATAGATGGCGATCAATCAGTAGTGAGCCAGAGGGTGGGGGAGATGATCAAGAACAGTTCAACAATAGTGGTCGGTACAAATTCAAAGGATTCTGACGGAAATCGGATCGTGATATTGGCACGAAGTAATGACCTTGACCGTTTGAACTGCGCAAATACATTGCAGAAGGTATTGGCTAAATACGGCGGAAGGGGGGGAGGAAAGGGTAACTTTGCGACTGGTACGGCCAGCATGGTCGGATCAGACGAACTGTCAATGGTCATAATAGAAGAGTGGAAAGGTGCAGGCATATGGCCATGAACGTAGGAATATTGCTCGATTTCGGGGATCAAGCTGGAATTAACGACCCGCAAAGGAGCACTTATCTTTTGAAATTTATAACGTTAAGGTACCCCGATGCACAGATAATCAAGAATTCACCCGATCATCTAATATTTAAATGCCAAGATCCAGTTAGGGCGCAGATCGAACTCTGCAGACAATTCGGCTATGACCGCGTATCACTTTGCAGCATTTGGGACGCATACGACGATGAGCAGTTTATCGATTTCGCGCGTTCGGTACTGCGTAAGGGGGACTCCGTGGAACTTGCCATCAGGCCGCTTTCCGATTTTGATGGAAATGCCACAGATATCTACTATAGGCTATCATCCAGACTTATGGGCGAATTCCACTGGCTAAGGTTTGACGAAACTAATGCGGTACGGGTTATTCAGGTATACGTAGATAAGGAGAAGATGTACGGCGAGCTATACGGGTGCTTTGCAGGAGGGGGAATGATTTATGGTTCTACCGAACCGGCCATCTCGGTGCTCTTAGGGGACCCAGAAACGTATGCGGCGACGATAGCTGGGATAAGGGCCGGGTTCTCCATGACCATCCTGCATCCATATTTTGATGACGCTAAATTAAGGATCTCAGTGTTCAAGGCTTGGCAGTTGGCCAGGAAGACGCCCTCTAATCAGCTTGACATGGTGGTAATCAGGGAAAGCCATAACGCTGGCGATAATCACAAACCAAGCATCAATACCAACACCATAATTGACGCTATCGAATCGCTCGCACGAAAAGTCGGCCTCGACGTTATAATATACGGAGGGACGATCAAGGAGTTAACCTATTATAAAAAACTGTTAAATAGATTTGCACACCTTAAATTAACACTGTTAGCTCCCAATATTACTGGGCAGTCAAAGGATCTTTATGAAAAATTCAAAGATGATGAAGACTATAAAAGATTTACAGAGCATGTTGACTGGGCTAATATTCCCGGGGGCAAGAGGCCCTGGCGCAGTTACAGAGTGACCATCGAGGCAACGGAAATGGGTTGGCACCAAGCGCTCGATCGGCTTGGGACCGCTATGAACAGATCACGTGCTAGTTGATTCACAAGCTACTCCATTAAGATATGATGGATGGAAATTGATGTTAGGGGGCAAATGCCAAACTGCTAAAAACATGTCAAGATGTATTTTGGCCATAAAATTGGCATCTCCAAATTAAAAGGATAAAAAACGCGGTTCATTAAAGCTGATCGTAACTTTTTTGACCATTTCATTTAACGTTTATTGTTATGATAAAATCACCCTGCGGTTCAACAATATCAATAGACACTGATTTCAGATTAAAAAATTTCCCTTGTAGCCGTTAACCTTGTGGGTTTACGGCGACAAGGGGCTTTTACACTTGTAGGATACTACCTAGAGTTTCCGGCCAAGAGGGCTAATACGGAAGCCCTTGCGTAAAGCAGGTTCTCTGCTTGATCCAGGATGACGCTGTGCGGGCCATCCATAACTTCATCTGTAGCCTCCTGTCCCCTGAGCACCGGCAGCACGTGGGTTATAATGGATTGCTTGGACATTATGTCGACCAGTTCCTGATTCAATATCCAATCCTTATGTTTATTGTGTGCTTCAACTTCCTTGTCCTTGCCAAATTTGGTAAGCCCTGTAGTGACGCAGGCATGGCTTGTCCAACTGCGCGGGAACACGATGTCTGCACCATCCAGCGCCTCCTTTGGGTCATGAGATATCTCAAAATGTGCGCCAGTTGCCGCTGCGTTCTCCTTTGCAGCCTCTACTTGTTTTTCGTCGATATCGAATCCTTCCGGATAGGCCATTGTAACATCCATGCCGAATTTACTTGCTATAAGCATCTCATCTTGGATGCTTCCCCAGCTCCTAAGATGGTCGCTGTATGCCCACATTATCGTATATTTCTTCCCTTCTACCCTTTTCTGGAATTTTTCCTTGATAACCATCATATCCGCTAACGCCTGTGTAGGATGGAACATGTCATCAGCCATGTTTATTACAGGTGTTTTGGAATGTTTTGCATATTCCCTTATGATGGCGTCTCCCGCTCCATATACGTAATCCACCGCATTCTCCAGAATCCTGACCCCTAGCGCGTGGCCCAATCGCTCGTACATCCTAGCTATGTCTCCTATTCTTTCGCCTTCAGAGCCCCTGGTGGTTGCAAAGTCGATGAACTGCGCGTGTCCACCCAGCATCGTAGCTGCGGCCTCGAAACTGGACCTAGTTCTTGTGCTTGTATTATAGAACAGCATAAAGAAGGTCTTGTTCTTAAAGAGCTCAGGTAGCGCTCCGCCGTAGTACCACCTCTTGATATCGCTTGCAAAGTCGATGGCGAACTCCAGCTCTTCCCTATCCCATTCCTGTGTTGATATGAAATCCTTTCCTCGTATATCATATATTGCCAATCAAGTTTCCCTCGTTAAAGGGCGTAATAACATCTATATAAAATATTTCCAGTATAATCGTATAAATGGAGG
>JAFLXO010000042.1 GCA_029786595.1 Nitrososphaerota archaeon | reverse complement strand
CCTCGCCTCTATGTCCCTTACGCCTCCTCCTAGGTCGACCAGCGTGGGTATGAGAGCATTACATTCCTTGATAAGGGCCTGCCTCTCCTTCAGCACCCTTTTCATGGATTCCGTTGCATCGACCGTGTCAACTATTTGCAGTTGTCCTATCATGACCGGGGGATCGGCCTTCGCTATAAACCCTCCATGCGCCCTCGCTATCCCGGCCGCGTTGCTGGCCGCAGCAACAACCGATGGCTCCTCTATTACCATGGGGATCAGCCTGTCAAGGCCGTTCACCCTAAAATTCGTTGCAACTCCCAGCGGAAGCTTGAAGAAACCTATTACGTTTTCAATCATCCTGTCCGCCGCCTCTAGCGTGAGCCCTCCCACGAGGAGGGCCGCACGATCCTGTTCTGTGAGCCCTGCCCCCTTGAGCTTATCTATCCTTTCGTCCGGTTTAAGATTATAAAGACCGTGTATATCCGAGTTGGTCTCCATATCACAAGTCGAAGCATCCGATTTAAAAACTTAAGGATGATATGCAAGATTAAGGGGTTATGATACGACGGGCGCCAATTTGCCCGGCCTATCCTTTCAGTATCGCTAGCGCCATATCCCTGATCATGTTCCAGCGCTCATCAACGGCAGGTCAGCTTCATATCCTCTAATTTTTGTCGCCGGCCGTATCGCTTAGCCCGGCCCCCTTTCCGTAGGCCCTTCTCCCCCTCCCTGCGTAATTGATGTAAATCAGATAGGCTAGAGATGCTATTACCATCGACCCACCTATTACTGTGATCGGAAGCGCAGCTCCTGCCATTGTTGACGTAGTAATGTACTGCGTTATGTCGACCTTCCCGCCGAAGATGAACGGATACTCAAGGACGCCGAACATGACCACGGCAATGAAGAACCAAGCTATAGATATGTATCCGGTGTATTTGAACGATGTAAGCGATAGCCCGGCTACGATGGCGGTGAGCACATAGAAGGCTAGCATGGGCGCGCCGAGCGCCCCCGAAAGCGTGTACGGCACATATTCGCGAAGTATGAGGTAGACGATTGCCAGGGCCAGCAATAGAAGCGCTGCGCTATACCTTTTGATCTTCGCTATGTTGAAAGCGTTAGATGAGACGAACAGCGTGATAAGGGCCACGCTCACGAACATGAGGATGTTAAAAGGATTGAAGATCGCCGCAAGGATATTTATGGAAACCGTTTCCGGGTTGATCCCGATTCCGCTCACCGAAGAGCTGAGTATCGATAGAGCCAGGAACGCCACTATTATAGTTGAAACGGCGTAAATCCTGAGGAACATTCTTCCCGTATCTCCAGAAATGTATTCGCTGTATGCCAGGAATGAATTCCTAAGTATCAGTATCAGCCCGCCGAGTAGAGCTATGGTTATGTAGATCGTTCCAGCCATGTACAGGAGGCTCGGGTATGAAACTTCGAAGTTCACCAGGTAAAATACGATGAAGGTGCCGTTCACCTCCCAGATAGGGGTGATGTACGACGCCAGTTTCGCCCTGTAATCTTCCACCGACAAAAGGGAGAGCGTAGCGACGCCTATTTCGAGCGCGAACAAAGTAAGGAACGCTGCGAATATCAGGTAATTTATCAGGTATGTCGGATCCATCATTCAAGCACCTCCTTATCCAGAGGCCTGGCACTGAACACCCTTCTGAGAACAAGGATCGTAAATGGGATGATCAGGGCATAGAACAGAACTATGAGGATCGTTATAGGCAGGACCGACGGCGAGGCGTTAGCGGCCTGTGATACCGTCATCACGTTGTAGATTATCCATGGTTGTCTCCCGAGCTCGTCAACCATCCAACCAACCTCCAGCAGTATTACAGCAAGCGTTGCCGCAAGTATGTTTAGCTTCAGCAGCGTGCGACTTTCTGATGACCCCTTTTCTATCGAGATTCCAAGTACGCTCCGCCTGACCTTTAACTTCCTTAACAGCTCAATGGCCAGCGTAGCAGCCAGGTATATGCCCAGCAGCACCCCGACGGCGAACATAAAATCAAACATAAAATGAATTATCAATGGAGGCCAGGTGGAAACAGGATAGCTGCTCAGTCCGGGAACAACTCCAGAGGGGCTGCCGGTCAGAAGGATGCTCTGAAGGTTGGGTATGGATAGATAGTAACCCAATGAATGCGCGCCTACCGGGATCCCACCTATTAACTCGGGTGCATGGGACATCGAGACCAGGTCCCCTTCGATAGCGGCGTACTTCTCGGGTTGAATGGCCGCCAGATTTTCTATGGATAGGATGCCTGTAATGACAGCGAACAGCACGGAAACGGCGCTCAGCCCTATGGATATCTTCAGGCCCCCCTTATTGTACCTTTTTTCCATGGGGGTTTGGGCGCGTAACAGCCGGTACGAGAAGAAGGCTACAAATATGAAGGAAGCCGCAAAGAAGGATGTAGAGAGGACGTGCGGCACTTCTAAAAAGGATGCTGGGCTGGAGAATACGGCATAAGGGTTTACGCCAGTTACGGCGCCGGTGCTAAGGTATTTGCTGATATTGAAACCAACCGGGGTGTTCATAAATGAATTTATTAGCGTAATGAACACGGCCGATAACGAGGCACCTACCGCTACAGGTATACCGGTCAGTAGATGAAGGTATCCATTTGAAAATCTGTCCCAGGAATAGAAGTATATCCCTACAAATATGGATTCCAGGAAGAATGCAAAGACTTCGGCGTAAAGGGGGAGGATTGCCACCTGGCCAACCACGGCCATAAACTGAGGCCACAGGAAGAGCAGATTGAGGGCAACGACGGTCCCCGAAGCGGTGCCCACTGCAAAAAGAATGACGAAAACAATGGCCAATCTCTTTGCGAGAGCCTTATAATAAGGATCGCGATAGCGGATCCCGATGAATTCAGCTACTAGGATGATAACGGGCAGCGCGATACCCATGGATGCGATGATGATATGAACAGCTAGCGCAAAGCCCATCAGAAATCTGTCAAAAATTACTATCGACAGCAAGATATTTGAGAGTTTTTATGCAATCTAATAAATTTATCCTCCCTTTTGGTCATAGCCCAGTGTATTTAACGCTATTTGTACTAGCTGGATCCGCCTTTTCGGAAAAGTATATAACCATACGCCTGACAAGTTATGTATGCAGACGAGCCGCGCGTGGATTGACGAACTTATCTCTGAAATAGGATACGACTTCTCCGACATCAATTCAATTATGAAGGGAGATGGATATGAACTCTTTAACATATCATCGATTTCCAATACGTTCATAATTGATGCAGAGGAAGGGAGAGCCATAGCCGCTGATCCATCTGTGGTAGGGGAGGAGTTCGATCGGTATAATACCAGGCTGGCGTTCAAGGCAGCACAGGCCATGCGGAGGATTGGGCTTCTGGATCGAAAGTCCGTATTCCTGGACGTTCTAAGGGCAGCTCCTGGCTACAGGCTCTATGAAGGTATCATCAGAGAAAAGAGGGATATGGAGATATCGAAGGTCTCGATGAGGCCAAAGTATGTCAAGAGGTCCTATCAAGCCCATGTTTATAATGACTTAGAGATAATATACAGCGATCTTAAATCGCTTCCAACTGGCCATGTGACCCTCTTCAAGCCTGATACGGAGGCGAGCGGAAAGACCTCCTTGGCAGCTCTCGGTTATTTCCTGGATGAGTGCAAAAAGGCCGGGTGTACTGTGGACATGATGGTGCTGTACGGGTTTATTTCAAAACCGGGCCTGCTAAAAATCATTGATTTCCTGAAGGGGAGGGACATCGAATACTATGCCTTCGCTATCGAGAACCTAACTGCCCTTTCTGGAAACGGCTATGATATGCCATTGTACGGCGTGGACAAGGGAGGCAACGAACCGGGCCTGCTGCTGAAATCAATAGCCCCTTACGAAGTGGTCAGCGGAATGGCTGGAAATTACTATCCAGGGTTGGACCAGCCCGGGGACTGGTCGGAAAGACAGAGCAATCTATTTACAGGGGTGGGCTATGAAAGCGGCGGAATCCTGAACCATCTACAGATGAGCCTGAAGAACCTGAACGAACTCAGGCCATTGTCAGAGTCTCAAAGCTGGTACAAGCAGCCTCACAAGGCCATTTATGACCTTCTGGTCAGGAAAATAAACGAAAGGTTAAACACGTATACACAGAATTCAGGCTGAACTCTTATCGCTCATCCGTCAGCGCCCGAACCTTCTCTTTCTCCCCTGATAGGTTTTGATGGCGCGCAGCAGGTCAATTCGTCTTAGTTCAGGCCAGTATTCGTCTATGAAGATAAGTTCGCTGTAGGAGGACTGCCACGGCAGGAACCCGCTCAATCTCATCTCTCCGGAGGTCCTTATTATAAGGTCCGGCTCAGGCTCGCTCAGGTCGCCAGTGAATAGGTACTTGGAGAAGCTGTCATCGTCTATCTTGTCTATATCCACCTTACCCTCCTTAAAGTCCCTCAGGATACCCTTGACAGCCTGAATTATCTCATCACGTCCGCCGTAAGCAATGGCGATGTTCAAAAACATCTTATCGTTATCCCTGGTCATCTCGCGTAGCTTTTCCACTTCATCTTTCAGATACTGGGGGAGCATAGATGTCTGGCCTATGGCCATAAAGCGTATACCATTTCTCTGAAGCAGGCCCGTGCTTTCAAGCTTTAGAAGCTTGTCGTAAATTGACTTTAGTATTATGTCCAGCTGTCCCTTTTCCCTGTTCAGATTTTCAAGGGAAAGAGCATATAGGGTTACCACCTTGATCCCATAATCCAAACACCAATAGAGGAGGTTCTCCGCAGTATCTGATCCGTTAAGATAACCCATAAAGCTGGGCAACCCCTTTTTCTCAGCCCATCGCCTGTTTCCGTCCATTATTATGCCGATATGGTTCGGCACATTATAGCCTCTTATCTCGTTCTCCAGGACCAGTTCATAAAGCCTGTCGATCAGGAGTACCCTCGAGATTCCCCTAATAATTGAAGAAAACTTTGGCGCCATTACTTACGTCTTCAGTCATGCCTCTTCCGGTCATGCAGGTTAGGGCTTTCATGACCAGAAGCCCTTCTGCCAATGTAAATGCTGTAACCCACGTATCCTACGATGGTTATAACGGCTATGCCGCTCAGGATTATTATTATTGGGGGTAGGATAGCCTCCTTAGGATTCATAAATACCGTCGCGAGGTCCAAGAGTGGTAAATAGAACAGGCCCAGCGATACGAGGATGGTCAGGTCCTTAACCAACAGGGCACTCCTCCTTATCGAGTGGTAGAATGCGTTTACAAATATATCAATAGCCAGCGCTATCCAGAGGTAGGGCGCAAACTTCACAATTGCGAAACCAGTCAGGTACTCGATCGCCGTATAGTTGGTGAAACCGTTTGAAATAAGTTGCTGATATACGGGAGTACCCCCCACGGCCGATGCAGTGACTATTACCCCTATAACGATTAGGAGCGCGCTGGAAACTATCCCAAAGAACTTGGTAAGGGAGAATGGACTGTTTTTAGCCCTGCTTACATAGTTATCCAGGTCGAACCCCCGTACAATAAATGCAGCACCTATCACCAATAGGATCAGGTATGGCGCTAGGTCTCGATAAGGTGTAAAGTACATTATTGCATAAAGCAGAAATATAGACCCAGGGATGCCAAGGAATATTCGCGAATAGCGCGGATCATATAACGCCATCCTGATGTATTTTCCGAGCACTATGTAGCTCTCCTCGACCGATTTGCTGTGCTTGATTATGACCCGCTTTACGGAGATTATTGGTGCGATGGAGAGCAGTATAGGCATCACCAATTCATCCTCCATCCCGTCGGAGACGAGCATGATTTCTGAGAAGCCTATTTTCTCCTTTATCTGGGAGACCTCAGCCCTTATCTTCTCGTCTGCCGCAACCCCTCCCCGTGATTGACCGGCCACTACTGCTACCTGACAGCTCCGGCCTGAACTGATAAGGTCATCGTACTCCTTTATAGCGCCCATTATGGCATTAGCATCGGCCTCCTCTGGATCAGCAAGTGAAAGCGAAACTGCGGCCTTTAAACACTCCTCCCGGCCGATCACCGGGGTAACTACGGAGGCCTTATCCCCCACGTCATTATCCCTGTCCACTGAAAGAACTAGGATCTGGTTTTCCATTCTTTATATTCCATACAATTTAGCCTTATAAAAACATTAGGGGCTATGGGAGAAGCGAAGAAATTTATGTTTTGTACGAAATATATCATCGCTTTATAGAAATGCCATTAGATGGCTTAACTGGCGATAATATGACGCGCTATTAGTGTTCAGATAAGCTTCTACTTTAATCTAGCTGAGAACTGAAATACACTGGAATAAAGTCGAGCTGAAGGCAAGGTAAAAAGGGCGTACTGACCGGCTCTGTCGACTGAGCACACAACTCAGGAGCATCCATTCTACCATGCCACGTATCAGGTTGCCATGCCGGAGATGACCTTTATCCGCCCTTGATAGGGCCACATCACACCAAGGGATTTTAAAGCTGTGGTCGCGATCCTGCAATACCCCATGGTAAAGATGGATTCTAGAACACATGCCTTCGCAAACGTTTCCGGCATGACATCGTACGGATATCAGCTTTGTGCTGTCAGACTTGGAAATAGGTTCCATGCCAGGTGACGAACCTGCAAGGAAGATAACCCCTATTAAAGCTCACCAGCTTGAACCATATGCGGGTGTCGCACGGCATACAATATTTATATTCAGTTTATGGCGTCGGCGGCTTCTTCTGGAGGTACCTGTAGCTCCTGGGCAACCCGACCCTTGTAAGGACGCCCTCGCGCGTCAGGTCGGTCAGGGAATGAGAGACGGCAGACTTGTCATAATGGTACCCTCTCCGCCCGAGCTCTTCATCGACATCGTACAGTGTCCTGTCCTGAAGGAACCAGCCTTCCTTCCATAGCTGTTCTAACAACGTCTTACAGGTGATCCCCCTGCTGATCGCCGCCCTGTCGTCCTGAACGCTTCCCATTGGAAGGCTAGCAAGCAGCTTCGGGATGACTTCGTCTATCTTGTCCTCAGGGCATTCCACCTCGATCTCCCAGCTCCCCTTTTTTAGCCTAATCTTTATTTGGCTCTTGTTGTTGTTATTGCTCAAGTTGAGCAATATTTATATCCCCCCTTTGGCATACCTATTGTTGTTCAAATTGAGCAATCAAATAAACTTTACTTCTAATAATGGCGAGCCTATATCGGTGGCCAGCGCCTGCAATGAAGTGGCTACAGTAGATGGTGAAATTGTAAGTTTCCAGGATCAGGGCGATGAGCTGATGGGGGCAATGAGCATTGACTATCTAAACGGGCAGAAGATAATCTTCGATATAGACGAAGATAAGGAGATAAGGCCGCTCGATGGCTGGGAAGAGGAGCTGCTCGATATTGAATTTAACAATATAAATTCTGAGGGATTAAAGGAGAACGTAGTGGGAATAGATTCAAGTGCCCTGAACGTAGCAGAAACGGAGAGCGGTTCCGTTTATGCAGTAAAGGCAGCCGCTTCCTTTTTAATAAACAATAAGAGGAAGTACTATCGTCTAGGGCCATTTATTGCTTATATTGGGCCTAACAATATAGGCAGGATAAGGGGCATTGTGGGGGCAAGGCTGCCGGCGTATATGATGGTGGCGGATAAGCAGATCGCCATGGGGTTCCTTAGGAGCTATATGGAAGCTATGACGATAGGAAGGGCTGCAAGAGCCTTGGGAAAAGGGATAGTGATGGTAGATGGCGCCCTGAAATCTCCATCCTTTGGTCCATCCTCGGCCGCCCTTGCGCAGGTCATGAATAGATGGAAGGAAAACATCAAATTTATGGGAATAAGCAAGACCACGCACCTGCGGCCCATAAGGCCGTTTTATTCGGCCCTAGCCCGCCTCGACGGTATGAAGTATGCCGATATCACGGAAGTGATAAACTCCATCTCCCACGGGGAGTATGGAAGGAAGTATCTTGTCAAGTTTGCAGACGATGGTTTTGTGTTCAGGGTCGATTTGCCCTACGGGCTGGAACCCGATCTTACCTTTGCATCCTTAAAAAGGAGCGAGGTAATGTCCAACGGTTATCCGGAGTCGCTCAAGATAGCGCATCTGCTGTCAATTTTTTCGAATGCCGAGCTGATGGGAGTCAGGGGGAAGGTAGCTTCTCGCGCTTCAAAGGTACTCTTCGGAGAGGATATTCGCAGGGTCCTGCTGGGAAGCCTGCATATAAGGTGATTTACGATGAGGATACTGGCTAAGCACGGCGATGAAATGGACATACTAGCGCTGCCTCATGAGACAGTAAAGAAGGGGGAGTATCTTTCGATCGAAGAAGGTTCTGATCTGAGGGCGCTTCTGATCCAGGCCTATGAGGAGACGTACATGGACGCACCGGGGGTTGACGAAGAAATCCTGAGGGATGAGCTGTTCCATCCGGAGGTGAGCAAGATAGATGACCCTAATGAGCTCCAGAGCGTTTCATATATGATTAAGGATGCCAGAGTCCTAAGATGTAAGATCAGGGCCTCGATTGATGGCCAAACCCTATCTCACGATGTAAACTGGTTGCCCAGCAGGGCGCAAAACAGGATCCAGCGGTTTCCATATGACAAGATGATAAGGTATGTTAGCAGGCCGGAAGCCCATAGGATCGAGCTAGGGAACACCATTGGAGGCGAGGGCTTCGGCATCGACTGTGAGGATCTGGACGGAAGGCTTACAATAATAACCGGCAAGAAGGAATCCGGAAAATCTCATCTTTCAAAGCTCCTGATCTCCGGGCTGATAGCTCACGGTGCATATGTAGTCGTATTCGATATCAACGGGGAGTACGGTGGGATTTCCTTCAATAAGGACGGTGGGCCATCTCCATTCATTGACAGGGTGAAGAACTTTCAGGTCGGGTCCAATCTGGGATTTTCACTCAAGTACCTCGGCAAAAGGGTCTTCATTGACATACTTTCCCATGCGCTCGACACGCCGAGCATAACGGTCAGGGAGTTCATGAAGATATGGGATCACCTGGTCGCAAACGGAAGGCTCAACATGAGAGGTTTGTACGACGCCATACTGAACTGGCAGTCTAACGAGATGGTCAAGAACGCGTTGCTTTCCCGTTATTATTCTCTCATGGGCACCAGGCTATTTATAGATTCTGAAATTTCAGCGGTGGACTTCAAGGATACGATAAGCCAGTTCCCATCGGGTGTAGCCATGATCTTTTCACTTCCTACCATATCCTCGCTATCCAGGCGCATACTTGTACAGATCGTGCTCACGAAGTTGTTGGACCTTTTAGAGGGTAAGGAGATTCCGCCGATATTTCTATTCGCAGAGGAAGCACATCTATACCTCAGGGACACTTACTGGGAAGACCTGATCACTAGGATGAGGCACTATGGCATATTTACAACCTTCATAACGAATCAGCCAGACGCGTTGGGACCCAGCATCTACAGGCAGGCCGATAACATCTTCCTGTTCAATTTCACTAACGAAAAAGACTTGGAAATGATAGCCCAAGCGGCTATCGTGGATGCTGATACGGTCAAGGGGATAGTGAGGACACTTCCAAGGAAGCACTGCCTGGCTCTTGGAAAGGTGGTTGCGGAACTGCCAGTAACCGTTTCTGTCCGCGATACCCAGTTCGTCACGCTTGGAAGCACGAGGCTCTTCTTCAACGACCCAACCACTATTGAGCCGCCCATAAACCATAGTAAAACATAAATTTCACCATTCCAAGTACATTTGTGCAATCGGATATCCTAACTCAGGCACAGGAAATGTACAAGAATAAGGATTACGGAAAGGCCATAAAGCTGACCAAGGAATACATTAAGGCAAATGGGGACTCCCAGCAGGCCCTGATGCTGCTGGCCAAGTCATACGTTGACAAAGGGGACAGCGGTAATGGGATCAAGCTGCTGAAGAAAATCACTGAAATGAATGGGAGAGAAAAGGAGGCTTGGCTCTACATGGGAATGGCCCATAGCCGTAAGAAAAAGGTGAAAGAGGCTATAGACTATTTCAAGAAAGCGTTAGATATAGATCCAAATTACGTTAAGGCCCTCAACCTCCTTGGGATACACAGCGCGGAGGTGGGCGATGAAGGGAGCGCAAGCTCGTACTTCATCAAACTTCTTGAAGTTGATCCTTCATATAAGCAGGGATGGTATAACCTAGGCCTTTTCTACACTAAGAAGAAGGACTACGCAAAGGCCGAGGAGGCTTATAATAAGGCGATATCGCTGGACGCCAACTTTGTGCCGGCCATTTATAACTTGGCAGGCCTTTATTGTCTTACCAGAGATGACACGAGGTTTGATTCGACCGTAGCGAGGTTGGCTGAATTGAATCCAAAGTTAAGCAAGGGGCTCCAGAAGGATTGTAAAAGGGAAAGGAAGAAGATGGACAAGGAACAGAATGGGCCTGGCACTGGATCCAAGATAAAGAGCTTCTTTGGAAGGAGCTAGCCAGCAGGCCAGCTTCACTTCATTGATGTTCGACCGTGGGGGCAGTGACATCCTCCCAAGCGCGCAAGCTTCCCGTATCACCATCCCCCTTGCAGTTTCGTCGGCAACATTGGAACCTGTTTCATGATTCAACTATACACGATTAATATACGTTTAAAAACCAGGTCGGAGCCGTTGTTCTTGTCTGTCATAAATGGACGGGCGTGTGTCCAGGGCTACAGGTTAACTTCATGAAACCTGGAAATTTTGAGGGACTCGCGGTTAAGGCCTCCAACTATAGGAATCTGCTCCCCGCAGTTCAGGCATCTATTTGATTCGTCCAAGTTCCATGATACTATATCGAACCCGTTCCTTTCTATTACGGCGGTCCCGCACCTTGGGCAATAAGTATTTTCGTATTTATGGCCATGAACGTTGCCCACATAAACATAGTTGAGCCCCTCCTCCTTTGCTATCTTCCAGTGTTCCTCAAGGGTGCTGACCGGTGTGGCCCTTAACCAGTTCATCTTATAATCTGGATGGAACCTTAGGAAGTGAACCGGCGTATCCCTGCCTAGCTCGCGGTAAATCCACCTTACCAGCGCTCTGGCGCTATCAACATCATCGCCTACTTCAGGCACAACCAGATCCGTAATCTCTATATGAATTGTCCCTAGGTCCCTTATCTGTTCAAGGGTGTCAAAGATGGGTTTGGGATCTGGAACACCTGCATACTTCCTTAGGAAGTTCCTCTCCCCGTTGCCCTTGAAATCCACGGTGATCGAATCCAGGAAATCACCCATCAATTTAACCGATTCAGGCGTAGCGTATCCATTGCTTACAAAAACATTGAACAGCCCCTTCTTCCTGGCTTCGATTCCGACGTCCCTTGCAAACTCCATGAAAATGGTAGGCTCGTTATATGTAAATGCGATCCCATCGGCGTTGTATTCCATGGCTGCTTTAACCACTTCTTGAGGGGTTATGCTCTGGCCCTCAACCTTCCTCCTCTGGCTGAGGTCAAAGTT
>JAFLXO010000041.1 GCA_029786595.1 Nitrososphaerota archaeon | reverse complement strand
CACTTGAGAAACCGCCTTGTCCTGGACTTCATGTATGATTCATCCCCTCCTCGCTTCCTTCTTCTCCTTAAGCCTGACCTGCTTCCTCATGGAGGACAGGGCGTCCCTCTTTATCCTAAGCACATAGTAGGGAGAGGCGTGGTGCAGGGAGAATCCAGAGGAATCGGGGGCGAACACCTGCCCCCTTATCCTGGTCATGTATACGAAGCCGCCCAGCACCCTCTCCAGCAGTGCGGAGGGCACCCTGAGCATGAACTTCTCCAGGGTGGTGAAATGAGGCAGCTTTGTAATGCCGAGGGCATACAAGAGCCTATCCGCTACGCTCAGGAAGTCATCTACATATTCCCTGTAGGACTTCCTCATCCTCTGCATAAGGGCTATCAGCGCTATGTGCTGCCACAGGGTGAAGTCCCTCCTGGAGTATTTGCTTGAGTACACCGGTATGCGCTGCCTCCTGCACACGTGAAATATGGCCTTCACCATCCTTATGTACCGGCTTTCCCTAACCCGTAGATCGTCATCGCCCTTTGAGTTATCCTCCTTCGTCTTCATAAAAGGAATTAGCCAGAGGGCGATGACAAATACGATCTACAAAATGAATTGACCTATTGCTAAAATATTCTTGTCCTTCTACGAACAAGATTCACCGTGTGTGTCAACTACATGCGGAGGTTTTCTACAGAGCCTGAATCTTCAGTGCGCTGATACTCCTTAGTTTTGTGCAAAGAACCACAATGAGTGTGAGTTCGGGAATCAGCTTATGTCCTTGATTCCTCCATGGCCGGTTGATGAACAACACCATATTTGTCAATATAGGGTTACCGGATGAGGGGGCTCATCAGATACTGAACTCCTTCACCCTACCGGTCATGGAGCTTGGACGGACATCAGGCCTGCTGACACTGCTGAAGGAGAACCATCATATAAACATGAAGACCGTAAAGTATCCACCATACTAGAAGGTAATAGAGCTGATCGACTCGATAGTGGCCGGATGCGAGCACACAGTAACCATCAACAGCAGGCTCGTGCCTGACACAGCCCTTGCCATGGAGGTCATCGACAAGGACAGGTTCGCGGACCAGTCCGGGGTGAACAGGCTCCTTAACGCGCTCACCGACGAAAACGTAGCGGAGCTGGAAAGGGCCTTCTCCGCGTACTACCCGCTGCACGGGAGCGCAGGGAGGGCCGTAAAGGGCGACCTGATGGTCGACCTGGACGTAACGGGTTTTGTAGCAAACGGCAGGAAATACGAAGGGGCTTCAAAGGGGCACCTGGGCAACGGTGGGGGGAGCCATGGGGACAGGGGGTACAAGGCCTCATTCGCCCACTCGAACGGTAAGATGGTGGCGTGCGTGTTCGACAGCGGCGGCGCGGCCGAGTCGCACCATCTGGACGCACTGCTGAAGATGGTCAGGTTGAGGATAGGGTCACCAAAGGTGAGGGACATCGTGATAAGGGGTGATGCTGCCTACGGCACCTCTACGATCGTGGACAAGCTGATCGACCTGGGGTTCCTGTTCCTGTTGAAGGGCAACTAGCCTTCCTCCGCTAGGAAGTCCGCACGGAGGATAAGGAGCTGGACCACGGTCGGCGACTACAGCTATGGCGAGCTGAGGTCCAGGGTGAACGGCTCCAGACACGGGGTCAGGGTGGTGGTCTACAGGCGGGCCGGTCAGTGCTTTCACCTCCTCACCACCCTACCCGACATACTCTACCCGGCGTACAGGCTGCTGAAGGTTTACAATGAGAGGAAGAGGATAGATGTGTTCTTCAAGACGGCCAAATCTGCGCTGCATCTGAAGAACCTTAGGACCAAGAAGCTTGCTGGGATCAAGGCATTCTTATTCCTGACGTCCATGTTCCACAACGTCATTAAGTACTTCATGAAGGGTGCAGGGCTTGCAAGGAAGGCTGGACCAACGGCTACTGGGGTGGGCGTCAAGGCGTTCGTGGAGAAACTGGCCTGTGCAAGGGGGTGGTTCGTCAGGAAGGGAGGGATCCTAGTCATGTACTTTACAGAAGAGACGCCGGTGGTGAGGCAGTACCTGAAGTACGACCGTGGACCCAACCTCCTGAAGTGGATATAATAGGTCATACATAGATGCGGCCGTCACTGGAGTTTGCTTGGTTAGCGGCGCCCATGTCGAAGTTAGGCCTATGCCAACGCGTGCAGGCATACGACGTCAACTTGACCAGCAATGATTAGAAGCAGGGCTGCTTAACCAGCATAAATCGTCAGCTCCGCATGGCGTACAGGCTTATGTTACGCATCAACTACGAAATTCTTTGCACAAAACTAAGGATACTGATCTGTAGTTTTTAGTCTAGCATTTATGTAATTTTCCTTGCCCGAGTAGGTGATAAGTTGATATGCACAATATCGCCTAGCTGTAGCAGTCATGAACAAGGATATCCAAGTTATAAGGGCGAAGAGGAAGACGATTTCACTTCATGTAAGGGAGGATGCGTCTGTAGTTCTATATGCTCCATATGAAGTGGCAGATAGGTATATCGAAGAATTTATTCAAAGACATAATGTTTGGATACAAAAGAAGAAGGGCTTGATGGTAAAAAGGTTGACCGAGGAGCCGCATCACGGGTTCGAAGATGGTGAGGAATTACTATACCTAGGCAATCTATATAGGCTAAATAGGAAGGATTTTAATTCGCCAGTTTGGAATGGCGACTCATTTAATGTTTTAAAAGGAGCGGATATAGACGTTGCCTCTATCCTAACCAAATGGTACAGAGAGGCAGCGCTTAATGTGATTACACAAAGGGTAAAATTTTTCACGTCGATCAACGGGTTAAAATACCGTTGTGTGAAAATCTCTAACGCTAATAGGAAATGGGGTTCATGTTCAGTACAAGGGGACTTGAGGTTCTCCTGGAAACTGGTCATGGCCCCGCTACCTGTTATAGATTATGTAGTGGCTCATGAGCTCGCGCATCTAAGGGTAAGAAACCACTCTAAGGCATTTTGGAAGCAGGTTGGACTATTACAACCGGGCTATGAAACAAATAGGGCTTGGCTAAATGAAAACGGCCACATGTTAAAGCTTTAAGTTTCTAAAATATAGAAAAGGTCGGTACCTTCCAACTGTGATGAAAAACCGATAGAGTTACTCTCGTACTAGAATTTATAATCCTGAAGCGTCAACCTTCACCCTTAGGCCTACAGTAAAATGTGAAAGAGCTTCTATGGACTTAGGGGCATCGCCGGCTGGCATCAAGAACCACACTTCATCGCCGAATCTATATATGCTGCTAACTTCAACGTTCTTACCAGCAAGCAAATAGAGCAGAAGGACGGTTATACCTGGCGTCTCCTCCATATCCCTATTGAGCTTTATCTTAAGAAGGGCCTGCCCTACCCCTTTTTTGTTTTTTTCTAGGACTTCGTACCTGTCGCCCAAGTTTACCATCATAATTTCATTGCCTTCATACTTGAATGATCTTGTTTCTTTTCTCTCGTACCCATAATCCACCGATAGGGTGATCCTTGACAGCGCGTCATACGGATCTATGGCCTTCAGTTCTTGCGTTTTAATCCTGGTCAGCATCTTGACTAGTGTATTAGTAGCGACTGGGTACCCTACTGTCCTTTCCAAGACAGGTTTTATCTTCTTGGCAAGCGCGGTATAATTGATAACACCCCGGGCCAAACAGGTCCTGTAAGCAAAGTCCTGTTCTATCAGATGGCGGGCTATATCTATATGTTTCACAGATTATGTTAGTACCTCCTCCTTTAAATATTTTCTACTCAGAGGAAGTTGTTTAAAATGCTTGGTTCCTAGCATTGAAAAATTTGCGAATGACTTAAATATGACAATGTCACAAATGTGCCCCAAGAAATTGAAGTTAAATCTGAACTTATCAAGATATTATGCTCCGGTCCTTATCGGGATGGGTGGTTTTACCGATGGGTTTGCCCTGCTGATCGCCAGCGGCGCCCTTTTGACACTTGTGCCATACTTCCGTCTTACAAGCAGCTATACAGGGTTAATAGTGTCGGCGCCTTTTATAGGCGCTATTATAGGTGCCCTGTCATTTGGAAGGCTGGCCGATATAACTGGAAGACGCGTCATATTCCTGAACGTCCTGCTGTTCTTTGTACTAGGGTCACTTCTAAGTGCCATCGCAACAGTACCATCCATACTATTGTTAAGCAGGTTTCTCGTCGGTATAGGAATAGGCGGTGATATTCCGGTAGGCGGAAGCCTGATATCCGAAATTTCCAACAGAGAGAATAGGGGTAGACTCATAGCCGTGCAGTCTCTTCTTTGGGGAGTGGGTGGCGTTGCGGCTGCAACTATTGCCGTACTATTCCTGCCATTAGGTGCCGAATCTTGGAGATATATATTGGGAATGGGGGCGGTCCCTCCTCTCATAGTGTTGCTGCTCAGGAGAGGGCTGCCTGAGAGTAAGGTCTGGAGCGCTTCAAAAGGGGTTGACCTAAAAGCCCGGCCAATTGATAAACAAAAATTCGCTACAAAACTTTCGTTTGTTGCTATTGCGTTCTTCATTTGGACCTTTATTTTAGCCATATTCGCAAGCTATACGCCATCCTTCTTAAGCCAGGCTGAAGGACTATCAAAGGTATGGGCTCTGCTGGTCAGTGGCTTGCAATGGATGGGATTCGTAGGAGGCACCGCGTTAACTTTCAAATATGTTGACAAGATAGGGCGTAGGGTTATGATCATCTCTTCCTCGATAATAGTTGGTGTATTTTTGATAGTAGGTTATTTATTAGCTAGATCAAGCGTCGCGCTTTTCATATCAAATATTTCAATAATATGGGTACTCGGTGGAGTAGGTTATACTATTAGTTCCATTTATTCAAATGAATTATTCCCAACCCTCTTTCGAAGTACTTCGAGCGGAATAGGTTTTGCATCCGGTAGACTCGGTGGATACCTTAGCACTCTCGTATTCCCAACCCTCCTCATTTCATTTGGCATCTCTCCATTATTCTTGATGCTGGCCCCCCTGCCCATAGCTGTTGGTTTGGCCGGGGTATCCATGGCACCAAGAAGTGAACGAAAGAACTTGGATGAACTGGAAAGTGAGGTAATAGCGGCCAATGGGGATTCGCCGCGAGAAAAATAAGATTAATGTATACTCGGTTGCATTATCAGAGAGAACATCCTCTACCCTTCGTGTAGCTGTACGGCTCAGAGGGATTTCACAGCAAGCATAATCATATTGTGACGCGCGTTAGTTAGTAGTAATGGGCATGTCTGAATTTACGCCTGCGGAAATACCAACGGCGGGGCATGGGATGTATGTTAGCCGCGTGTCAATGAAACAGGGTACAAGTTCTCATGTTGCTGATGAATCCACAAGGGAATAGCTACATGGGAAGCTCGCGGCCTTAGCGCGAGAGAATATCACTTTTTCGGAATCCTCTAATCTATTAACTTCAATTCTTTTAACTTTCCGAGCACTTCCTTGGCATGACCCTCTGGAGATACACTCGGAAACACATAAGCTATTTTGCTATCGCCGTTTATTATGAAAGTTGTCCGCTTAGTAAAGAGCAATCCCCCTACTCCATAGGCGTTTATGATTGATTTATCCTTGTCTGAAACCAGAGTGAAGTTCAATCCATACTTTTCTGTAAAATTTCGGTGGGAGTCTATGCCATCTGCACTTACACCAAGCACCGCAACTCCCGCATCCTTATAGGAGCTCATGTCGTCCCTAAAGCTACAAGCCTCCTTTGTGCAACCTGGGGTATTGTCCTTTGGATAAAAATAGAGGACTACCGGCTTGCCCTTGTATTCGCCTAGTGATACTTCCTTTCCGTTTTGATCTCTAGCCTTAAAATCTGGTGCTGAATCTCCAACATTGAGCATGACTATCCAATAATTGTTTTCCTTATAGACTTATCTAAAAAATTATCCTGTTACCGTCATTAAAATTTGAGCCCGTCTAAAGCCCGTAATAGCATGACGCTTGACAAAGTCTGGTCGTGCCTGTTGTTTCAGTAGATATGCCAGCGCTAACCATGCCTTTAAAAGGGACGGCTGTGGCCAACTTTCTCTTGTCTGCCTCTATTTGACTAGGCGCAAGAATTACTAAACCGGATTTTATGTTGAGTTTGTGCTCATTTGCCTTCCTCTTGATTTTCAATGCCGCAATAACGAATATATCATTGACTCTGGTGGTTCAGTACGAAATGGACCGGTTACGCCCTGAGTGAACCACTATCCGCTATTCAAGACGGTTATAGAGGCTTCTGATATAGTGACTAAAGGTCAGACCTGCAATTAAAACGTGATCATACGCATCTTGCCGTTAACGAATTTCATATACGCCGCATTTTGATTATAGTAAGGATACCCCTTACGAGAAAAAATAGTTACAACTCGTCCATGATGATCTAATTTAAATCCTTCACATGGCTCATGACCTCTAACAACACAAGTAGCCTCCAATGACCTTAGCCACTTGATTGTAATATCCTCCCCAAAAAGATACCCCAATCCGCGAGGGGATAGCCTGTAGCCAGAAATATCTGCCGGATCATTCCACAAAAATTGGTATGCTTCCCTTTCAAGCGGCAATCTGTCTATAGGATCAAAAATGTTAACCGGGAGTCCGCCATGCATGAACAGGAGACCATTAGATTCAGCTAATAGCACCATATTTTCAAATGTGCCAAAAAGATCGTCATAAAGTTCATTGCCTCTTTCTTGGCCAAAAACAGCATCAAATTTTAAAGGCAGATCGTGCGGCACTGGCACCGCCCATGCCAGAGGCTCGTGATTCCCACGTATTGCGACAACATTATTGGGAAAGGCATTTTTGAACTTGATAATACTCCACCATGTTTCCAATTGATTGTAGCCTCTGTCGCCATAATCGCCTAAAAAGATCACCAGCATGTCATCATCTAATTCCCCTTCCCTTGCAAATATGGCTTCCAAAGAATGAAGGTCTCCATGGATATCACCTATCACTATTAACGAGGTGTTCTTCAATTTTATGAACTTACTATTACTGTATTTGGCGTAGATGGATATGTCGTTCTTTAAATCCTGATAGTCATGAGGCTTCACTTCATGAACGATAAGGTTGCTAAATAATAACGTGATTCACCTCCTCCGCTGCGAAATCGTTAGCGCTAAAGCAGTGTTACAAACCGACATAACCATAGGGTTGAATTTATACGCGTCCCCTAGCATGTGCCTACATACATGGAAACCACTAAAAAACTCTATCCCCCTCCCCCCCAACCTGCAGCGTTATGCACTAGCATAAACTTTCAGCGCCCAGGTAATGAGATTTTAACTAGTTATCAACAAGGATTCTATATTGAGTTAATACCCAGCATAATTATGCGATGGGCATATGAATAATAAGGTCTTTTTCGCTACATATCTAGTTAATATTAAAATCATCTTTGATGCAGATTAGTCATATTGTCTGCGTGCAAGAAACCCTGAAGGACGCAAAAAGGAGAACGATATCTATTTCGTTTTTACATTTACGGAAGCCCCGATTTTGTCCTCCGGACTCCAAACCTTCAGCCCTCAGCAATAATGGTCACCCACCATTGCTTTCAGGCCGCCGATCCAGCGCCCCGAATCCTTAACCGGTTCCTTCGTTAATGCAAGAACGACCTAGAAGGCCGATCCCATTTTTACCTCCCTCCGGGTTTCGCTTCGAGACATCACACATCGGACTATCCGGCTCTTCTATTGTGGCCACAACGGGAGAGGGCACCATTTGTCCAACGGGCGATATCTTTCCGCTCGCACGCAGGCAACATACCTTACCGTTTTTGGTTTTTTAACGATGTACTTGATAAAAGTCGACAATTTGGACAAAATTACTTGGCTATCAGATATAATCAAGGATATCTGTCTGTAAATCGCTGACCGATTTAGCGTAAAAGCCTTGCCTGCGGAGTTCCTCAGCTAGACCCCTGTCAAACCCGTATATAGTGAGAATGCGCTCTGGATTGGCCTTCTTGATATATGTAATGAGCTCTTCGAAGTCTGCATGATCGCTAAGCGGAAGCGATGACTTGGATGTATTATGTGCCCATCCGGTAAATTTAATCATCGGTATGTCGCTGCGCAAGTGGAGATTCATTGGCGCAATGAACACAAATGGACCTTTATGGATTAAACCACCTATATCATCAACTACTTTATCGGGCATAGGGATTGCAACTCCAAATTTTCTGTATGTTTGATTTATTGCCTCTATCTTAGGATGGACAAATATAGGCCTCCATGTCTGGAACATATAATTTAGAAGTTGAGCCTTTCCAAGAGTATAACCCTCCAGAACTATCCCATTCCCCAATTCATATGCCCTTGATATGCTATCCATGGCCGCCCCCATCACCTTAGCGACGCTCGGAAAAACAATGCCTGGCTTTCCGTAGGTAGCTTCGATTATCAGCGTTTTACATTTGACACTGACGAGTTTTGAAAGAAATGCCCTTGGCCTTCCTGCAAAGTCTCCTGTATATAGGAGATCATTATCAACAAGCAGTGCGCGGCTACCTAGTATATGGCCACTATCAAGCAACTTTAAACTTTCAGCCTTATTGATATAGCTTTTAATGGACAACCCTCGTACCCTAGCCAGTTCGACTGTTTCATTAGAGGCAAGGACTGTAGAAGAAACTCGCCTAGGAAGGTGATCATAATGCGCGTGGGAAAGGAACGCGATATCGGTCTGTAGGGGGGCTGTTGAATCCAGCGAAATAGTCTTACCTCTGAACCTGATCACAATGCTTCCATTCTTAAGGTGAGCATCGATGGAATTCCAGATCCTTACCAAGGCACAAGTCGTACGCTGTCATGGTATATATTCCTATAGAATTGAATCTTCAGCCACCCATTTGGCAAGCAGAATATCCATATGCCTTCAACAACAGAAGATCATGGCAACCATAAAGGGATGGTTTATGCCACCTGACGGCAGATCGTAATAAGAGCGGCCACTTTTATAACCAAATATTTATAACTTGACCATTTAGGGAAACTTCGGGATTGAACGAGAGATTACAGAAGTGGACTCAGGTCTTCGGCCCGGCTTGGCTTGTCATGATAGCCGACATAGATATCGCATCTATCATTACGGCCCTTCAATCCGGTGCTTCGTGGGGGTATAGGATGGTCTTCGTAGAAATGATCCTTATACTTCCGCTGTTTTTCATTCAGGACGCAGCGGGAAGATTGGGCACCGTTGGAGGCTGGGGCCTCGGTGAAGCCATCTATAGATTCTATGGTAAATGGATCGCTATTATGGCCGCTCTACCCATGGCTATTTCCGATTTCCTAGAATATGTAGCCGAATATGCAGGGATAGCCATTGGGCTTTACCTCTTAGGCTTACCGATAATCCTTGGGCTTGCGGCGGTATTCATTGTCCATACGGCAATAGTGTTGGGCAGACGATATAGAAAGGCCGAACTTTTACTTCTTCCGATAAGCTTCCTTCTAGTCGTAAGCATAGCTGCCTCTACACTGATATTCCATTTAGATATAAGGACCATAATTATGATAGGACTTTCTCCTATCCAACCATATGGCAATGCAAGTTTCGATTATCTAATAGCTGCAAACACGGGAGCCGTGATCATGCCCTGGATGCTCTATTTTCATTCTGGCGCAGATTCTCGCAAGAAGCTAAAGGCCGCTGACCTAAAGATGGAGAGACTTGAGACGCTCATAGGCGCCGTGATTTCGGAGGTCCTTATGTCGATCATAGTATTAGATGGTATGCATATAAATGAGATAAACGGCCTGATAGAAGCTAGTCAGATTTCGGCAGCTCTTTCGGCGTTCGGAGGTTACGCAAGTATAGTGATGGGAATAGGGTTTATAGCGGCCGGCTTCTTGGCTCTTGTAGTAGTATCGTTAGGGTCCGCTTGGGGGATAATGGATGCCCTGAATCGCCGATCAAGAAACTCCTTTATCAAAATATATCTACTGGAGAGCGCTCCGGCCCTGCTATTGGTGATCCTAGTGAACAACTACATATCACTCATGATTACCCTAATGGTCATTTATACCATTATAATAATACCATCGCTGTTCTTCCTAGGTAGATTGACATCTAACCGGGAGTGCATGAACGGAAAACCATTGAAAAGATATGAGACCGCTATTTTCTGGGTCATGTCGTTATCAATTGTAGTTGCTGGTATAACCGGCATAGCCTTAATTGCTTAAGGCGGCTTAAATATATGGAGTCCACTATCATAATCTACCATTGGAACGTCAAGCTCATGTGGCCGTTAGGTCATAATTTATTGGACTAATATTTTTATCCAGCCGGCTTTGATGTCAACTCGTAGGAACAAAACAATCTCATTTCCTGTCCGACTGGTGATGGGTTTTAGGTTTCTTCATAATAAGAAGTGGGAGAAGTGGCACCAGAGTTATGGTCGCCATAGCTGGCCAAAGCGCGGGCAATGCAAAATTTTCAATTACCGAAAAGACCGGCGAGATCCACATACCTATCGCCATATTCACCGTATTTATCAACGCCAACACAATGGCACCGTTTTGCCTGTCTGCGTAATCCAATGATAAGGAGTAGAAGGATGAAAACACTATAGTGCTGGAAAACCCCATCACTATCAGGCCTATCACTGTCCCCATGCTTCCCGTTTCAAACAGTAGAAAGCTGACGGCCACAAGCCCTCCAGCCCCAAAGAGAAGCAGCTCACCTCTTTTGATCCGATCATATATCACATTAGCGAAGCCTCCAGGAAGGCTAGAAAACAGCATGATCGAAGTTAGATAGCTACCTAAAAGGGGGCTAAGATGCCTGTATAAGGTAAAATAGGACGGTAACAGCGTTTCTGCGGCGTAATTGGCCCCCCAGAATCCAGAAACCATGACCGCTAATAATATAACCCTATGGTTCAGCAGAGTTCCCTTTAGGTTTTTCAGATTGGCCCTTTCAACACCGACCTCCGGCCTACGCGCCCAGCTGAGGTAATCGAGTGCTACAAACGCAATGCCGATTAACCCTGCAAGAACAAGTGCCACCCTCCAGTAAATTATCCTGTACACGACAGCCCAGAGTAACCCGATACCAGCTCCAGCGCTGAAGGCCGCGTTATAGAAGCCCATATATAGCCCCAAATGCTTGCTGTTTATGGCCTCCAGAACATAACCAGCTGATGAAAAGAACATGGCCGCCCCTATCCCGCCTATCACCCTTGATAATAGCAATACAACAAGTGAATTAGCTCCAGCAGTCAAAAAAATGGAAGTTGCCAGGATGGCCAGCCCCATCATGTAAACGTACTGAGCATTCACTCGTGCGGTCAAGATCCCAGATGGAATCTGAAATATGCCTGCGCCCAAAATGAACGCCCATGAAATAAGCCCATATTCAATAGATGGAATTCCTATGGAGCTTCCTATAACTGTATATATGGGCGCCAATATTACCCAAAACATACTGTATATCGCCCTACTTGCAAGAATAGTATAGGTCACTGGTGAGGGTCCTCGGGAGCGAATCATATTAAGGTGGTTACTCTAGGTATAAATAAAGCTCTTTTGATACGTCCTCAAACATGTAGTTTCTTGAAATTAATCATATGTGAACGGAAGAGATAAACGAAACTCAAACGATATCAGGCACATGTTCGTAGGATTAGATCTGCACAAAAACTACATTCAGGCCGCAGTAGTAGACGATAACGGGAAATTGCTCAAGGAGAAAAGGATACCGAACGGAGATAGGGAGATACTGAGCTT
>JAFLXO010000040.1 GCA_029786595.1 Nitrososphaerota archaeon | reverse complement strand
GATCATGCCTTGAGGACCCCCCTCTGCACCTTGTCTATGCACTTCCTGACAGCGTGGGATATTGATGCAGCATCATTGCTTTCCACCATTGATTTTAGGAATTGAAGTTCGCTTTCCTCTACAACTACACTTATTTTCATATTCCTACCCATTACTACCACTTCCTACCTATATTAACATTCCTACCAAGTAGGAATAAAGGACATAAGCGTATACTCCTTACCACTATGCATGGCGAAAGTGAAAATATCGGTCGCTGTGGATCCTGAGCTCTTGGAATGGGCCCAGCAGCAGGTGAAAGAAACCAAGTATGCTTCCCTGTCGCACGCCGTGAACCATGCACTGAAACAACTGAGGGATTCTGAACAGCGGGGGCACTGAACCCGGCCATCCTCATGCCTTGACAGCCTCCTTCATGGACTCGTATTCATGGGGCATGATGGTCAGCTCCCCCGACTGCCTGCCGACCTTCTCAATCAGCGACCTGACCATGGCCTTCAGCGCCCTGGTCTCGGCAACCCTTGCCTGCTCCACCTTCAGCAGTTCGTCAAGGCGCCTTTCCAGCGCCTCATCCCTTGCGCCCATGGCGCTTGCGAGCTCCGCGACCTTTTGCACGACCAGGTCTTCCTTAAGCAATCACCTTCACCTCCTTTTCATTATTCTCAACCAGCATTTTCAGGTAGGCCGGAATTGAGAGGTTCCGGCTCTCTGCCCTCCTTTTCAGGTCATCATGGAGGGATTCGGGAACGGTTATTGCGGTATAGCCATCTTTTGGCATGTACAGTCCTATGTACTGTATCATTTATAAGCATTACTGTACATCGTACGGTACATAAGAAAGGTTATAATACTGTACAATGACATTATGGTCATGCCAAGAGCGGGCTACCGGGCCTTGAGCGTTGCCGATGAAATTGCTGATGTTATTGATGAAATCTATAAGAAAAACAGAGCTAGCCTGAGGAAGAAGGGGATTTTTTCCAAGCAGCAATTTATTTTAGAAGCTGCCAAGAAGTTTGATGAAATATTAGAAAAGGGGGAAAATAAATGATGAACGAACAGGAATCAATCCTTCTCAAGTATTCCCTCAATGATTATGAACGGAATTTGCGGGAAAGGATCTTCGAGCAGATGCAGATGGTTCACGAGGATATCATGGCCCGCATCGCGGAAGATGAGGAAAGGCTGGCCTCCCTAGAATCGAGGGTGAGGACGCTGGAGGAGGACCAGGTCAGGGACGCCATAATCTTCAATGCCTCCAAGCACCATCTCACGCCCGAAGAGTATCTCAAGGGGCTGGCGGAATGGATGGGAAGGGAGGGAGATAGATCATGAATATAGTAGAAGACTCCGTAGCGCCCTATAAAGAAAGTGTTTCGCCTGCCATTGAATTATCACTTGAAGAAGAGTATCCAGATGAGACGATTTTATTAAAAATAGGGGGCAGGGTTTATACAGAAGATATGAAGCTCATATCAAACTTGAATGAAATTAGTATAAAAAGACCTGGCCAGAATTTATTCACTTATGACGTACGGGTCCCGCGTCTTGTGGATACCAATTGGAGCAAATCAACTTTTAAAATCTGGGTTAGGCTGTATTTTATGCTTAACAAGGAAGCCTTGGATTACATTGAAAATGTCAGACAAAAACAACAATACAAAGACGTAGTATTAAATTTCCAATTTGATGTACTAACATTGCAGCCTGATATTTTAATAGGAAGTTTTCGGGTTGAGCAAGCACGTCCAAACCCCAATCAACCGCAACCTTCCCAAGTGATAACTGTACCACTCGAATGGCGTGGCCCAAGCGGAAATCCTAACGAACAAATTCTGATTTCTAGGACAGGCCAGATGATATTTAAGTACTCCTTAAACATGACCTCTAAGCGCTACACAATAAAGGCAAGCGACTGGGTTAACAAATTCCAGAGATACCTTGGAGTCGGCAAATTCATGATTGTTGAAATTAGGGAGCCGGAATTAACCGATGTCCAGACAGCGCAATTGAGTGAGTGGCAGAAAGAGCTAAGTAAAAGGGTCAATAGAGCAAAGGAAGCCCTTGTCAAGATGGAGGAAAAATTGAGGGAAGGCGACTGGGGAGAGACTATTAATGAATCGAGATTTATATATGAAGTGTTTGATGTAAAGAAGTATCCACAAAACATGACCAAGGAAATTAATGAGTTCTTCGAGAATGCATATAGCGGTTCTGAAACTGCCATAAAAAGCCTAGAGGAGGCGATAGGCAAGCTTTTTGATTATGCCAGCGACCTCCATCATGCTGTATCCTCCCCAAAGGATGGCAAGGCCCTCAAGGAGCCTTATGTGGGCACAAAGGAAGACGCCTATATGGTCTATATACTCTCGGTTTCACTAATCAATATTGTTCAAAAGGAGTTCGTGAAAGAACTTTCTGGAAATAACAATGAGAAGGGGTAGGCGGACAGGCAGGGAATGAGGTAAATTTATGAGAAAAGCTATTGGTATAGTGCCCGTCATTTCCTTTTTGATGGTGATAATTGGAGCTATTCTCTTCATTTGGGGTCTTTCTTGGACTATGAATGGCATATTTATCCCTAATTTGAAATTTGTTGTTCCAGGTATAATGTTATTAATTATCGGCATTGTTGGGATTGCTATTTCAGCAAAATTGGGTTTATAGGTGGCAGCATTTTGATATCTCTAAACGTCGTTTTGTTCCTACTAGGCACCGGTTTAGCAATGCTTGCTATCGGATTTGATAAAACAAAATTTAAAGGAGAAAAGTGGGCAGGATTGGCTTACCTTTTAACAGGCATAATCTGGCTGCTGATTACGGGTCGCATTTTTTATCTAGGCCACTCCGGTCTTGCAGAAGCATCCTCGCCGATTACTTTAACATTGTTAATATTAGGCATGAATAAGCTATTAGGAAACGATAAACACCCTACGTACAACAAAAAAATGCCTTCAGTAACTATTATAATTGGACTCACTTTGGTGGTCGTGGCTTTACTAGTGGCCATGGGCCTCATAAAATGACCATAAGCCATTTCATTCCATTGGTTCCGTGTCATTAAAAAAACTTGTGAGGTTAAAAAAGAAGAGCCGCGTGTCGAGGCGGCCGTCGCGTCATGCAGGATGAAGGGGTGAGATAACAAGACGTCCTCCTGCGATGTTTGCAATAGTATTCCGGGGGGCCATAGAAAGTTCTGCCCGGTGTTTGTCTTCCATTTAAAAAAATACGTAAACGCCTGCTAAATGGTTAAATAATATATATGATATTATGTAGGAATGCTAAATAAAATCTGGGTCATCCTGCTGTTGCTCACCCTTCCGCTGGCCGCAGGCCCATCCTTTGCGCACACCAGTGCCCAAACAGGGGCTGCAAATGCACATCCGCCCGGACTGCTGCCTCTGGTCGGTGGCGCTAATTTGCAGGGCACCAATTCCACAGCTTCAGGGCCAACCTGGGATGAGCAGCTGGGTGAATCTTTTACCCAGGATTTCGCATCGCTCGCGTTTAACGTAACTGCAATAGCTCAAGTGAGTGGTTCCGGCTATGGACCTGCGTATCTTTTAAACGGGCTGTCAAATACAGGTTACTGGTATCAGGTTAGCTTATCGTACCATTGGAATGGCCCGGGCACCGGCTTCAATATGAATTATGAAGTATTCAACCCCAGCGGCACCTCAATTTTCCCTACAACTGGAGGAAGCGGCATGGATAGCTTCTCCGGCCCTGTCAACAGTGGTGATTTAGTGTTCCTCAATTTATACTTTGACAACTCCACTGGCGTGGTTAGAATGTATGCCTATGACTGGAATACTGGCGCCAGCGCTTCGGAGAGCTTCAGCTCGGAGGGAGCCACGTACTTCCAGGGCCAGAATGGGTACAGCTACGCAAATTCCAACGGCTTCTTCACCGGACTGATGACAGAATGGTACCACACCAACCCATATTATGGGAGTGAGCAGCAGGTCACTTATACGGAGCAGGGATTCCAGTTCACTTCGGCTTGGCTGTGGGTTGACGAATATAATACAAATACCAAACAGATCCTTTTCTCCACATCGACTTCAACCCCAATATCCCTTACCACCCAGCTATACCCGTATTCATCCAACGGGGCGGTGGAGTATGCCAGCTCGAATGAATTCATTACCGGTCCCATATCCTTTAATCTGACATCCTTCAGCTCCGGTTCAGTGACGGCGGATCAGGGCATGCCAGCCGGCATATCCTTTACATCTGATGTGATTGGCGGGATTCCACCGTATAACTACTATCTCTATGTTGATGGTGCGCAAGTAAACAATGTATCGACATCCCTGGCGAACTTTGAGCATACATTCTATGTACACAATCTTGCCGTGGGGCAGCATACCTTTTACATAGTCATAACCGACTCAGCGGGGAGCAGATTTACTTCCTCTACGTACGGAATAACCGTTAATCCGGATCCAGCCATTTCCATATCTGTGCCTAGCAATGCGTACGATGCAGGGCAGACGCTTACGGTCTCCGCAAGCACTTCACAGGGCACCCCACCCTACAGCATAGCCTACTACCTTGATGGCAACCTAATGAACGGGGACACCGCCCCCCTGGACAACCCGGGCAGTTATCAGGTAACAGCAAGGCTCACTGATTCCCTTGGTTATCAGGTCGGCTCAAATACCATATCCGTGACCGTGAACCCGGACCCCTCCATGAACGGCACGTACACCCTTGGCTCCAGCAGCTTCCTCTACTCAAACGATATCGCTACCCTGGATGCGGCGATGAACGGCGGGACATCCCCTTACACCTACACGTGGTATCTTAACGGGGAAGAGGTGGCCACCACCACGTCCGCGACCTACACCTACAGGCTTGCAAATATGGGCCAGAACGTACTGAACGTAACTGCGACTGATGCCACAGGGTATTCCGTGCAGGCCTCCCTGACCGTTAACTACACTTACAACTATACCAACATAGCCATAATCGTGATAGTGATAGCGGCTGTAGTCATTGGAGCTGCGCTTGCGTTAAGACGCAGGGGCAACAGGAAAGGACCGATTACACAGCAGCCAGAAAGCAAGCCGGAGGCCAAGCCGGAAGCACCTCCACCCGGCGTTTATTCCTTCGGTATGTCAATGGCATTCAGCTTGGAATTGAAGAGCGATGTAGGCGATTTCGCCAGGATCCTCGCTTTCCATGTTCTCGGCAAGGGGTATGCTGACAGGCAGGGGATGAGATGAAAAGTACGGAGGGCCTATAACTTTGGCAAACGATAATTTGATGTTGTTTAATATTTAGAAAATTCCTATACTACTTATAAGTTTTTATTACAAGATCACAATATCCCGGATAGAAATTTTATTAGGATGGAGTACGCCTTTCACATATAGGTTTCAAATATTTTATTGGGAGGCGGCCTAACCGGTCTGGAGAGGAGAAGCGTTTGCTGTTTTATTCAATTTTGCCGCCCTGAAAGTAAGCTTCCCCGCGTGATTCCTGCTTGGGCTCTAGGGAATATGTGTGTATCAAAAATTATTTTTGGTCATCTTTGCGGGTTTTGCCAAACCATTATCCAACTGGCCACGCCTTCATGGCCTTAATGCCTCTAGCTTCGCAAAAGTGCCTGGTCAGGCGGTGCCGTTTTGCGTTCCTGTAAGGCATTTGTCAAGCTCGGTAAATGCGCTGATGCCTTCGGCAATATCCAAAAGAACCCCCAATATCCTTTCCCTGCTCAGTTCTATTTTATCTTTCCCTCGCCCCAGCTTTCCCTGATTTGATCTATCCGGTTGTCCATGAGCTACGGTATTCCTATCTTTTATGATGTTACGTATTTTTACCTTGAGCATTTCTTCCACAAGACTTTCTTCTTCCAATCTATTGAATGGTTCCTGCAACGCAGCCCCTTTTTCGTTGTTACTTTTACCATAAACAATTTTGTGGACGATATTAGCCTTGACCCCCATGTCTATATGATAATCTGACAGAAAGCATTCACGAAACCTTAGTTTGCCTTCTGGGTCTAAATAGTCCGCAAGAAAATTGTCTATCGATTCCTCAAGATCTGCATACATCGACAGCACTATGCCGCGAGCATAATATGCCATACCAAAGTTAGATATCCTTTCAAAGGTCCTTTCCGTTATGGCCGATACTAGCCCCTCAGCTTTTGTATAAGATACCAGTCCGTGATCTTTTTTATTCTTTATTGGAAGCCTGCTATAAAATATGCAGTGAGTATAAGTGTACTGCCCGGTTACCTCATTCAAAATCGCATCCCCCTTTTCTTTATCGCTCAGGTTCCAGTCAACAACTAACATGTCATAGTATTTTCCCTTACGCAACTCCTCACTTGCGCTTCGTAGATTTTCTACCTGTTTAATTTCAAATTTATAGTATTTTTCCCCCACGTTGGTTTTATTGCCTAGGCGGCTAATGTAGGGCGCGGTGCCATCCTTGTTGTCATCAAGCCATAGTATATAGAATTTATCCTGACTTTCCTCATTACCCTGTGCCATTTTTATTACCCCCGAAAACGATGTCAAAACACGCCGTTATGTTCCCCTTGCCGGCATCGCTCCCCACAAAAAGGAGGTCCCCCCCCATTTCGCGCATTGCTTTCCTTGAGGCGTACAGCCCGAGTCCAGTACCCCCAGTCGTGCTGAACCCCATCTCAAATAGGTGTTTAACGGCCTCCGGCGGCACCCCGTCTCCATCATCACAGAATATCGCGTGTAGCGTGTTTCCTTCAAGCTTGAATGATACAGTGACGGTTGAGGCGTGATTCTTTGTTGAGTTTCCCAGCAAGTTTTCTATTACAAAGCCTACTTCTATTGGCGTGTATGCTAATATAATAACCGTATCGTCGCCATGGAAGACGGACTGTTTGACCATTCCTTCCGTTCCTATGTTGTAGGATGTTCCCAGCCACAATTTTATGAATGCCACTATGTCGCCCTTGATTTGCTCCCCCTTGACCGAGTCACCATGAAGGGCCCTCTGCGCATACAGCCTGACATGCTCATTCTGCACAATTGCCTCGTCAAGCTTGTCCACAAGCCTCAGATGGCCCCCGTTCTTCAACACAATGTTCATTGCCTCATTGAGAGTGTGGTACAATCTGTCGGCCTCGTTGCTTATGTTGTGAAGCAGCATCAATTTAGACACCTCTTTTGGTAGCTTCTTGATAATTTCGATCTCACCCCGCGCCACCTCCAGATCGCTGCCGAGCGACAGGTTTTCACGCCTTAACTCGTTAAACTTGCCCAGCATCCAGTTGACGGTGTCTATCGACGCTTTGTCATTAAGGTAGGGCTCCAACTTCTTGAGCCTCTCTTCCAGCTCCGGGTGCAGAAGCAGGGTGTGGTTGTCGAGTATTCGCACGGCACTTGGCCCCAGCTTGATCTCGGCTTTGTTGCTGTTGCTCCCAATGATCCTGCTGACATAATCGATGCTTCTGGCTGCTTCCTCTTCCTTGGCAGGCCCTTCCTGAGGCGGCTGGCTGTCCCACCCGATGACGCCTACCACGTACCGCTCAAGCGGGCTTACCACCTTTTTCTTTATGAAGTCGACCAGCATGTTATACGCTTCGTTTTTTAGCAGCCCCTCCCTGCTTGACGCGTCGGTAAAACAATCCTGCATGCCTCTTAGCCTCACCGTGCCGATAAATTCCCTAGCCGAAAGGTGGCGCATCCACCCCTGCCCCCTCCTCATTTCCAGCCCGAGCCAGTCGTCGTCAGGCTCCCCATATGGATATATCCTGAAGGCGTTCTTGTACAGGAAGACAGAGCCGTAGTCCTTCGTGTTGACCCCCGTCTTCCTCTTGAACGAGGCCTTCGCTTCCCTGTTTAGGAAGTATATCCTGGCATCAATGTCGTGCAGCAGGGGAAACCTGTTCTGCTCGGTGGCATCGAATACATGCTCCCCCTTATCTACCAGTCGTGTGCGGATCAGGCCTTCGCCTACGCTGCATTCTATGTATGTCGTCCTTAGCTCAAGGTCCTCAAAGACAAAATTCTTCACCTCACCGTTGATCCTAAGCGTGCCAAGGGTCTCCATGGGGCTTTTGCTGGCCATTTTGTTGTCGTAGTCCAGGAATTCCTCCGCCTTTATGTGGATCCTGAATTTCTTGGCTTCCGTCCCAGCTGGCGCCACCAGCCTCTGCAAGTACTTCTTCAAGCTTATAAGTCTGGCCTCATCCCACGAATTGCGCAACCCGCTAATCTGCAGGATTGTTCCACTTTTGCCCGGGCCGAGACTGAACCCAGCCTTATCAACCTCCACCTGCGATGAGAGCATAACCGGGACATTCCCGAATTCCGTAGACTGGTCTTTCTCAAATTTACCCCAGTCCACCTCGAGCCTGTTGACACGTTCCTCATCGGCTTTTTTTGTGTAAATCACCAGCTTGCTCCCCAGCGTATCGCAAGCGAACCTGCCAATCCCCTTCAGCCCAGCATACTGTCGCCCCGCCGGCGGTGGCGCCCACCCTTTCTTGCCGGGCTTCTTCTCGGAATATGCCGCGAACAGCCACTTGTTTATCAGGTCATCCCTTGACATGCCGCACCCCGAGTCTACTACATATATAGTGCCGTCGCCAGATCCTTTCACGTTCTCAAACACTAGATATACATCGTCTGACGCGGCATCATATGAGTTCTTGACCAGCTCGAAGATTGCCACATTCTGGTTTGTCACTAATTCACTTCCAAGGATGGTCTTTAGGTCGCTGCTGACCTTGAACTGCCTCTTTTCGATATCGCTCAGCCTGCACCACCAACGGACGCGTGCTCTACCGCGAGCGCGATCTCCCTGGACACAACTGGCGGCACCGCGTTGGCCACCTGGCTGTACCTCGGGACTTCATGCCGCCTCAGCTGGCCGCCGGTCGTGTACTTGCCAAGGAACTCGAACCAGTCGGGGAAAGACTGCAGCCTGGCATACTCCCTGACGGTGAGGATCCTCGGCTCGGAGTAGTGGATGTGGTCGTCCGGCAGCGTGGTGAGCGTGGGCGCGGGCAGCGACGGGACAAGCGGCGTCATTGTCGACTTCCTGGACTCCCCCCTGGCTGCAGCCTTCCATGCGGCCCACGGCGTTGCGTGCGAGCCTAGCACCCTCTGCAGCCGCCTTGCCACCTCCCTGCCGTGCTTCGCGAACCTGTGGCTGTCCGGGAGGGCGGGCCCGGGCACCTTCCTCATTGCGGCCTGGTACCCGGACTCCACCCGGCCGTACACGCCGGCGGCGAACCCCCTTGAATCAGGGCTCGGCACCTCGCCGTGGCTCCTGAGCAGGTCCGAGATGGCGGCGGCGGCGCCCACCCTGCCGCGGCGCTGCCTCTTTTCAATGGCTTCCTGCACCTTTTCTGGGTCGCCCCCCTTGGGCGTGGACACTACAACCAGCCTCTTCCTCGACTGGGGGACGCCCAGCCTTGAGAAGTCAACCATCCTTGCTGCAGGCTCCTCGTAGCCCGCCTCGGCCAGCTCCGTGGCAAGCAGCTGCAGGTAGGACCTGCCTCCTCCGCCCGCCGGGAAGGGGACGGCGAAGCCGGGGACGTTCTCCAGCACTATGAACCCCGGCCCAAGGATCCTGACGAGCTTCATGTACTCCCTGAACAGCTGGTTACGCTCATCTCCCTCCTGCCTCCTGCCTGCCACGGAGAATCCCTGGCAGGGCGGGCCCCCCACCATCACGTCAACCTTCCCGCGCATCCGGCCCAGCTCATGGCCATGGCCGCGCAGCAGGTCCTCTATGGCCATGGGGGCGGCGGGCAGCCACGCCGGCCAGTCGAACGCCCCCCTCTTCCTGGCCAGGTTGTGGTAAAGCGTGCTGAATGCCATGGGATCCTTCTCCACCGCGAACAGGCCCCTCATGCCTGCCTCGTGAAGGCCCAGGGAGAACCCCCCGGCCCCCGCGAAGACATCAACAAACGACAGGCTTGCCATGTAAGCTGGATGGCCGCCCCTGATTTAAGCTTTTTTTCCCTGGCACCTGTGCGCGACGGCCTCTTCCACCAGTTCTGCACAGCCGCGTGGGTCCTTGAGCACTTCGTGCTCCCATAGCCTGACCACGGTGTACCCCATAGCCCTGAGCCGCTCGTCGGCCTCCCTGTCACGCTCCCGGTTGCCCTCAAGCTTGGCCCTCCAGTAGGCGGGCCTTGTCGCGGGCGCCCTGTAGCAGTCCGGGCAGCCGTGCCAGAAGCACCCGTCCACGAAGACAGCCACCCGCCTTTTCTTGCTCCCGAAGTCAGGGCTGCCGGGCAGGCGCGGGTACCTCCTCAGCAGCCTGCGGTCCAGGTAGTGCCACAGCAGCAGCTCGGGCCGGGTGTCCCTCCCCCTTATGCTGGCCATGACCTTGCTCCTTTTCTCTGGTGCTAGGTTGTCACCCAGGGAGCTGCCACCCCGCAGGAATGATAAAGGACTCGCCCAACTCCATGGATAGGATATCCTCGCCCACGATTTAAGCGTTTTTCAAGCCCTAGGCGCCGCTATTGGCCCCGCGAGATCCGCGCCTGCCAATCCACAAGCCCTGTGACTTCCTCGGCAAAATGCTGGATGGCTGCGTCATCTATATTGGCTAGGTCTATGGTCTTTACATAGATAGAGTAGGTTTCCCCACCGGCCTCGATGGACAGCAGCTTTTCATCGACTTCATCAGCGGGATAGACAAGTACCCCCTGCTTGATCCTCCTTCCCACTAAATAGGAGAGCATTTGATAAACGTCCGGATTCGAGGGGGAGCGGGTTTTCGTATAAGTCACATCCCCATTACCCCGTCCTTTCTTATTAACGTTTAACCTTGCAGGTAGTTTTTCGACAGCCTAGCCGGATGGTCATATATCCCCATAGTTTACTGGGTTTTGGGTTTTCCTATAACATTGATCAGCATTACTCCCTTACAAAGCAGGCTGGCTCCCTCCTCCATTTACACGCCTTCGCTTCCTCGCTAGGCCCTGTCATCAACAAGCCTGCGCAGCTCCCTGATAGCCCTATTCGTCTCCTCCTGCCTTTTCTCGAGGTCCCCAAGCGCGGCAAGCCTCTTCTTCAGCGACTCCATCTCGATGGTTGTCAGTCTAAGCTGCTCCCTGTCCTTTTCCAGCTCCCTTTGCTTCCTTTCGCTTTCGAGAACCTGCAGCCTGAGCTCGGTCATTTCCTGCCTGTTCTGGCCCTCGGCCTTCTCAAGTTGCTTTTCCAGCACCGTCACCTGCCTGTATGCCTCGGAGATGGAAAGGAAGGGCATGGCCCTCAGGTACTGCTCAATGGCGGGCTTCGGGAGGTGCCTGTCATAGTGCTCTTTCGTGCCGGTGTCATGGCCCATCAGCTTCTCGACGTACGGCTCGTCCATGTAGTCCTTGGCCACGTTGTCGTAGAACTTGCGGAACCCGTGCGCTATCTGTACTTCGTGCCTCTTCTTCTTCTCCTTGCGGAGGCCGGTCCTCCAGGCGATCTTGTTCAGGACGTTTTTCAACGTGGTCGCTTTGACTCCAGCCCTTCCGCTCCGGCTGGCTATGGCGGGGGCATCAGGCAGCGGGTTCCCCCTGATCTTCATGTACTCCGTCCATGTGTCATAAGCCTCCCTTGAGATCAGCGTCTCGTATTCGTCGTGGCCCTCACCGGCATAGACGGTGAGCCTGCCGCAGACAACCTTACCATCAATTTCAAGCGGCGCCACGTCACGGACACGCAGGAAATCAAAGGCGCCGATCCTGATCCCTGATGAGGCCATGAAAAGGATGGCAACCCTGGCCGGTAGCGCCGCCTTGGCGGCCATAAGCCGGACCTCGTCAAGGGTGTATTCCCGGTCCTTCACAGTTCCATGCACGTGGATCAGCCTCAGCGGGTTCTTCCAGGAGAATGGGATGTCGTTCAGGTCAAGGGCCAGGCGGAACGGCTTGAGCACGCTCTTCACGGAGTCGTGGCTGATCTCCCCCGCGTCTATCCTCATGTTCATTTCATTGATGAAGCCAAGTATGAGGGAGCGCGCCCCCTGGGGGTCCCGCCTGGCGTCATCTATGAACCGCCTCATTCCCCTCTCTATCTCCTCGTTCTCCTCCTTAATTGCGAACCCGGGACCAGGCTTGTGGTGGATGAGCCTTGGATCCACGTATCCCCCGTACTCGAGCAGCCACCTGCTCTTCCTCCTGTAGTTGGACCTCGAGACTGGGCTTTTCAGGGCCTCCCATGGAAGGGTTTCCATGTCGTTCTTATCTGGGCCCCGTTTTAAAACAGTTTAGTATGCGGGCCCG
>JAFLXO010000003.1 GCA_029786595.1 Nitrososphaerota archaeon | reverse complement strand
GTCAATCAGATAACAATAACATGGCAACCTAAGAATTCAGATTATACCAGGATAATCAAGATATCAACATGGTATACCATAGACCTCAACGGGTTAGAAAACTTCATGAAGGCGATAATAGCGCGCCGAGTGCTACCGCACGTCGCGAATGGGAAAATAACAATCCAGGAACCTAACGGCCCTCAGACGGCGGTCACTTCAATGAAACTACTTAACACAGCAATACGCAACGGCGTTCCATTAGAAGCAGTAATATCACTAACTTAACAGCCCATTAACATTAAGTAGAGACTACTTTTTTGTACGCCTCATACATGCTCCCGAAGCCTATGGCCCCCACCACCGAAACGACAAGCACCGTCGAGACACCTATTATGTTGACGTTCGGGATTGGGATCCCTGTACTCAATCCGACAGCGTCAAGAGTGGGGAAAAGCAATATTAATGTTCCGATTACGGCAAACGCCATCCCTCCATAATAAAGAGCCTTCCCAGCGGTGACCCTCCCAATCTTCTTCATTTGTTCTACTGTTAAATGTTTAACACGCATTACACTTGCAAAGACGGACCCTAATATTATCTGCATACACATGGTCCCGATTCCGAAGGCAAGGCCAGGAAGAGGGGCGTATATCAGGCTCGGAACCTGAGGGGCAAGTATGAAGGTTATTATAGACGCGTAAGCCCCGAACCCCCACCCTGCTATCAGACCGTGGACGGCCGCCATCTTGAGAGGCACTGGATTGACGGCTTCATGCATTGGAAGGCGCTCTGCTTCCCTTGTGTGATGCTTCCTCCCCATCAACATGTCTATAGGAAGGTGGAGGTACCTTCCCTTTAAGACGTAATACCCAGCAATACACATCACCAGCCCTACCACGATGTAGACAGGCCCGTCGAGGTTGTACGTCTTATAGATGGCTGCCACACCTATGAACCCAAGGGTCGTAAGCAAGGCTCTCTGGAGCGTGAACCCTAGAGAGAAGGTGAAGCCTGCCTTCATACCGCCACGGGTGCTGTAGCTCCCTACGGAGTAGCTGAAGGTGATCGGCCATGTGTGCTCATCAGGGGTTATGCCATGAAGCACCCCGAGTACGAACGCTACCCCTACTATCGCTGCGATAGAAAGCCCGGCCGATGGGTTAAGAATCCAAGACAGATTAATCAATCAACGTCATACCTGCCAACAAAGACATATTAAACGATTATTAAACCTTATTTTTACATTTTGCGTCGGGTCACTACTTGCGATGTGATACCACTCGAGCATGACGTTCGCAGACCCAGATCTTGGCCCATTCAGCAGTAAGGTCGGTATCACCCTGCTTGTAGATTTCGCTATCGCCGTAATAATTCACTTGTTCTGTTCCGGGATTAGGACATTGGTTCCCGTATATATCAAGGGCCTGGCATCTCACGCCTGATGATCTAGCCGGCTATATTTAAGCCTTCATCCCAGGCCCAGGTAAGATGACTATCGTTCAGCCTCTGGCCTGACGTACATGAAGGGTGTCTCCCAGGTCTGACAGCCTGCCGAGGCGGGTGAAGTCTGGAATTATGCCATAGGTGCCGCCGCCGTCGCTGAAGCAGACTGGAGTCATACGATGGATTGGTTCCTATGACGTTCAATGTTTACCGTAAACCTGGTTAGCCAATAAAGTAGTTTAAATATGGCGCTGGGGGAATCAGTTCGATGTTCGACAAGGGTAAACCTCCGTATGGGCCCCCGTCAATACGGCGCGGCCCGAAAGAACCGGCGCCTAGTAAGCATAACGATACCATTACCATTGGTATTAACAGCTCTAAAACCGCTCTAGGGCTGTTCACGTCTGACATCGTCCATAGTTCGGTGACCGGGCTGACAGGTTCCGGGAAAAGCACCTGGCTCCTCAGCCAGATATATCAACATGTGTTGAGCGGCGATTCCACAATCGTCATAGACCCCCACGGTGATCTCGTAAAAAAAGTCCTCACCCTGGTCCCTGAAGATAGATGGAAAGACGTCGTATATATCGACCCGATGACGGCGTTCAAGAACAAAAGGGCGGTCCAGGTAAACCTGCTGGAGGTAAATAACGAGCTCCAAAAGGGTATCGTCGAACGGACGTTCATGGATTCGTTAAGGAAGATTTACGGCAAGTTCTGGGGGCCCAGGCTCGACATGATCATGCTCAATGTCCTCTATGCCCTCATGGAACAGCCAAGGACCAAGCTGACCGACATATACACGATGCTCGTCGACGAAGAGGCGCGTAATCAGTTCTTATCTAACGTCACCGACCAGAAGGTCCTGATGTTCTGGCGCAACCAATATAGTAAGCTCCCAAAGGACGCAGACAGCGCCGTCATCACAAAGATATACAAGATTATCCAGGAGAAGCTCATCGTCCCGCTATTCGACTGCTATGAATCCAGTATAAACTTCAGAAGGATCATGGACAGCGGCAAGATAGTCTTGGTCAACCTTAGCGAGGGGGCGTTGACAAGCGACGTCGCTGATTTCGTGGGCGCCTTGCTACTAGCGAAGATATACATGGCAGGGATGAGCAGAGAAGACATCCCAGAGGACACCAGAAAACGATGTTATCTTTACATCGACGAGGCCCACCGGTTCACGACCACCAGCATCAAAGACATCCTGGAGTCCCTGCGGAAGTACCGGGTATATGCCACCCTGGCTTCACAGTATCTGAGCCAATACCCGAAGGTCATAATGGACGCCATCCCAGCCCTTTGCAGCACCATTGTATGCTTCAGGACTGACAGCGCCACCGCACGTCAGCTCGAAGGGTTCTTCGCTCCAACGTTCACATCAAACGAAGTGATAAACCTGCCGATCCATTGGTTCGTCCTGAGCGCGCCAGTACGGGGCATGAAAGAGCAGCACCTTTTGAAGACTATAAACATCCCCCTGGGCAAGCACTCCCCAGACACTGTCATAGCCAAGTCTTTGGAAATATATGGGAAGGACGTCGATTTCGAGCAGTCGGCTAGCCCGATAACGCCTGGTATGCGGGTGCCGTACCCCCCTCTGGATGTGACGAGCTGGGCGATACTCAGCTTGCTATACTTCAACCAGAAGGGAGAATGGAACCGAGCGCTGATAACCAAGGAAATGAAGGTCAAGGGTGTCGAGGAAAAGGAAGTCAACAAAGCCCTCAATAAACTGGTGATGGACAGATACGTCACCTTCTTCGACAGGGTCGAAAAAACGACAGACTCTGATGGCAGGCAACACCAGGAGACCGTCCAATACTATATAATCGACCATAAAGGCATGGCAGAGTTCAGCTATGTCCCAGTGGGGGCTAGGGGAGGGGGCGACAGGCACCTGGTGATGATGCAGAAGTATATAGAACAGTTTACCAGGGCTGGATATTACCCAATAGTGGATACCGGTGATTTCAGGGAGTCATTCCCCGACCTCCTGGTATACCCCCCGCTGGTGATTGACGGGGTGACAGACCCGAGGCAATGGGACACCCCCCATAGGTTTGCAGTCGAAGTGGAGGCCGAGCCTGAAAAACACCATGAACGGGTAAGAAAGAACTTTGAAAAGAACAACAACCTGGGGATGCCCATACTTTTCGTCACTGACAGCCCTGAGCGCGTCGAGTCCATCAAGCAGGCCGTCGGAGGGATGGGCAGGCTAGTCAAAAACATAATTGACGACTATGGGCCAGGCCACATCCAGGTGGACCTTTTCGTGCCTATCTGGAAACCTGCGTCTGGGAAGCCCAGCCCGGCCGCCCCCACTGTGGAACCAGCCCCATACGAAAGGCCCCCAGAGCAAACGTTGACATTTGAGGGTATGCGTATGACCATAACACAATTAGACACCCTCCTTAAAGACGGCTGGAAACCCAGGCTGCATAAAGGCTTCGTGGAAGTGCGGAAGAGCATGGGCAAAGAAAACAAGCGCAACACCATATACGTTGGCAAGGCCACCCCGCAGCTCCTGGGGTATCTGGAGAAGGCCGGTTTTAAGCTGGGGGAGAAGGGGGAAGACGTTCAAAACGGGCCTGACCCCACGCTCTAAAGAGCCCCGGTAATGCCGCGTTCAACCGGCATAAAGGCCTTAAATACCCCACAAGCCCAGGTACTACTGCATACCGAAATGGATGCAAACTGGGGGATTTTGAAGGCGATGCGTCTTAGCGTAGCTGGAGAATCCACCATTATACCTAGTCTTCGGGTCACGTTCCTCTGGTCGGTCAAAACCACTTGTCTTAGACACTCATCGACGTTAAAATCGATGATGGCACCAGCTCTGGTGTAACTTCTAGGACATGAGCATTGGTCTTATTAATGACCAAAAATAAGTGGCCAGTAAATCAATCACAGGAACGTTTAAAATCAGGATTGACACCCATAATGTATCCTGATTAAGGAGACGAACCATGGAGGTGGTATATACCTTGGGTAATTTGAGCAGACTGGACCAGGTGACGAGCCGTATAGAAAAAGAAGTGCACCAACTGAAGAAAGCCATAGTAATCGGTGCGGTCGGACTGACCATTTATCTAGTCCTTCCATCACTCGATCCGCCAAATGCTTTCTTGGCGCTGTTCAGCAATATCCTGCCTGTTGTTTCGGCGGGGTCTGTCATCACAACGGTGGGGGCTGGGGCCATGGCTACAGGCTCTGGGCTACATCTTTGGCGGCTTAAGGCTGCCGAGACCACCGAAATCACCAAGCAGGCAAAGGAATCTAAGGCCCTAGCGACCAAGTTCGTCCCTCTCGACCTGCTGCATGAGGTCAAGACGATGCAGCGGGAGATAACGACCAAGTTCACTGGGATACAAGCCCAGCTGGTCGACGGCCAGGCCCTAGAAGCGAAGATCGCAGAGCTCCAGGCGTCTCTGAGTAGCCTAGAATCAGAGATAGCCAGACTAAAGGTGCCGGCAGTGAAGGCAGTGAAGACGGTAAAGGCACCCACTATTTCTGGCCAGGACGTAACAGATATCGCCGGACCAGAGCCAGCCGTTAGTTCGGAACCCCCGACATTTCTGGACGGGCTGAAGAAGTTCGCATAGGCACAAAGGAGAGGTATCTCTCCTTTCTTTTTTCGTCAGCACCCCTCTGGGGCTCTGCTGGTGGGTTCCCACCCTCCCACTGAAGGCGACAATACCTTCAGAAAAAAGTGGCATCCGGCCTGATACGTATGCCGTTATCCACCAGGCATGATGTCAAACAAGCCCCCTCTCAATGGCAATCCAAAGGAGAGGCCGGCATAGAGGCTATCGCCTAACCCATCTTAGACCAGTTCTAGCTTTTAAGCGTTGAACCAGGGTCTTAGATAACAATGATTCCTATACAATTGTTTAACGTAGGGTCATTCGGCGTTAGGGCCATCGAAACCTCTATAAAGGCCTCTCTTTCACTTGCCAAAGATTGGGGAACACCCAGGCCCGCCAGGGTCTGGAGGGTGCGGCAAAGGAGGGTGATGCATTGACAAGCATCATTAATTCTGTCAGGAAGATATTCGCGAGGATACACGAAGACTTCACAGGGACCTATAAGAGGTTCTACTCTCTCCTCTCATTCATACTGGCCTACGCCATATCCGTCAACACCATCGTCATGTACTTCTTCTTCATGGCATACGTCAGCCATGGGCTCACAAACGCTTCACCAATCTGGTCATTCGTCTATGGTCTAATCATAACAGACCTGATGGCCTTCATCTTCGGCAAGAACACCTACGAACACATCAAATATCAGTACTAAAAGAGGTCGAAACAATGAGTCTAGAATACCTCCGAAGCCGGTACAACACACTTCTCTTGCTGACAATGGTGGCCTCTACAATCCTGGTAACCAGCATCGCCGTCATGGCCACCGCCATCTACGCCAACCTCAACATGGCAGCATGGTCGCCAGTCTGGGTAATAGTTTCCAGTCTGGTCTTAATAGACATGATTGCCATCGTCCTGGGGTTCTTCGCACATTACCGCGCAAACATCTGAACGGCGTCTTCCGCCACTGCCGGCACGTCTGTACTAAACGGTGGTGGAATTTCTGAACAACTATCGACAGGTAAAACTAAGGCGTCAATCATATGGGTTGACAAAACTCCTGGCCTGAAGTCGATAGAGGTAGTATCTAAATCTTACCCGTTAGATACTCATGTTGAGGCCGATGCAAGGACATCTTGTTGTGTCTGTGAAATTGAAACCTTGATCATACGTCAGAGTGGTAGCCGACAATATACCCAATCGGCATACAGGGCTCTGCGGTGTAGAGGACCACGTTCAACTTTGCAGCACGATTAACGTCTTTGGCAGAGGGCTCGACAACGACCACCCCGGTCATGGGTAGGGAGGAACCATTGAGTAATGGAAGGGGTACCGTCTATGTTCAGCGGGAGATCTATCCCGCATTCGTCGCTTACCTGGCCGAAAGGTTCGGTCAAGTAGACAGGGTCCACAATGATATCTGGACCACTGATGAAAACCCAAAGATGGTGGCACGGCTGATCGATTCGAACACGCTCGCCATATATAATGGTGGGGTGTTCAGCAAGCCAGCGATGATAAACATCGCAAACGTCACTGCCAGATATCTGTATGCAAACTCGACCAAAAAGACCGTCTTCACAAAACGGTCGTTTGTTGGTCAAAAGCGGCTATCCATGCTGATGGATAAGTTCGCAGAAGTCAACGAGATCAGACTGACCCCAGCCGAGAAGTCGGTCTTGATGGCCTACAAATCCACCGCCCAGCGCGAAGGGTGCATGTCGATAGCTGAGGTCTTCGCCCAACGAGGAGAAATCCTACAGAAGGTGGCCACACATGACATCAGCGACCCAATCGTTGAACGGATGCTGGCATACGAGGACATCCAGGATGCCAAAATGTGCCCGCGTATCGTTAGACCAAAGATAACCGAGCCTCTGAGCATCCCAGTCGGCCGAAGCCGTGGGTCTAACACGCCTAAAAGGCTCGCTCTCGAAGCAGGCCTGGCGATGACGGTGAGAGTGGGGAAGCGCGTCCTGACCGACCAGGAGAAGCTGTCTTGGCTGCTCGAATCGCGCGTCTTCACCATGGAAGAGGTCGACAAAGTACGCGCGGCTACCGAATACAGGACGGCGAACCCGGTAGCATCCGAGTATCTGGACTACATCCCAGAGGACGAAGAGGCCAAGACCCTTCGTTCTGTAGCAGCGAAGTTCAAGAAGGTTCGCAACATCGTAGGTCGGACCGGGCGGAAGGTACGGGACTCAACTCCTGCCTGGAAGAACAGCCGGAGTCTTAAGCAGAATAAAGCCAATGGAGGCGAGACGATGGTATTCGACAAGATCGTCGTTGAGGAAACTGAGAGGAACACACGGCCAGCACCGCAGCCTAAGCAGCTGTCAGTGGAGGAGAGGAAGGAATTCCTCACCCGGTTCGGACTTGAGGACAAGGACGTCGTCAAGGAGGCCGGAGACTTCATGATAGCTGTCAGGACGGTTCCTGTGCAGATAACACAGGGGCCTGGGCGGGCTATTTCTCGGGAATGGAGGCTGACTTGCTTCAACAAGGCATTCCCCATAACCGAGGTCAAGGACACGGACTTCCAGGGACTCCCCAGGAAGGTCGCGTCAGTGATCGCCAACGAGACCAGCGGTCAGGAAGGGATTTCAACCGACAAGGACGGGGTTCCTTCATTGGTCGTAGTCGTCGACGGCAAGTACACCGTCCGTATCACGAAGGCCAGGGCTCAGGCCGTAGAGACCCAGGCATAACCGCCTCCACTGATGATGGGGTGACTTTTAATACCCCATCACCGCTGTTGAGAAACAATCGTTTCTCGCGTAAGGGCAGGCAGATGGCTGAGACATGTCATCTGGTTTCTTCCTGCACCAGCGTTCTTTTCAAACTCCCTGATGATTCCAGAGCGTGAGCTTTGGATGCTCTGAGACCAAAGGTCTCAGGGTTGGCCTTACAACGGATAACTTTAGTTAGGACTAGAGGAATAGGCCGAATTCTCATACGATGAGAAAGGAGAAGAATTACGCTTTAGCTTAAAACAACAATTGAGTATTTTCCTCACGTCTGCACTATTCAAAATAGGACGTCACACCGGGTCGATTTGACTTTTGTCATTGTCAAAAACAGCTATTGCAGTAAGATATAGGGTCGGGATTCGGCCAAAGGGGGTAATATGATGACTAATATTGATGCCATCAGACGTTTCTTAGATGTTAATCACGTCAGTTATGTCAGAGACGGGCCCACGTTCAGACTCACGGACTCTGTAGTGTCTGGGGCTGTAATCGCCGGGCTAGTCTACATGACAGCAACGGTAACACTTAAAAACTGGCAATTGGAGGTCTATTGATATGCGATGCGAAAGTTGTGGGTTCAAAGGCAGCAGGAAGGAATGGCAGAAGCATAAGCAGAACAATACGCTTCACAACCCACCTGCCAATCCTGATTCCAATCGTAGTCGAAAGAGACACATGAAATGAATACCTATTTTGTAGACTTTGGGGGTTGTGCCAAATATACTGTCGAAGCCAGTAGTATGGGTGTCGCAATCAAAAAGGGCATTACAGCCTACCTTCAAGGAGCGGATATTCAGAATGAAACAGAAGAACGCAAGGCTTACTTCTGCAAAAACAGGCGCAAACACCTTAATGAGAAGAAAGATACCAGCCGGCAAGATGAAGGTGGTTTCAACATAAGTGTGAGGGTGAAACGGATAGCATGACCTACTATATCGCTACTTACAAAGCGACCGATGGTGCCAAACTTGTGGACGAGATAAAAGGAGCATACGACTTGGAAATGGCCTACGAAAAAGCCTCAAAGATAGCCAAGAGAAACGGATGGACTTTGGTGAAGGTCGAACCAAAGGGGTATCTGCCCGCGCCTCAGATAATCGACCCAAATCCACCGAGACGAAGAGACGATTGGCCGGATAGAATACCAATAATAAGGGGGTGTTGTTGAATGATGGTAAAGATTACTTTCGACAGTAAGAGGAAACTCATTGACTTTATGGAGACGCAGGAAGACCACTTCGCCTTACATTAGGCCAACTTGAGAGCATTCAGGAGGACGCAGTGAAGGCGTTTAGAAAATGAACAAACTCAGAGCCTTTGCGTCCTATCTTATCTACACGAGTTGGTTTGGGGTATAGGGTGACGTGGATGCTCACGACCAATGCCAGTGGTTGGTCAAGATGTCAGAGTTGAGGGGAAAAATACGGCTAAAAGAGTAAAAACTACAATAAAGGAGGTAAAAACGTGACGCCAAAAAATTTTGCCCGATATTATCTCGAACTGGTATTAATCTCTGGTGCACAACAGTGTTCTTTTCATCAAATGAAGAGGTTCGTTCCTGAGATGCATGAAGCATTCTACGAATATGATTCCGGGAATCTTCAAAGGGTCAAATCTCATCTGAAAAGGGCGATGAAGATAGCCAAAATTTCAATCCCATTAGAAGGGTTTTAGGCGGAAACGAACTCAAGATGGGGGCCAGAATATGGATAAAGTAACAAAAAGACAGGAGGGCGCCGTAAGAAAATTAAGTAACTTCATTAAGGATTGGTCGGATGTTATCAGTAACCTCGATATTCCCAAACGACCTGCTCGACTGAACGCCGCTTCAAAGCCTAAGGAGAAAGGAAATCTTGGGTGTATCGACTCACCTTACGAGAGTCTTCCTTCAGCCAAGCCAGCGCCGAGCCTGAAGGAGACAATCCAAGATATCCGTGCGCTTGTCAGCATCGCATACAAACGGAAAGCCCTGATTGCTCCCGAAGCGATAGAACCATTTCTCAAGGCTCTTGAAGCCCCACCAGCCGCAGAAAGGACAGCTCTAATGCGATTGAGGGCACAGGTCGAAAAATGGCTTACCGAATCTGAGAACGCATCGAAGAGACTAAATGGGTTCTCAAGGCTATCAGTTGAAAAAACCAAGAAGAGGATAGCTCAAGAAGCAGGAGCCCAAGCGGCTTACAAAGATGTAATCACCAAAATCGACGCACAGGAGAGCGAAGACAAATGACCCAAGAAAGGCAGGGCGCCAGTAAGAAGGAGTTGAAGCTGGCCAAGATAAAGAAAGGAGACAAGATAAAGATGGGCCTTAGCGGCGCCGGAGTCGTTTCTTATGAATATTGGCCCATAATCAAACTCACCAAGGATCATATCTTTCTAATGGGTGGCCGAAGCGAAGAGGAGGAACCTTTCAAATTCGACAGGAAGACTGGCCGGTGTCTTAATGATGATACGACCTTTGGTTTCTACCGTTTCATTGTATTCAGAAACCCAAGGAATAAAACTATTTGAGCGCTCTTTCAGTCCAAGATAGAAACGGCTTTGGTGAGTGAAATGGATTCTGTATTGTTGATTACGGGTGGCATTCTTTGGTTCCCTTCGTTTTTGGGATTTACCCTTGCCATAATACAACGACTACAAAGTGGAACATGGAGATGGAATGATTGAGCGCTGCTTCAACCAAGTCAACGCCGAATTTGATAAAACGGATAGTGGTTATCGAAGTTCATGGTAAACTGAATAATTCGCAGGTTGCTGCGGCAGTTCGTTCTCTTGAAAGACAGCTTCTGCAAACGTCAATAGACGGTGCAAAAATCATCACCGTCGAAACCCCACCAACCGAGGAAAGGACAGCCCTGAAGGACATCATTGCAAAGATAGACCAGAGATTAGCTGAATTGTCCTATATGACAACTGGCGCTTACATGACACCGGATGCCTCTGAAAAGTTCGTATGGTTAAGCGAATTGAAAAGCATGATAAAATCAGTCGACACATAGGAAAGAGCAGGAGCGACAGCGAGCAAGGCTGTAGAAATGGCAGCCTTGCAGCGGTTAAGAAGCGCCCTTGAATCGAAAATAATAAACCCAAAAAGAGGCGGCGATTCTCCACCCATATGTCGCGGGATACCAAGGCCTCAGCTGTCTATGCCTGATACCTTCTACAATATCGGGATCAAGGACGCAATCAAAGAACTAGACATAATAAGCGCTTTAGGGTCAGATAGCCCTACTTCAACGAACCAAGGATAGGTGATAACTCTGGTAAACATCACATTTGATAAGGAAAGAAACCTCATTGATTTTACTATAGAGTGTCAGGAGGACCACTTCGCCCTCACCCTGGAAGAACTTGACGGCATCAGAAGGGACGCAATAAGGGCGTTTAGGACGTAAACCTGAAGTCTTTTCGTCTCAGCGTTACACTCTTGGTAATGTTGTAAGGAGGTAAATCAATATGAAAGAAAAACATAGGTCGAGTGAAAAAGACCGCCAAGACGCCGAATGGTTGAAATCACGCCTGGTCAGGGCTGATCCGCCGCATCCTAGTAAACCAAGTTCTCCGTCTCAGGGCACTAGACCGGGCAGCCTAGCACCGGTCATAGCAAGCGAAATCACTAAAATGCTCGACGATGTCTTCAATGAATCACCGAGCGGTAAAAACGCACCGATTATGGCTAAGGACGAGATCGTTGGAATGCTTCATGGTATCCTGGACGACCCACCTGAAGACTATATAGTGGTCTCAAAACATCTCCTTCAAACGCTCACAGAGGCTCTTGAAGCACTGTCAGCCAAAGAACAAAGGATGGGGTGAACGAGGATGTTCGTCAGCCTGAGCAAAAAAATAACAACATTCCAGGACAATTTGCGTGTCGGGGGCGTCAAGGACCAGAATATGAAGATGAAGATACTGGCTGCTCTGACGAAAGAGATTGAGAAAGCCCATCCAAACGTCAAAACTGCTGGTTTTGAAGCACATCATGTGGCTAAACTAGTTGCCAGGACCTCAGATAGCACCTCTAAAACCTTGGGCAAGTACCAATCGTTCGCGGTGACCAACCCTGCGGATGGCAAAATCACATACGTCTATATAGATGAACCCAATGGGCTTTGGATAAGCAGCTGGGCGCCGGAAACTGAGGCAGCGATTAACGACGTCTCGTCGCTCATAATGGGCGTCGTAAACGGCGATACACGAACCATTAGCAGACTAGAAGCGAACGATAACTGACAAACAGAAGAGCCTAGCATCTAAACGGCCGGGCCTGGTTGCTTCATCAAGAGAGTTGTTACGATATAGGTGAAAGCATCTGCCCTCCAGGGTATAAGGATATTGTATGACGGCGATACAGGACTAGATTTGGGCGTGTAGCTCAGCCAGGCAGAGCAGAGGGCCTTTAACAGCTGGTTTTTAGCTTCTTAGGGAGAAGGGCCAATCGGAAGGTTGGCCGGCCGGCTGGGGGATACCCTCGGGTCGTGGGTCCGAATCCCACCACGCCCGCTTACTCTTATCAGGCTGGTTCAGAGTAACATGTTCTATTCGAAACAGTGGAAGGTTTCTACGACGTCAAACCGATACGCAAATCTAAAGGGTTGTTTGTATACCCAGAGTTGTCGTATCAGCCTCATTAAACAATCTAACGTGGGGTGATTGCTGTGTACAATGCTCTCTTTGGAGCCAATCCCGATGGGGAGGCGCTCCTGACAGTATTGAATCTAACGATGGACGATGTCGGAAGATACAGGGATGCCTGGATAACTAAAGATGGAGAGATAGCGATACACACCAGATTGGGTTCTGGACCCCGCGCTTGTTATTGCGATCAAACCGATGAGGAGAAGGCTCAGGCTGAGAAGGAGGCAGATGAGCGCATTTCAAAGATGTTCAAAAATGGGCTTCCTTCACAGAAAGATCTCGACGAGAACTACTATCAGACGCATAAAACCTTCACCCCACGGAAACCGCATTCAGAAGATATCACGCATGAAAAATACTGCTGGTACCCATATGTCAGAAGGCTTCAGAGCCATCCGTTGTTCATACGAGAAGAAATCGAAGAGGAGACGTTCGACGAAACAACGCATGACGTCATCTCTGGAGATTCAACGTATGCGACGTTCTTCTTCAAGATTCCTCTAGGATTTGAAAGAAAGATCTCAGAGATAAGAGGACAACAAAGTTCGGAGTATGAAAAGTCCCACGAACAACGCTTCAATGAACTCATGGAGAACATAGAGAAGATGATCCCAAATCAGCTTGAGGCAGAGTTTCCAGAAGTTACAGGCGTTGTCAAGAAACTTAACACCCTCGGCTCTGAGAAGGATGATTTGAATCAAAACAACAATGGTGATATTGTTTGAAGAACCCACTGCTAAATATAGCCCTAGACGTCGACGGAGTGCTTGCCGCATCAACGATAAAATGGCTTGCGTATTACAACAAAACAAACAATAAAACCTTAAAATACCAAGAAATAACCAGGTTTGATCTCGGGAGCATTACGGGACTCCGTAATGATGAAATACTAAAGATATTTTCAGCCGTCTGGGAGGACTACCGGTCAATGCCCACGATGGAACGGAACCTGGCAGATACCACCCAGAAAATGAGCAAATTTGGCAGAGTCACGATAGTCACAGCCCGGACCTCCGACACTGTAGAAGCGGTGGAGGAGTGGCTGAAACTCAAAAGGATCGTATATGACGAATACCGTCCAGTGATAATCGGGATGGTCCACCACCCGAACCCTAAAGAATCCCTCAATAAAGAATATGACGTCTTCATAGATGATAACGCCGCGCTAGCTGATGGAAAACGGACCCTGATACTCCGGTCGCAACCGTGGAACCAAGAAGTGGTGGCATCTCCTCCAGTATACAGAGTAGAGTCGGTCAAGGAAGCGTTGCCTATTTTGGCAGGAGGGGTTTAACATGGGTAAAGAGACATTACGTGTGTGGAAACCACGGCAGGTGGTCCTAGAACACCACAAAATAACAATCAGCAACCTGTCTTTTGGCCGGCTGGCTATAATAAGTAACAAATTACAGAAGATCCTCTCATCGTCGATGCCGGAATCTGAAATCAGGCTGATAATCCAGCGGTTTATGGATACCACAGGGTGCCGGGCTACAATAATGGTGGAAGGCAACCGGGTCTGGCCATCGAAGTACATCCTTAGAAACTTCAGTGAAATCATCAGGTTCAACGATATGAACCGGATGACGAGGCAGAGCTATGAATTCCTCTCTTCTGTCACCGGCTCTTCAGCGCATTACAATATGTACGGCTGGATAAGCGAATACCCCTCTGTCGACAGCCTGGCAAGGTATTTTGGCCGAAATGAGTTTGGGATGCCAGTTTTGGAGAACATCCCAGGGTGGTACTCAGACGCGATGTATATTGCAAAGGAAATCGACTGGATGCTTAAAAACAGAAGAGCCCTCCAGGCCTTAGCATAGGGATGAGATTTTGAACTATCTTGAACTCAAACAGCTGTATGGGATAGAGGAGATTTCTGAATACATAGAAAGGACGACATGCGGCTCCATGGCCACTGAAGGCAGGGGCGCATGCGGGGCGCCAGGGAAGTGGGTGTTCCTAATAGATTGGCAATTTTATGTCATGTGTGGCCCACATACGGTCTTATTGATGGGCAATCCAGCGTTTAAAAACCATAGGTTGGGGTGAACGTTATGGCAGTAATCTACATTGATGGTAAGAAAGAAGTCACGGGCGTTCAGGGAATTGAGAGTATAAGATGGAAAGTCGAGGCGTATGAGAAACTTGGCTTCAAGGTCACCGTGAAGGGTTGTAAGGGGTATGCTCCGAACGTCAATGTTTCAGACGTCTTGGATGGGTTCGCCAAGGACAAGAAACGCCAGGTCCGGACCTACCAGTCATATGAATGCCCTAAATGCGGCCAGGTCGGCCTGAGGCAGGTCACAGCCGTCTATGAGGCAGACGGCTCAGTGAAGATCAAATCGGTCGGTCTCGTCCATTATGACACCCTCAGCGATGCTGACGGCTCGGTGGTGGCCACAAAGGCCAACAACTTTGACGATATAGAGCACACTACGAAGGCCAGGTTCCATGATTTCACAGACGACCCCTCGGCTATAGGGTTCGTCGGGTTCGCAGGCACCGTACCGCTCAGCAATCCAGCGCCTTAGGAAGGGAGGTATATGACAGATGTCTTCCCGACGTGGAAGTTCCTCCTGAGGTCTGACATACAGGAGGAGCTCAAGAAGAGCAGGGACTGTGAGATGCACGGGTTTGGTAGTGCGTTATACGGGGACGCCGATCTCCCTGAAGGGTTCTTCGCAGACATTGACAACATTGCAAACGAAGTAGGGACTATCATTGACGGGGTCGACGGTGTACGGGTAGAACAGTGTAAGGAAAAATACGGTGGCACACGGGTGTATACCTCGACATCCGCTAAGACACGCATGAAGGCCATTGGGAACTATAAGGAAATCAGTAAAGATAACTCAAATGTGCCAATCATGATGCCAGAAGTCCTTATAAACGCGTTCGAACTGATGCGCCGGAAATATCCCTATCTGGCCCACTTCATAGGTGAATACCCGAGCGTCGAAAACAGATGCCAGTGCGCCGATAAGGGGTATGACGCATTGAGAATGTGCGAGAATTACGCTAGATATTACAAAGGGACCCCTAGGAAGACCCACGAAAGCAGCATCGCCTGGGGGCTGATACGCCTCCTCCCAGACGTGGACAGCAGCACCAAAGACAAGGCCCGTATGGCGTCTAAGGCCTTCAAGAAGCGCATCAGGCCCTTCGCAGAGAAGTTAGACACGTTCAAGGCGCTGTTATCAGACCCCACAGTGTCAGAGTCAGAGCTCGGGGCGCAATGGGATAAAGTAGTGAAAGAAGCAAAGAGGAAAGAGCATGAAACCAGATTGGCAGTCCGCCGTGATAAAAATGGCGGCTAAGATAACGAAATTTATTACAAACGAGTCAGCATCCGAGAAGACGGCCGCGTATCATGTCATCATAAAGTCGGCGTTGACAAAACTGGCGATAAACACCGAACTAGAGGCAGCCCGTAAAACTGTATCAAAGATACAACGGTCGACCTCCAAGAAACGGCCCAGGAAACGCCGGGTTTAAACGCTGGCAATCCGGCGGGGCCAGATGACAAGTTTACCTGACATAAATAAACGGGGGTACAGAATATGAGATTCTGTCCAAAATGTAACACGCGTATGACGCCAAAGATCGTCAAGAAAGAACTGGTGTTCACATGCCCAAAGTGCAATAAACGGGTAAAATCAGACTCCACGATTAAAGAGGCCCCAGATGAAAGCCTGCGCAGTGATAATGTCATCGTCTTGCCACCAGTAAAGACGACGGTAGGAGAGTGCTCCAGGTGCGGAAAGGGGCCGATAGCAAAACTCATAATGCAGACAAGATCGGCTGACGAACCTAGCACCATATTTTATAGATGTGAAAACTGCCTCTTCACATGGAGGGATTACGGTTAACGGGCGGGTAGAGATTACCTCCTCGTGGTCCGCCTGGAAACAAGTGACCTGGGTAATGTTGGTTAAATCAACGTTCCCAGTGATGGCTAAACATCTTCAGCTGGCCCGGCACGCGCAACCAATCTGGGGCACCAGATTTTATATGTATTTAATATTGGTGACCGACTGGGTAGTTTCTCGGTTCACCGCTGATATAAGCGACTAAGACGCCAAATAACCGCACATGCGGTCCCAGTTAAAACCGTCTTAGGATGACCTTATACTTAAATTTAAAGAGGTGGTTCAGTTGAAAGTGACGTCAATGAGCCCTCAAAAGATAGTCCTTGACCATAATATGGAGTTAACCAAAAAGGAACTTGGCCCTCTCACACACATCATCTTCTTGCTAGGTAGGATAGGGGTGGTCAACGAATATAAGGAAATTGAGGTCGACCCTTCTTTCGAAGTACTGATACTAGAAGCGGCCAAACGTACTGGGAAAACGATATACGCTAGACATGCCCTTCAATATGCCGCGTATGCCCAGAACCCATTAGAAGAAATCAAAGCCACTGAACGCCATCTTAAAATGCTTGACAAGTACTGGGACCTCATATCCAGGGGAAAACGTATAGACACGACTGTTACGGCTTCCAGCATCAGGCTGACTGGAGAAGCAACGATGACCGTCGACCCCGTCCCTTCACGGCATATGATGATAGTGTCTTTGCTGGCTAATGGGGCTAGTCTGATTGTGAAGATGCCAATCACTGAGAACACTGTCATAAAAATCTTTTTGGATTGCAAATATCTCTTTGATTGTGGGGTCCGTATGGGGGCAATGATTAACGGAGAGACCGTCAAGCCGACAAAGCATTACCAATTCGAAAAATTCATGGAACATAATGAAATTAGTGATAAACTGATAACAGCGTTCCAGCTAAACATACCATATTCAGCTGTCACGGCGCTAAATCGCTGACAGGATAAAACGCATAGGTTTCTGTAAAGGGGGTTAAAGACAGCCCTAATCGGTTCGGACATAGTAGTAGCAAGGTGGAATAGCGATGGATTACGTGCTCGGAGTTGTCAGTTCGATATGGGAAGAGGCATCTGGTGGGGGAGGCCGAATCTGTTTTGTCCCGGCCGGTGAACCGGCGCCAACAAAGATGTTTGTGATGCATGCATTCTCCCATGAAACCGCCATATTGATGTCAAAATTCATCACAGGAGACAGGGCGTCGCCAAGCATTTATAGGATGTTCGACACTCTAGGTGAAATGCTGGGGCTGCATGTAGAAAAAGTAGAAATCTATTCAGATGACGGAGAGATTGTACGGGGAGACGTCTTTCTCAAGGGCAAAGATAGAGAAATCACCATGAGAGGATACAGGGGTGCTGACGTGGTCGCGCTAGCGCTGTATTACGTCTCTCCTATATTCATAGACATCAGACTGTTCGCCGCTCTACCTAAAAAATGAAGACACGTAGACAGATGCCCGCCAGGGCACGCCTCCAAGTGGTGCGGGTGGAACAACCAAAGTGTGCCAAAAGCAGAGATGAAATATTGGCTAGCTAACGGCTACGATCTGCAAGGTATAAATACGGCGAACGTTTCCATATTGGGAGGGGGTGAAAGAAAAAAAATGTCCCAGAAAGTCCAGGTGATCGTTCCAATGCATGGTGAGGAGACCATTGACTATGCTGAGAACGTGGATACTGTGGGAGACATCAGGCGCAAGCTCAGTGTCAACGCCCAACAGAGATATAACCTCAAGCTGGTAGATCCGTCGACTGGCCGTGTTTTGAACGACAACGATCCGGCTCCTCAGGTCGTCCGTGTCGTGGCCAACCTTCGCGGCGCGTAAATGACAAACATGGACGGGGTGGTTTTTTTAACCCCGTCTTTATTTTTTTAGGAGGTGAGCCCGGTGCCACACACTTCAGCTTTAGAACCAGGACCTGATATCTCCGTCCAAATGGATGGCAGGTATGGACTGGATTCAACCCATATACGTATTGACACTGTTTATGGGTATGTATGCTTTTTTGTCGGCGATGCGGCTGCTTTTCTTGCTCCTCAGATAACAGACCTCGAAGTGTACCCTGGGTATCAAGGCTCGGGGCGCGGTAAGGAATTGTTTTTGATGGTGATCAGGTACCTAACCCTGAATACCGACCCAAAGATACCTAGCGTATTTAAAGAGGCTGGGCTCGGTATAGGGTTAGATGTAAGCGGCGGATTTTGGGAGCACATGGCTGAGAAATACCACGATGCCGACCTAAGGGATGGTTATGACGGCGAATGGACGCTCGGGAACTGGGGGTTTTCAGCTGAGGACACCCAGGCGGCGCTCGGTGAAAACAAGCAATCAAAGAGGTGAAACTATGGAATATGCCGGTCCTGTGATTCCAGATTCTTTGACAAACACGATGCGTTCAGTTATATTGCTATCAAAAGACACCGGGCTGGAATGGGGGTTCGTATTCCGACGTCCAGGGGACAGGTTTGAAATAACCAGCGGGACCGATTCCTCGATAAACCTCCCTGGAACGACTTCTACATATTTGTTTCATACCCATCCATTGTATACCTGGATGCTGAATTGTTATTTTTCACCAACCGACATACGAGAGGCGGCTGCCCATCAAGGTTCGTTCCTAGGCATCCCAGACGAGAAGGGGTTCACGATAAAATACCTCTCCAACCGGGCTTTTAGGCCTGAAGATGCACGGAAGATAGAATTAAAAGACAGGCGGTTCCTGGAGGCCATCGGAGAGAGCCCAGATGGCGATATATACAGACAGCAGAGGTTAGAATTCTTCAGACGGCTTGATAATAAAGCTGTCGTAGTAGCCACAGGTAGGTGGGGAGACGATGGGTTATGATCATCTTGTTGAAAAGTTAGGGAAATCCCCTATAGTTGTTGACGCATGTGTCGATTCGTCTGTCTATAAGAATCTGACCCGGCGAGGCGTAAGCGGTGTCTATGTCCCAAATGTGGTAGCTCCAGGAACGTCAGATAAAACAGTGGCAGAGATGGTCCCTGATAACGGGGTGTTACTGACCGAAGACGTTGAGTTTTTCAACTGGTTCACCCGTGCCGGGAATAACGCAATCCTTCTCACTGGCAAACATCACCGTCGTAGGCCGGGGCATCAAAAGGTGATTTCTAGAAAACGGGCTGTCAAGATTAAAAAACGGATCCGGGCAGGGTTCGAGCGGATGTTCGGAAGGTCAGCCTGAGCGCAGTCCTGGTGCACGGTCAGCGCGGCAGCATGGCTTAAATCACATCAGGGAGGGTGATAGATATGCAGACAATGCTCTATGACAAAGTCGTTGAAAAGTACTCAAAAATCGAAAACACCGCCGGAAGGCTAAAGATAATCGATATTCTCGCTGAATTGATCGCTATGACCCCGCCAGACGATTTGAAGCCGTTGGTCTACCTGACGACTGGCAGGCTGGCGCCTTCGTATACCGGCCTCGAGCTCGGGGTGGCTGAAAAAACAGTCCTGAAAATACTCAGCTCTATGTCCTCGGCAGAGACCGTGGCAAAGATGATGAAAAAGCATGGTGACGCTGGCGAAGTGGCAGAACAGGTCGTAGGGCGCCGGATAACCTTAGTGTCTGAGCCCCTCACCCTGAACCGGGTATACTCGACGCTGCTAAAGATAGCCGGCCAGACAGGTGCTAACTCGGTCAAAGTAAAAGGAGGGCTCATCTCAGGTCTGCTCAGCGATGCGACATCAGATGAAGCAAAATATCTGGTCAGGTCGATCTTGGGAGAGCTCAGACTCGGGGTAGCTGATTATACCGTCCTCGAAGCCCTGACAAAGGTATATGGTAGTTCTAGAGAGTCTCTGGAACGGGCATATAACCTGACTTCAGACCTCGGGCTGGTAGCTGAATTGGCGGCTGCCGGGCCAAAGGCGGTCGATTCTGTAACGATTGAAGTGGGCCGCCCGATCAGACCCATGTTGGCTGAACGGCTCGAGTCTGCAGATGCTGTGATAGGGAAAATTGGCGAATCTGCGTCAGAGTACAAGCTCGACGGCGAACGAGTCCAGATACACAAGGACGGCGACGTCATAAAGATATTCAGCAGGTCCCTAGAAAGGATAGAACATTATCCAGATGCAGAAGCGTTGGCGAGGGAGAATATAAAGGCGGCTTCTGCAATTGTCGAAGCTGAATGTGTTGCTGTCGACAATGATGGGAAGTACCTCCCCTTCCAGGAGCTGATGCACCGCAGGCGCAAATATAACATCAAAGAGGCGGCAGCAAAATACCCAGTGACCCTGAACTTTTTCGACGTGCTGTTGGTAAACGGCGCTGTCGTGATGACCAAGCCCTACTTTGAGCGAAGGGAGATACTGGAATATATCATTACAGCCAGCAGGGGCACCATGTTGATGCCACAACTGATCACTGACGACCCGGCTGAGGTTGAAGGGTTCATGCTCAAATCATTGGCAGCTGGTGGTGAAGGGCTAATGATAAAGCAACTCGGCGCCGCATACACACCAGGAGCCAGGGGGTTCGGCTGGATAAAGTTGAAGCGTGAATATAACACGTCCCAGGTAGATTCAATGGATCTGGTCGTGCTCGGTGGGTTCCATGGGAAGGGGAAGCGGGCAGGGACGTTTGGGGCGTATCTCCTGGGGGCCATCGACCTAGAGAAGAATCAGTATATTGGTGTTACCAAGATCGGCACCGGTTTCACAGACCAGGATCTTGAGGAAACTCCTAAACTTCTACACCCCGTCCAGTCAAAACCCAATGATGTCGAGTCTGGTATGACCCCCGATGTCTGGGTAGAACCAACCGTCGTGATGGAGGTGGTAGCTTCTGAGATAACGCTATCGCCGACGTACACTGCAGCGTTCAACATAATCAGGCAAAACACGGGGCTGGCGCTAAGGTTCCCCCGCTTCATGCGGATACGCCAGGACAAGACTGCCCAGGACGCAACGACGGTCAATGAAATCATCGAAATGTACAAGCTACAGACCAAGAAGATGTCAAAATAGGATCATTTAGACTGGCTGCAGAGAGGCACCAGGGCAGGGCCCAGGACGAGTCCTGAGATTGAGAGGCAGTTTGTGAAAATATAGTCAAACCAGGTGATAAGTCAATGGCAAGCAGATTCTGCAAGAGCTGTAGGAGCCCGTTAATCCCGGGCCAAAACTGGTATGAATCACAGAAAAAGATTTACATGTTTTTCTGCAGCCCCTGCTCTTCTCTCCAAAGATACCTCCACAAATACGGGTTGGAGGTTGATGACGTATTCGAACGTCTCGAATACCAAAATTGGAAATGTGCGATCTGCCGCGTCCCTCTTGGGAGGTTCCATGTCGACCACGATCACAAGACGGGGGTGGTAAGGGGGTTCCTCTGTTCACCCTGCAACAACCGGAACCTCCCGGTATTTGAAGGCCAGGTCGAACCCAAGAAATATTCAAAATATTTAGATAGTAATGCCAACCGGACAACCCAAGAGATCAGCAGGTATCGACTGAGGGTCGGTGGGTATTCGGAAACCGAAATAGCGGACATAGATCTGTCTTCACTGACAGAAGACGGCGTTGATAGGTTGGTGTCTAACCATCCAGATCCCGTGCTCCAGAAGATGAACCGTCTTTTCTTGGGTTATGCGGGATATACTGATGGAGAGATATCAGCCTTTGGTGACCTTTCAAGGCTCACAGAGGAATACATGTTGACGTTGGTCGAATCCAAGACCGGAGCGTCGAGTCAAGCTCATTCTGGACCGGTTGTTAACAAAGGAGGTTTTACACCATGTTCACAGTGATAGATGTTGAAACGACAGGGGTAGACGCGACGGTCAACTCCCCAATAGAAATTGCCGGAATGGACTTCACCAATCCGGAGAACCAGTTCGTATGCGAATTCCAGCCCTTCGAGGGTGCCGTAATCAATGAGTATTCTCTTACGTTCAACGGCGCCGACAAAGAAACCCTTTATCTCAGACCAATCAGTTTCAAAGAGGGCATTAGCAAGCTAGACAGGTGGCTTGGCAGCGTGAAGGTCTTGGTAGTCGCTGGAGAGAACCCCCATTTCGATGACGATATGCTCAGGGCGAGCTTCAAGCGGGCAGGCATCGCCTACCCCTTCGGCTACCGCCTCGTTGATCTCCACAGCATGATGGTCGCAGCGCTCATGAGGAAAGGCCTCCTGCCTCCTACCGAAGATCGGAAACTCCCGTTAAACTCTGACAAGATCATGGGCATTCTTGGGTTGCCGGCAGAAGCAAAGCCCCATAAGGCGCTCAACGGGGTCCGTATCGAAGCAGAAGCGTTTTCCCGACTGATATATGGCAAGAACCTGCTCCCAGAGTTCAGAGAGTACCCAGTCCTCACTTTAGATGAGATAAGGTTAACCTAGGGCCTCTCTGCCCAAATCTGTAAACCAAACGTCTCTGCCAGGCGTCTGTCAGTCTTTAACCCCTAGATGAGGTGATTAAGATGGAGCAACTAGACAAACTGATATTGAATTTGATCCATGAGCAAAAACTGATGTGCTCAGGGGTAGCCAGGGCTAAAACTGATCTTGGTCACGCTATGGTCCCATGTCCCAATACTGCGATAGGGTATAGATGGAGCCGGGAAGGGAGGTCAACTAACGACGCCACGCCCGTAATAATCGCCTGGTGTAAAGACCATGAAATTGATCTACGAGCGCATGATAAGATTGAAATCACCATAGACGACCAGGCCCAAGGCCAGGATTATCCAGAACAAGAAGAATACGGACTAAACATATGTCCCCATATAGCGGCTGCTAAACGTATGCTCCAGGAGCAGCATGTAACACTTGCGAGCACTGATGACATTATGATGATATGTAAGATTTGTAATGATGGAGGGGTTATTATTGGGTAAAAAAGAGAAATACTTTGACACACCTGACAACTTTCAGATAAATGACCTGTACGGAGAGGTTCCTCAGGACGGTAAGTCTAAAATCATCATCTCAGCCAAGGCGTTGAGTAAGATGATGTATTACCTCTCAACGTTCAAAACAGAGTTTGGGTTCGCGATGTCTGGCTACCGTCATGGGACCCGGCAGGTGCATGTCACCGACATTTACCTCCCCTCGCAACGCGTATCTGGGGCTCACTGGGAACAGGTGCCACTGGATGGTGTAGATGACGTGTTCCTCTACTATAAAAACACCCAAAAAACCCAGGTAGGCTGGGGCCACAGCCACTGCGACTTCGGGGCCTTTCATTCTGGCACCGACACTGACACCACAATGGATATAGCAAACATTCTCAAGCTCCCAGTGGCGAGTCTGACCATATCAAGACATAACCCCAAACGATTCGACGGCAAAGTAGCAATCAAGGACCGATCTGGGGGTATAACATTGACAGAGGCGAAGGTAGTCCTCCCATTCAATCCATCGGCTGTCAACGTTGTTAGTTCAGACGGGCATAATGACGTTTCTGAATTCCTCCCTGGTGATGGAAATACTCTTGACGCTGAGAACAAATCAGTGAGGGGCATTTTGTATCAAATCAAAGATCTTCTATCGGTTATCGAGGACAAACTCGACCAGGAATCACAACCCGATATAACGTTTGGATCAGAGAAAGAGGTGTTTGACTTTGTCTAAAAAAATAGCTGTTTTCGGTGTCGGTGGGGTCGGGAGCTGGATACTGTGGTTCTTGACCAAGCTTGACAGCGAGCTGGTTCGCGCGAAAGTCAAAGAGATACACATTGTAGACTTTGACATGGTCGAACCCAAAAACCTTCTTTACGCTGATTATGACAAAACTGATGTAGGCAAACTGAAGATCGAAGCGCTCGCCAAACGGTATGCTGACAGTGCCGTGAAGGTGATACCACATGACGCTGAGATAGTTGAGCTCGGGGATATAACAAACCTCGGGATTGGGTCGAAAAACAGCGCCATTGGTGTCCTCACGGTTGACAACCTTACAACAAGAGACGTCATAAGCAAATCGTTCACCAATTTTGTGGACGCACGTGTTGAAGAAAACCAGTATACAATCCTTACCAGTGATATCGACGGGTACAGCGCGTTCAATGAAGGTAACGACCCAGCCAGGAGAGGCAGCTGTTTTGTTGCACCCAAGGTGCGGCTAGAGGCGACACATATGGTCTGCGCCTCGATGACAACACAGATTATCCTGGCGATGTTACGCAATGAGAAGCACCCAAAGATGATTAACAACTCGTTATAGCGTGGTATTGGAGGTGATCGGAACGGAGCATCCTTTAGAAAGCGGTTTAAATGCACGATATAAAGACAGGCCGTTCTCGGTCACTGTCTCAAATCAAACATCATATCTTACAATCACAAAAAAAGAGTCAGATTTCATCACAATCGGGACAAAGTACGCATATAGGCTGAATCCGTTCACGATAACGATGCAGCACCATCTGACGGCTGGTAATGTCTTAATACTGAGACTTGATAAAAACAAAAGTGTTAGCAGAGGAATCAAAGTGTCACCGACTTCTAGGATCTGGCACGCCGACGTCTTCACTGAAGGCATCTGCCTAGGTCAAAGCGCTGATTTATTGAAAAGGCGCATACCTATAGACGCCGGCGCCCCGGACATAATAATCAGTAACTTCGAAGTCGTTGAAGCGATACTGTCAAACACAGAAAAACCAGACTCGATCGTAGCCGGGGCTGGGATACGTCTTGGTAAGACAAGAAGGCCCCGCGTCAGCAACCAGATGAACCTCAAGAAGGTCGCCCCGGGCGTTGATATAGCTGTTAGACATTAGGAGGTGCTATAGATGACATATGCCGACTTGATAACAGGCCTCAATGGCATCTTCAAAAACACCGTCCCGAACATCACGGCTTCCCTGTATGGCAGTGGAAACGTAAATATACGCAAAGAAATCAGAAACTTTATCGTAACTTCATCGGCTAAGGCTGCTGTGGTACCCCGTATAACTGTCACCATGGTTTATGAAAAACGTGATGAGGAAACTTTGGTATTTCATGGGGCTCCACATTCATATTCATCATCCATCAGAGTAGCACCTACCTTCAACCATAGACATATTTCAGGTGGGGAGTTGTGCGTCGGGGCTGGTTATGGCATGATTCGCAAGATGATCAGCCTATCTAACCTAAACAATGCGGCAAAAAGGTTAGCTAATAATTTTGAGCCTGTCGAGGCCGTGCTAGCTAACACTGACAGCAATGATAGATTTAACAGTCAGAGGTATCACCAGTTAAGTTCCTTACAGATCCCAGGTCAAAACATTGGGCCGTTCAAATGGAAAGGCACCCCATGGTATCATCTTAAGAAGCCAGAACTGCAAGAACTTGAAAACGCCATAGTTCAGGCAACGGCCAACAAAAAGCTGACCGTCAATAGCGCCAAAGACGTCATCGTGGCGGCTCTGGCACCTCAGTATCCTGGAATGGACATCAGGGGCCTCCCAGACTGGCTGTTCAAACATGTCGTGACCAGACACAATTTGACTATAACACCTCTCAAACCGCAGACTGTATCACCAGAGTCAGTAGTGAACAAGACCCAACCCAAAGTCCGGATAACACTTAACACCCTCAAGGATAATGACCTTTTTATAGAGGTAAAGAATTAAGAAGGGGGTAAAATGCAATATCAAGAGTATATTGATATGACCAAAAACGCGATACGAAAGTCTCAGACGACGCTGGAGATGCGGATGCTTGGTCAGTTACTGGAACGGTTAATAGCTGCAAAGGAGATCGGGCTGTCATGGAACAGATATGAACCCATGGAGATAGCAGCAAAACCGTTCATTAAGGTCAACAGGAACCTCATGGGGCTGTCTCCTCTCGATGGGTTCATTTCGTTGGCTGAGATGGGGGAGTATTCGAAACTGCTAGAGAAGGACCCCAATGTTGTAGAAGGCAGTGCCGAGTTCTATGAGTTCTCGCTACCACCTACCCCCGTGGTTGCCTTTAAGGTGCGGCCTATAAGCCTTGAAGACGAGTTTGCTGAGATATCGATGCATCTCGTCTATAACGCCAGGTTGCTGAAGCGACTCATAAAAGAAGAATTTTACCGTCTGTTGCCGAATGACGACAAAACAGGAGGAATATGAATATGGATATAAACACTGTACCTACCTATCTGACTAGGTTGTTTGAACTTAGAAGTAAGACGCACTTCTATATAACCCCGCTGCTAGAAAGCGACACAGGTGTAGGCAAAACCACCACGATCTGGCTTTGGGCTACCGACATTGTGAAGAAATTCCCAGCCCCATGCGCAAATTGTGGGACAAAGCCGGAGCATGTCTATTCAAACGATCCTCAGGAGTGTCCGAAATGCCATGCCCCGCTAAAGACCTCTAGGATATTCAGAGACTGGGAAAAGATCAAGGACGACCCGGACGTGATGAAGAACCTCCTTGAGAAGCCAGATGAGAACTTCATCTTCGCGCACCTCCGCCCTGCCCTGCACGACCCTGTAGAGCTCAACGGCTACCCACGGGTCAACGAAGAGGCGGACTTCACTAGGCTCGTGCCCCTGGCGCTAGCCAAACTGGCAAGCACCATCCCGACCATCCTCTTCATAGATGAAATCACCAACGAACGCAGAGACAACATGTTCGCAGCGATCATGCGTACACTAGACGAGCATAAGATAGGGAGCACTCCGTTGCACCCTGACAGCTTCGTCATAGCCGCGTGCAACCCTCCAAGGTTCTCGGCTATCGCAAGGCCACTTCCGAGGCCGATGCTTGACAGATGTGTCAAGATTCAGGTCGACCGGCCGAACCCTAGGTCCTGGGCCACATACATGGACAGGATGCATGGCGACAACTGGGACAAGCGCGTCTTCGCCTTCTACGTCTGGAAGGAGGACAAGATTTTTGCCGACGCTGTGAAAGAGAACGAAGACTATGAGATGCGCATGTTTGCGACTCTCAGAGGCATGGAGTACATCGCTGTAGCCTGGAACGCCCTCGGGAGCAGCCCGGCAGATGAGGTCTTTAAGGTCGAGCTCGCAGAAGGCAAGCTCGGTCAGACCGGATCTGAGCTGGTCCAGTTTTCAGAACACACCCCACCGACCTTTGAAGAGATAGCAGCAGATCCGACAAAGATCGCCAGTTTCGACCTAGAACAGAAGTGCCTCGCAGCGTTGTCAATCGCCAACAAGGTGGTAGTCGAGAAGGCATGGCCTGACGTGTTCAAAATCCTGGCTGCCGTAGCTACCATGAACGACGGTAAGGGTCAGATTGGCGGCAAGGAATATATGGCCGTGATACTTTCCATGCTGCCATCTACTAAGCAAGAAATGACGTTCCGGTTCTACAAGTATGTAGACGGATTCATCTCTAAGTCGTCTCCAAAATTTGACCCCGAAAAGTCTGTAAGCGCCAGGAGGGTGACTGAGCTAATCACCTCAATAGGTGCCAGTCTGATACGGGTGAAGTAAGCCGATGAGGGGCAAGACAAGCTCAGTGTCTTGCCCTACATGTTTTTTTAACAGGAGGTGCGCATTATGACTGAAGAAACAATACGGGCAGATTTCATCGACATCAGGGTCTATTTCAACAAGAAAGCACCATACCTGCTCATCCCGTTGAAATATGCAAAGATAATCGAAAGCAAGGAAACGGCTGGGCTGGTTTCAGTAGACAACAACGGCCGCATGGTAGTCAACGGGTCAGCATGGAATAGGGCCGACTTCAACATCAAAAGAGGCCGCGTATTCCACGCCTGCCTCCACCTTGCTTTCGGGCATTATTACAGAGGCCGGGGGTTTACCAAGAACGCCTGGAACATAGCCGCCTGTGCGAAGGTCAATAGCATCATCCGTGGTTCCCTGGATAGGGAAGTCAACGCTGGCAAAATCGACCTTGGTAAAAACGAGATTACGATGGATGCCATCGCAGAAGTGACCAAGACCGATATAGGGGACCTCGAGCAGATGTCAGTAGAAGAAATCGCCCGTCTTTTAGAGGATGTGTCAGACAAGGTCCTCGAGAATATGACAGAAGACGACTTGATCGCGGCACTCGACAACTACCAAGAGATTGAGGATGGCGAAGACGGTGGAGACATCTTCAGCAAACGAGACGCTGAAGAGACCAAGCGCATCCTTTCAAGGATGAGGACGTTGGGGCAGCAAGCTGGGAACATGCCTGCTGAGATGGACCGGGCTATATCAGAGGTCATCGAAGTCAAACCACCATGGACCTTCTTCCTCAAATCCACTATAGACCTACATGAGCACCACGACAGCAGTTTTGCATACATCAACAGAAGGAACGACGAGCTTGCCGGCGACTATGGATACAGGTATGACCTGTTCAACCTCGTCGACACGTCTGGCAGCATCGATGAAACGACCTTGAAATACGAAATCGGGCTGGTCAAGAACCATGCAAGAAACGGGACCGTGATAGTCCTGGCCTTCGACGCGAAAGCGTACGAGTTGATGACGGCAGACAGCCCCTCTGAGGTGGCCTCAAGAATCGCTAAGAGGATGAAGGGTGGCGGAGGCACTGAAGTCGGTCCAGCCTTGGAGGTCATCGACAAGCAGATGCGGCCAGGAGACGGTGTCGTCATCCTAACAGACGGCGACGTCTTCGATCTCGACAGCATAACGACAAAAGAAACCGCCATGAGCATAGCAAAGAGGGCAGGATTTGCGGCTATAGGCTACACAAGGACCCCGGCAAAGTTACCAGGGTTCCAGAGCTTCTTCCTAGACATGAAACTCACACCAGGCGGTTCGGTTTAAGGCCCAGGGGGTGGTATACCATGAGAAACGACGTCGTAAGCACTGCATATCTGGCAGGCCGCCGCATCGCTGCCGGTATACTAAAAATGCCAAAGACAGAAGAAGGTACAATAAGCATCGAACATAGTGGCATCTTAATCAAGTCTTCAGACAAAGAAGAACTCTTTGTGACGTCAGATTACCGTAAAACAATCATAGAAAGCCTAGTATGCGCCGTCTATGGCAGGTTCTCACGGTATACCCCCTATCCTATGGCCCACACTTCCATACTGAAAGCGATAACAACTGTAGACATATCGGTGCTTGAAAGGTTATGCGGAAACCCAGCCAGGCGCGACAGGTTAAAGGCGTACTTAGAACTAAGCGATAAAACCATTGATATGTTTCATAAGTTGGAGGCCGGTAAGAATATTGTCCATGTTGGTAAGGATATAACGGTAGACATCAGGGTGCGGACAGTTCAGCCATTCCCTTTCCATAACTATACCGTTATATTCGGGTTGAAGACACTGGCAAATATAGATACCATAGAGATGCCGTATGTGAGGATAAGCTACCCTTCGGCGCTCTTTTCTTTGCTCCAACATACTAGACAGGCCTTCAAATCCAACGTCATTAACGCCACCAAGCAACATACCACATTTGTCATAAACTCACAGCCCGTCAAGATGGTTAATTCAATAAAGAAATCATTGGTGCTGGCCCTGGAGATGGGCGTCCCCATCAACGTCGCCACGGCATTTGAAGTATAGGAGGCAAGAACATGTTATTTTATACACATAAAGAGCTCGACGATATAAAGGAACTGTTAAAGTCGTCGCATAAGCTCGAGTACGGAGGCCACAAGCTGGTCTTCAGCAACTCAGATGGTGGGAAGTACTTGATGCAGCGTGTCAAAACAAACAAATATCTTGGCCTCGCTATGGACGTCACGACATCTGAGTGGCTCCTGAACTACCCACATATAGACAACCTGCGTTCTGAAGCGCTGTCACCTGGAGGGTTCTTGACAGAAAAGGTCAACGGGACCCAGATAATGATGTTGGCCCTCCAGCGCGGCCTCATACATAGGACCAGAGGGACTATAGAGCCTGCAAGGTTCTACAATGACATCAATTACAACCTTGTCCTTGGAAACCAAACGGTCCCAGGGATACCAGTAACCACGTTCGCGTCTTTCAAACAGCGGTATCTCCCAGTATTCAATGAAGGCAGGTCTAACGGGATGATAGACGAGATGGGCAACGTCGTGGTGTCTTCCGTGATACCAGGGCTAAAGGCGGCGCTCGGCCCGGTCTTTGACGCCAGGGATGTGAAACTCGTCTCTTCAGAATTCCTGACAAAATACAACCCCATCGCCGTCGACAAAGAGATGAAATACGGGATGCTCTACCCGTTTGACGCCAAATTCAAAGTCTTCGACATCCTGGTCGAGACAGACAGAGGTTATGAATTCCTCGATTATGAGACCATGAAAAGAATGGTCCCGGTCAACGGGCTGGTAGAACCTGTAAGAGGATGGAAGGTCAGCACCACCGCCCCAGAAGATGCGATGTCAGGGTGGACAGAAGAGGGGCTCGTCTATAAAGGGCCAGATCAGTATATCAAGATAAAACGGGCTGATGTCCTTAGTTTTGAAAGGATGGTCGGGAACCTCCAGTTCATCATAGACTACGCTGTAAAGCATGTATTTGAACAGACGTCGTTCTCGCCAGAAGACGTTCTGGACAAGGCGACGTTCCTTGACAAGGAGCAAACAGAGATGATAAGGGCCAATGTGATAGACGAGATGGGGCTCAACGGGGTGCCAATCGACACGTTAAAGACATACTACATTTCAAAGTTCAAGATATCTCCAGAAGACGCTGAGAGAGACATAACAAGGACCCTCAACAAACAGATACGCGAACGCATAATGGCGGTTATAGCTGCCCAGCTTCTGGAGCGCAAAATTGATCCAAAGACCATATATCTTGAAGTACCAAAGTATCTGTACTTTGAAGCACCCCCTGTATACTACAACGAACACAGGGGCAAGATGGTCCCTGAGAAAGGCTATGGCCACCTGATTTCATCCATAGTATACGGCGGCCGTGGGAGCGTTTCCCATACCCAGAAAGACAGGAGTGACGAGAATTGATTTGTGAGTGCGGCGGAAAGATGTGTAGGGCAAAGGACAACAAAAGCAACGTCGCCATAACATACATCTGCTCTTTGTGTAACAAAGAGATAGAGAAGCCGAGCGTCCACCAAATGATCAAAGAGTTTATAACATTGGTGAACACGCTCGACACCGAGCCAGAACCGGCGATAAAGCGCATCCGGGCACTGGCAAAAGAATACCCTGTGGCGGCAATCAAAGCTGCCAACAATGTCCCATTACCGTTCAAGGACTTTGTGCAGTATGTGGTGTTCCGTGCCATTGAACAGAGGTGATCTCTATGGGTGAAAAACTTGCAGACTCTGGTAAAAGGGTGTCATATAACTCCGGCGCGGTCCGGGAACCTCCGGTCGGGAAGGGCCGGTATGACCTCATAAGCCCGATATTTTTGAAGGAACTGGCGATGCACTGCGAACGCGGTGCTATAAAATATGGTAACGGACGAAACTGGGAAGCGGGTATCGATCTCTCCAGGTATCTAGATGCTGCTCTACGGCACATCAACCAATACCGGGAGGGTGATAGATCGGAGCCACATGATGTGGCTGCCGCGTGGAACTTGATGGCCTTCATACATACCAAGGAAATGGTAAAAAGAGGCCTGTTGCCGAAAGAATTGGACAATGTCCCGACGTATACCAACCAGGAGGAGTAAATATTGAGTAATATGACCTATGACAAGTCTATAAAGGAATTTGTTGACGACGTTTATGCCCGTTTGCAGTCCCATCTGGCTCTTTCGCAGGGCCGGGTCGGGGCTTCTGTGCTGGCGAAGGGCCGGGCTGAATATGAGTTGCGCCATCCTCCTAACTTTTCAAGTGAAGAGAAGGGCAAGAAGCTAGAAAACGCCGTCTATGAGGCGCTTCTGGAATATTCAATCCCACTTAGAGAAGTCCACAGCAAATATGAGACGATAAAGGGGTATATCGACTTTCTGGTCCCAGGGATGAAGATTGGGTATTGGGATCAGCGAGGGTATGCAAAGATACAATCAGTGCCAGCGCCGTTCAACATTTCATATGACATAGAGGGCAACCTGACGTTTGACGGGACAGCAATCCTCCTTGAGAGCAAGTTCAGAACCAATGGTAAGTTTGAATGGACCTGGATCACTCAGGTGTTTGCTTACTGGAAGGCGCAAGCAGGCGTCATCAAAAATGCCCCGGCAATCATCATTTATGGCAATGACGCAGGCATTGAGTCCATGATCCTGGAATTCACCAAGAACTATGAGGACGCTCTATGGCCTGCAATGTATACCCAGACCAAGGCGCTGCTTGACAACCCTAAGAAGGTCGTTGGGAACCTCCCAGACGACAAGATACTCAATTCGTTCCCATCAACGGCTATTGAGAACGCTATAGCCAATAAAACCAAGACAGCGACCATCAGGTTCGGCCAGAAAGAGTACCTGCCAAACGATATCGTCACTCTGACCTGCAGCTGGGACAGACGGCATTATATGAAACTGATGGACAGGGCCATCATAACTGAAGTAACAACAAAGAAATTCAGTGAAATCACGGATGAAGAGGCAAAGATGGAAGTCCCAGATGGGAATAAAGAAACCCTCCGCCAAAGGCTTGAGGAACTCTACCACACCAAGATATCAGACGACGACAGCATGACAATCACCAAGTGGGATTACAACATACCAAAATATGTGCCGATGATAAAGGACGTAGCACCAACACCCCAGCCGGTTGAGATGGCAGCTGCACCAACCCTGCCTACTCCAGCCACTGAAGCTCCACTTACTGTGGTAACTTCAAAGGATACCTCTAATGTGTCGTCGCATTCTGATACCACTAGTCCGGTCTCAAGCTTCAGCGACATATGCTCAGTCCTCCGGGTAGCTGAAGCGCTTTATTCGGCGTCATCTGCCGGGAGAGTGACAGCAAGAATAGACCCATATCTTTCAGTAGACGAGCTCAAGACGATGGTTGAGACCGACGGGTTTACCATCGGTATAAGCCAGTACACTGATAAGGGGGCCAGGCTTGAAGTCAGGAAGAAGGACCAGCCACGCATGTTCGCTGGGACTGTCGAATACCCGGTGTTCGATACCCCGCTCTTCAAGATGCTCGAAGAGGTGGTCCCTGAAAAGGCCGCGTCTATAAAGAAGAGCATAACTGAAAGGATGACAGCATCAAAGGATACGGACCCCAGAGATGCTTCATCCCCCCAGGTCCCAACAGGGCCTGTAGCTGAGAAGGGTGAAACGGAGGCAAAGACCATTGACACAACAGTTGGCGCTTAAGTCCAAACTGATCCCACTGGAACTGTATATACCTGACCTGGATATAACTGACATCACAACACTCAATTACATATTCGACGTATCCCATCTAGAGTCGCAGCCCGAGGTGCTAGCACGGCTGGAAGACCTCCTGGCGACGATAGACGACAAGTACGCATTGCATGCACGCAGGGGCGGAGGGAAGAGGATCACCATAGAGATGACGAAGATGGTCTACCAGACCAAAGAAGGGGTGGTCGAGGACCGGAAGCGGGTGATGCGGTTCGTCCCATATCCCGGGTCCACAATCAATCACATCGTGAGCCTCCGCACCAAGGCCTGGGCAGCCTTGGAGCCATATACAACGTCCATCACCACCATCAAGAACATCAACAAAAAGGACGTCAAGACGTCTGTGAGGCTCATCCATAAGGACATGCTGCTTGACGCGTATGGGGCAATCGACAAGATCAATAAAGACATAGTAGAAGGCGTCATCAGGTCTGAAATAAAGGCGTTTGAGGACAGCTCTGATTTCGCCAGCATCGTCGACTTCCTCACAACGAACAAGATCGCAGATCCCACCAAGATAAAGAGGCATATGACCTATCCAGACATCAGGTTCAGCCTGATGCGCCCCGGCGTCTTTGACGAGTCTCTTCTCAAGTTTGTAGACGAGAAGAAACAAAAAATGATGACTGACATCGACGTCAGGAAGCAAGAGTTACTTACAAAGATGGAGAACGACATAAACACCCGGCGCGACAAGATGGTATCACAGATTGAGAACAACCTAAGGAACCGGCTCGAGCCCCTGGTCCTAAGACTGGCCGAGCTCCTCCAGAGCGGTGGGACGACGATGGCCACTAAGACCACCGCACGGAAGGTAGCCCAGCTCAAGGATCTCTCCAGGGCATTGGGCCTAGAGAGGGTTTACTCGACGGCTGAGATGGTGGATTCGACCCTCCAGGCCATGTTGAGTAAGGACAACACACAACTGCTGGCAGCCACCAAGAGGCTGGCGGCGTCTTGCGGGCTCACACCCACTGAAGACTCTTCGCAGAACATCCAGGTGGCCGTAGCAGAGCTTAAGGGGACGTTGTTCACCACGATAATAGAGTAGAGGAGGCGGTATGGGAGGATGGATTCAATAGCTGACAGGCTTAGTGAGCTCCTAAAACTCACCACCGATGAGACGGTTGAGGTTGGAAGCAGAAGTACCTTCACCCTCCCAATCGCTGACTATACGGCACCAAAGACGATAGCCGAACTTGCGCATGCAATCCAGACTGGAAGGTTTACAAAACCGAACATCAAACTCTACAGAGCCATGGACGAGGCTGAGATGGTCTACGTCTTTGCCACAGACAAATGGGTGTCTACCTCGTTGACTGGGTCAAAAATGTCAGCGATGCTGCCTGCTGGCGTTATGAGGAGCCGGACTAACACGGTATCTAACTGGCAGCGCATCCTCAGGGCCCTCGACCGAGAGCCGTCATATGTGGCGGCCCAGGACATGGCCGCATATTTCATCGTCAAAGGCGCCACGACATATCTCGTCACGCTCGACCTTAAAAACAAAATCTACGCCACCAACTGCCCAGAATATAACGGAAAGGACGACAACGCCAAGCGCAGGTTCGGACTCTGCAAACACGTCATTTCAGCGCTAGGATATTACAGGAAAGACATTTACTACCTTGCAGGAGCTTTTGGCCCAGACTGGGAAACCAGCTATGATAAATGCGCAAACCACTCGACCGAGGCTCTCGGGGTGTGGTATTATTACTACCTAAAGAACGTAGTCGCCCAGGCCGGGCTGTCATATGGGTTCTACACAGATCCAGCAGAGGTCAGCGCGCTAACTAAGAAGATCGAGAGTGAGGCACAATGAAGGTAACAATTGAAGCAGAGAACGTGATAGCCAGGACAGCTGACAGGCTTCTAGAGGCTTATAACACGACTTATAACCAGAACAAAACTCTCGAGTCGTTCGATCCATATGAACTAAACACGAAATACCCCATAACGCCATCGGTCGCTTCAAAGGTCTGGGTCGATTACACCGCAATAAAGACGGTCGACGGCCTGCGTGGTACGATTCAGGCGCTCAACGACCTCGGTAATCTAGGTCAGGTGTCCGTCAAGGCGTCAGGCGACACGCAGACGGTAGAGCGGATAGAGAAGTGGCTAAGGTTTATGAAGTTACCTTATGACAAATTTGAACCGGTTGTCATTGGTTCCGGAGACCGGGTCGCCCTGCCACACAACACAACCGTCGTCATAGACGCAGATCCTAGAGTAGGCAGCCTCGGAGTGCCTTTGCTACTAAGGAAACAGCCATGGAATCAGACCGCAGAATCGTCTAACATCACGCTGATAAATACGCTCAGTGACACAGTGCCGTTAGTCAGACGATTGTCATGGGGATTTGGGAGGTAAGAAAATGGTAACTACTACAGAAGCGACACAGCAGATCACGGAGTTCGAACAAACTTCTGTGATGCTGAACCAGATATTCAGTATCATCACCAACGTGTATCGGGGGTATTCGCAATGGCAGATGGCCAACACAATCTTGGTGGGGACCCTGGCCGGGAAACCGGTCCTTATTCAGGGCCCGCCAGGGGTTTTCAAGACCTCGATAGCAGAGTTCATAGGCTCTTTATTCAACAAGCCTGTGGTTACTCTGGAAAAGGATTTCACCACAAAGGCTGAAGCGTCCGGTTACATACCAGAGAGGGAGCTGCTGAAATACGTCGGTGAAATCGCAGCTAAGATCGGTGTGGACGCTGACGCGCTGAGCAAGAACCTGGTCGACGGGGTGGATGTCAACTACACCGAATTTGGGACCATACTCGGGGTCAAAGTAGAAATAGATGTTCTAAAACACCCCAAATCGGCCAGCCTGGGGCCTGTAAAGGACGTCCCCATAACTGTCTATATCAAGACCCTGACCAACCTGGATGAGCCACAGGACATACTCGGGACCGTAATAGACCATCCGATAATGTTAGGCCGCAAACCACCTCATGTAGAGAAGAAGGGCAGGATGCTAGGCGCTGATCTGGCAATCCTGGACGAAGCGTTCAAGGGCCCAATGCTCCTGGCGCAAATCCACAGGATACTCAATGAGGGGTATTACGATACCGCCATCGGGCGCGTCGAGTACAAGCCGCTCACCATCATACTTGCGACGAACCCATTAAACGAACACTTCCAGAGCAACGTCGCGCTGACAGACGCCGCCACGTTCGACAGATACGCGTTTTCGACCATGGCAGCCGCGCCTTCAGTGCAAGAGATTAAGGAAATCATACAAAAGTTAGAGCGGCTCAAGGGGAACATCAAACCAGTGCCGATCGAAATCATCTACAAGGCAAGGCAGGCTGTCAAGACGGTCAAAATCGACGACGGCCTCGAGACGTTCCTTATAGGGCTGGTGTCACATCTGTCGCGATGCTATTATACCCCCACCAAGCAGAACCGGATCATGGAGTCGTTCGACCCGTTCATGGTGACAAAGGACTGCGACTTATGCGCGTATAAGTCGTTCCCATGCTCAAAGGGCAACATCACAAAGGTAAGGCCTATAATAGTCGCCACTGAGGCTCTGAAGATCTTGGCGCTAATCAACAAGCGGCAGGTCGCGTCGACACCCGAACTAGAGCCAGCTCTAATCATGTCTCTGAGCCACAGGGTGCTCTGGAACAGCACCGATTTCCTCATAAAATACGGTGACCAATATAAGGCAACCGCTGCGCTTGTTAAGGAATACGTGGAGCAGGCGAAATTGCTCACCAAGGACTTCAAGACGATCAGAAACGTCTGGGTCACCAAAGACATCGGCGAGGCCATGAAACTCCGGAACCAATATATCGACCAGCTCATAATCAGGTCTATTCTGGACGAGGCCATCGACATGATAAAAGAGACGGCCAGGAAGAAAGGCGACATGACGGTCCTGGACCAGATCAACCCACAGATTGACTTTTCAGGTGCCATATCAGCGTTAACCGACAAGACCGCAGGGAGGTAGCAAATAATGCGCACACAGGCTCAAAAACCAGAACCAGCGCCTAAGGAATTGATTGATGTAGCTCTAGAGGTAAGGAGGAATTTATTCCCTCCTCCACCTCAGGGCGTCACAGTAAAATTAGACAGGACGGCGACCACGTTCTCATCGTCGTATGCTGATATGACCATCTACATCCCACCGACCTGGAACAGCTTCAAACCCGAGCACCTACGGGCACATATGGGCCATGAGCACGAGCACATGTCGATAGATGGGCTGCCTAGCTCTTTCTTAGAAGGCAAGCGCATCGAGGCCAGGATCATGGCAGAGCTGAGGGTGCCGAACGGCAAAGCCCATGAACTGGAGAACATCATCGCAGACGCCGTCATTGACAGTGTCCTCGACAGCAAAGGGTTCGCCATGCGTAGCGCACAGGAAGACTGGATCGTCAAGAACGGCAAAATCACGCCAGGTTCAGGGTTCCATATATTGCAGATGGTCTATTCCGAAACAATGGGGGTAAAGGTACCTAAGACGTATATGGATGGCAGTATCAGGTCCTCTCCAGCATTTAGGACCCTTGTCAGTGACGTCTACAGGCTCATAAAGGAGCAAGAAGCCTGCAAGGTCGAAAAAAACATCGATTTGATCGTCGATGCTGCTAAGAACCTCAATTCCTTAATACAGTCAGGGTCTCAGGAAGGGGCGTGTGGAAGCGGCAGAGGCCAGGCAACTCCCACATCTCAGGGTAGCGCCGTGGCAGGGATCGGGATACAGGCAGGCCTTAGCGCCGACCAGATCAAAGACTTGCTCAATAACAACGATATCAACGCAGACGACGCCATCGCAGACATATCCAAGGATATGACCAGGCAGCTCATATGGGACTCGATACTCCCGTTCAACATCCTGGAAGGCTCCAGTTCACAGATGCCGATATACCAGAAGCTTAACAAACGGTGGCTCGGCGGAGACGTCTCCAGGCTAAACCCAATCAGTGTCGCGCAAAACAGGTACGAGCCCACCAAGTGGAAGAAGAAGTACACAAGCGTCTTCAGGTATATCAAACAGGAGAACCAGTCGTTCGGGTTCAAATCGTTCATAGCGGTCATCGACGTGTCGACTTCTACAGACACCTTCTTCAAAGACAGGTCGATCCTTTACTGGGAGACGATAACGGCGGTAAGGAGCCTCGCATACGCCAAAAAGAACAGAATCCCAGCGTCTTTGATTTACTTCGGGAGCCGCGCGGCGACCACTGAAAAGAATTCGAAGGACTGGGTGGGGGTCGGGTCCCGGGCTATCTCAACGCTTGCACACATCTCTGAGCTCAGGAGCAAGACCGGCGGTAACACGGTCATCACTTCTGCGTTAAATGAGGTCGAAAAACTAACCCCGGCAGAATCTTTCATCCTCATAATCACTGACGGGTCCGTGAGTGAAGCAGAACAAGCGAGTACCCAGATATTCAGCCTGGCAAAACAAAACCGGGTGGTCATAAGTCTGGTCACCGAAGACCCCAGCAGGAGTTCTTTGAAAGAGCAGATTATGAAGTTCAATAACAAAGGGGTCTATATGTTCGCCATCAGGCCAGAAGAAGCGGGCAAACTCGTTCTCCAAGATCTACTTAAGAAGCAACAGCAGCAAGCCGGGCTGGTATGAAACCAATAAGCACAACCAGATTGACGGGTCAGAACCCTACCAGATAAATCACCAGACCGGCTTTCCACCTTTATCTAGATTTCAGGTTATTCGACGGTCAAGTCGCACTTCAAGGCATGCCGTTTACCCGGTGTATAAGAGGTGGAAATATGAAAGAATCCCAAGATCAGAGGTCTGACCCTTTTGCCGCTTATCTATCCATCATGGGACGCTGCCTATGGTGACCAACCTTGGCCTTAACCTTAGAGGGGACGCGCTAGAATACATACGAGACCTTAAGAAGCACAAGTTCGTCAAAGTGTATGAAGAGGCGTTTGACGGCAACGAGCTGTTCTACATCATGTGCAACGTTGAAAACGGGCTGTTTGTGACCCTAAGCACCACAAACCGGCAGTCCGAGATTAGTTCTGGAGATACGTTTGGAGAAGTGTTAGTCCCAGATAAATCTGATACAGCCCGTTTCAACAAGTTCTGCAAGTTCTGGTTCGGCGGAGGAAACCATTTCATCTCAAAGGAAGGCACAGTTGACATGTTCATGCTTAACCTAAGGTTCTATCCTCCAAAAATAGTGAGCGATATAAAGAGCTTAGGCCTTACATTGCTGTCGCCATGGTGGGAGCCGCATGACGGTATCCGGTTCATGACCCCGTCTGAACTGTCCATGGGAGGGAGCAGTACGGCAAACCGGACTTTTAGCTCATGGTCAGATTTTAGCTCGTTTACCACCGATAAGAAAATAATGACGTTCCCAGATGCCGCTAAAAAGATAATACTGGTCGGGTTGGCATTAAATTAGACCGTATAGGAATTTGGAACGGCTTCCTATTGGTTTCGTACCTCGCATAACGCATTGAAAATGACATCCTCTCACGGCCGAAGCCGCGGGCTTCCATCTTTCTCCGACCGACGTATTTAAGGCTTATTTATCGGGTGCGGCACATTCATCCCAGGGCTAAGACACCTGGGCCTTCTGCGTTGGATTGGTAAAAAGGAGGGGCATATGAATGCCAGAGATTAATGACAAGATTGACGAAATAAGAGCCCTATATAAACAAGGGTTCTACGATGCTGTGGTCTTAGAGGCTGATTTGCTCGTCCAATTGCTGATAATACGTCTCTGTGAACGGTTCGGCTGCAGTGTGGAAATCAGTGAAGACGAAAGGTCGCAAGAACGGATGGTTTTGACTTCAAGGCTGGCGGCCAAAGGAATAACGTTCAGTGATAACGTCAATGCCCTCAGGCATCTGAGGAACAACCTTGAACACCCAGAGGCTAAATCAGAAACAACCGTCGGGGCGTCGCAGAGCAAGGCGGCAGCTAAGGCGGCTGTCGGAGCAGTAAACGAAGTGATAACAATCGTCAACAAAACAGGGCGTAATGCTGTTGAGGAGTGACACCCTCTCCAGGCCCAGGCTTCATAGAAACCAGTTTAAATAGGGTGGTATCAGGTCATCTTCAGTGAAACAGCATATCTATGGACAGACTGGCATAATCAATCTACCGGTTAAAACAGAGTCTGATGTGAACCCAGGCTCTGAATCTGAATAAGAGGTGGTGTGCATGTACCAAAAAGAAGGAGAAAGCTCGGCGCGTGAATGGCCCAATATAGTCAGGGACCTGCTTGAATTCGGGTTGCCGGCATCGCCCCGTGAAATGAACACTAAGGAATTTTATCCGGCCGTGCTTACGTTCAGGAACCCAAGGGAGAATTATATTAACCCCCCGGGCAGAGATCTCCCGCTCCCCTTCGGCATGGCAGAGACGCTTGATTTCCTGTTTAACTCGAAGCCTACAGGGATCGCGTATAACAAACAAGTAGAACGTTTCATAAACCCGGTGACCGGGACCTATTATGGGTATTATTACGACCGCCTGAAAATAACAGGGCTGCACCAGTTTCACAGGATATATGACACCCTGCGTGACCAGAAGGACACCAGGCGCGCCGTCGCCATAATACACAACCCGATCCAGGAAGTATATGAGTCACCAGACATCGCGTGCACGATAAGCCTGTCATACCTGATACGAGACGACAAACTGCACGCCATAACCAATATGCGCTCTAATGACGCCAGGATAGGGTTATGTCTTGACACCTTCACCTTCCAGTTCTATCAGCAAGTGTTCGCGGCAGACCTTGGAGTCGGGCTCGGGTCATACACCCATATCACCAACTCGTTACATCTGTATGAATCTGATGTAAAGATGGTCCGGGCAATCTTGGATCAGTTGCCGTCAGATAACGTCTATGACCATTACAAACCCATACCTTTAGGACCAGACTCGTATTACCGCCTCCAGAGCGATCTGAAAACAGTCAACAACATAAACCTCCATTGTGTGAAGCCAGGAGCTGATCAGGCTGAGCGGGTAACAAGTGCGATCCGCATGCTGGACCTGATCAAGCAGCCGTTGCTGGTGCAGTGGGGTCGGGTGCTCATAGCAGAATGGTATCGCCGGCTGAAGATGTTCGACAAGTCAGACGAGGTCGCAGACAAGATAGAGAACGAATATAAAGACTACTTCGTCCAAAAGCGGGCTAAACGAGAAACTGCCTAATCTTGATCTTATAGGACGACGGCTAAATGACCCCCATAGCATGCTCCATCTCTAGCCTTAGTCTGTCATCAGGATTTTATGGCCCGCTGGACCCGTCTCATTCGGCTGTCAGCTGAGTTAACTTAACCAGGAGGAGTGAGTCCAACGAGTAACCCCCACGAAGCCCCAGATAAGCACGCCCACCGTAAGTTTGTGTTCAATAGCACCATCGTCACCTCTAACTTTGAGAAGGTATCGGGCTGGACAACTGTGATAAAGACCCCCTCCAACAAAATCGTTATACAAAGCGCTCTGTTTTGCTCCTGCGATAAGTTATTTGGCTGTGAAGAGGACCAGCTACGGCACATATTGAATAACATCTGGGAGGAGCTTTTTAAAGAACAGTTCGACATGTGGATTGACGGAAAGCCGGTGGCGAAGACAACTGAAATGAGAGAAGCGGTCTTCACGGCCATCCAAAAAGGTATACCGATCCAGGCGGTAGCGGCGCTGGGCTGATTGCAGAGGAAGACCTGCAGATAAAGGCCAGATCCCATCGCCAGTTGAACCAAAAGGGACCAGAGGGATTTCAGTGAACAACACACGAGGTGAGGCGCATGGCGGTTGTTTTTATAACAAACAATGTGATCACGATGGGCGACAGGAACGAGCAAATGTCGTTCCTCAATAATGGGGTTAAAGTAAGGAACCTCGTCTTGGCGATACTTTGCTCTAATGGGAAAATATCATCACCCACCCCAGAAAATATAAGAATCGAAATCCCAGACCGCTTTATTGAAGTAGTGAACGCCATTCTGGATACATACAAGGTAGGCCATTGGCGGTTCACTTCTGACGTCGTGGACAATATATTGCCCCAGATATTGCATGACAATTTTGACACCCCTGAAAGGATTCCTGGAGCCCTTAACCAGATTATAAAGCAGGCAGCGTCATTCGACACAATAATAGACAGTCTAGAACGGGAGAAGCCGACCGTAGTCACAGCATTCGACGGTGGCGTCTTTACGTTCATACCTCATAAATGGCATTCGGTGCGTCCAAAGACCAAAAGTCTACGCACGTTTTTAGGTTATCTTGATATAAAGTTCGAAGGAACTGTTAAAATCGAACTTTGGCGCATACGAGTAAGGCATGAAACCACCTTCTATGAGATGGTACTTCCGCCACATTTAGGTCTTATTGAGCTGGCTAGCAAACTTGGAAGTTCCGCGACCTGCATGGCACTCCGAAATGCGCGCTGTGCCATAGATGGCAATATTGTCATAGACGGCACGACCCCATGGGCGGATCGTTATATGACATCCGAGGTCTTGTCTGTGGCTTTAAAGCGCCAGATATCGTTCAATGCGGCTAAGGCTTTGATATCAGAAACGAACTAGGTGGTGGAAAAATGCGCGTGATAATAAATTTCAACAACCATCCCACAATACAGATCGGGGACGACGGCCCGTATAAGCTAGCACCATGGGGGCTGCATCTACAGGCGATGATAATCCTTGGAGAGAGCGGCACAAAGATCAGCACCATCTTATCACCCCACCTCATCCACACCTACGAAGTCCCAGAAGACACCGCTAATCTGCTGCGGTATATCCTGGACTCCCCAGATTCCATAGAACTTGAAAGGAAGATTGGTGGGGTCAGGAGCGTGAAAGAGCTCGGCGCCATGGTCGACAAGCATGTCGAGGCCAGGAAAGAATTTGAGGCGTTAATCACGCCTGCACATGGGAAGGGTGGTGGGAGCATATCAATCCCGTTCAACTCAGGGGCATTAAGGATACGTCCTGTGACGTTCTCTACCACTTATCACAATAATCCCAACGTGTTTCTCTTCGATATAAAGACTTTGGACCTCCACATTCAATATCTTACGGTCCTTTTTTCCGCTAGCAGTCTGCTATATTTGAAGAATGACCCTATAAAGAAGGTCGTGTCTGATCTGAACAGCCCGTTTATGATCACTGACGGTTATATTAAAATAAACGGCAAAGATTATACCATCAAGGTCTGGCCGCCGTCTGACCAGATCCTGACCACGGTGATAAGGCGAGGCATCCCAGTAAAAAAGGTCATGAAAGTCCAAAAACTCTCGAGACAATACAAATCCGACATCATAACAGCAATCATGAAAGACATTCCATTAGAGGCGCTGACAGCACTGAAGTAACCATTGTTTGAACAAAAATATGCGCTATGAACTGAACAGACACGGTAGTATAAAATATAGACATGATGAAAGGGACATTAAGACTGACAATAGGAGGATGATGATAATGCCAACTGCAACTGTAACGCATTCTGTACATGTAGACGGACCTCGGAGAATTGTTAAGAGATATGTTTTGGTCAGGGTCACATACACCAACTGGACCAAAGAGGCGCTCATACGTCACGCTGCTGAAAACGATTCGACCCCGTATGCCCGGTTAGAAGAGCAATGCTCCATCGTATTGGCGCCTGAAGAGCCGTTCAGGTTTAATTCAAACGAACCTGATCCGGTCGAAGTGTCAGAATTGACAGCGTTGGCCGAAAAGAAGCTGGGCAAAATCGTGATCTCTATAGACGGGTATAAAGTGATAACAGAAGAAACCCCTAGTAAAACAAGGTGAGAACTGTGAACAGAATAAAGGTCGATTATCGGAACACTCCTAAACTAGGGCTGCAGTTATGCGAGCATATCTGGCTTGGCGGGCTCCATTTGAGCGACGAAGACGGAGATATGCCACCGGCCAAAATCGGCGTATTCTGCAAATCCTGCGGTAAGACGTTCAATCTCGCGCTGCTCCGGTGGTTTTAACATGTCGTCCCGGAACCACGGTTACGCCTGAAAATCACAGTTTTGGTTTCCAGGAGAGATTTGCCCCTACTTTGTCAAAGCACGTGCGCTGTTTAATCACCCATCATGGTCCTGACTCCAAAAGTCGTTAAGAGCCGAGATGAAGTCTCGCTAGCTCGGGCCTGCAGTCCAAATAAGGCCTCATAAATCGTGTTAACATTGTAAAGGAGGTAATTGGTATGATAGATGATGGTAGAATCTACGGAAAACTAGAGAAATACTGGCCGAACCTTGTTAAATACGTCAAAGAAACATGTTACGTAGAAGATATCCGCGAAATTGAGTTGGGAATCTTCCCTGAGAACTTAAATTACGTCATTCTCGATCTAAACAACGACGGGGAGATGTGGCTCTCTGGGTATGAAGACGAAGCAACCGCGAAAGAGGCGGTTTTGGCTCCAGGTCGTAACCATGAGGTAGACAGCGTCTGGCGTAATGACAAAAAAATCGGAGTCACTACTACAGTGCAGTTTACGCCGTAGCCCAGGCCGGCCTTATGGCTGGACAGGCGGTATCGCAATAGGCCAGACGGCAACGCTGGCGCCTGGGCAACACTATGGTTCTATGCTCCAAGAGCGCGTGATAAACCATACACCAACATTAGGGGGCGTTTGTTATGAAGCTTATAACGCACTATATTTTTAGTATTGGCCTGGTCGCGTTCGTTGTGGCCAGGTTTCTACCAAGTCCCATAGGCCTGTCGATAGCTACTTTAATCGGTCTGGGGCTGGCCATTATAGTAAACTTTGTGATCGACGTGCTCGGTCATAGAAGGAAGGTCGTTGACACACCCCAGGGGTACAGGAACGTGCCAGCAAGGACGCGGCTTACCCATTCAATATTCACCGCACCTATATGGGGTGCAGTCATGGGGTGGGGCCTCCTCGGGGTGCTCCTTAACGGGTCGCAACCAGCAATCATCTGGGCCGTCGAGCTCGGTGTCATTATAGCGGCCGGTCATTTGCTGCTAGACTCCTTCACGATGGCAGGTGTCTATAGTTTCAAGAAAAGAATAGCCATAGCCCACTGGAAGTATAACAGCTTCCTCGGGAACGGGCTGTTCATAATGATAGGTGTGGTGTTAATCTGGCTGAGCAGGAGCGTGATATAAATGCAAAAAACCACGCTGATCTCAATCGTTATCGTGACCGTCATGATAGTGCTGGCCGTGGCCGTGATGAAATATGGCGGGTTCACATACACGTCTGCAGCCACAGCAGGGGCCAGCACGACGTATTCGTCAACTTGCGTCCCCGCCCAGTTTGGGTGTTAAATGTGAAGCATGGATATGAGAAACGCCGGTTTGAATTCAACAAAACCACCATAGTCTCTAAAAAACGCCCGGACCAGGATTTCTGGACAACCAAAATAAGGACTGGGTTCAACACCATCACCGTAAGGAGTGATTTTGTTTGTTCGTGTGACGCCTTTAGAGTCAATGGAAAGCTAGAGCATGTGCTCGGCGTCATTTGGCTTTTGAACGGAGACGGCAACTCTGATATCATCGACATTGACGGGGCCAAGGAAGTAAAATCAGCCAAATTGTTAAAATCCGTTATAATGGCCATCCTTAACGGCATATCAATCCAAACCGCGATAGCGCTATATTAGAATATGGAGGAAGTTGCATATGGACAATGACAAGATTAACTGTAACCTGTCTCTTGACACTCTCAAAAACACGCACCCTGCGGTATATAACCAGTTGCTCACTGAAATGGCTGCGTTAGAAGAGTACGGCCTGGTGACCCATACTGGGACCTTTAGCAACTTGCACCCTGAAACAATAGAAGGGATCATCAAAAACATCGTAGAGCCACTCAGTGAAACTCATAAGCCTATGCGTGTCGCCCTGATGATAACCCAGGGGGATACTGGGCTTTCGCTCAGATACCAATATGAAGTCAAGGTCGCTGACGACATTGATGGCGTTGAAAAATGGAGGCCATTAAAGGATGTCCTGGCTGAGCGTTTCAACGGCGATCTGGTGTAAATAAAATTGGCGTAACAGTGCAGTATGTCGCTTCCTCGTTGAACTGGTTTACGTTTACCGGACTGGACAAACTACCTCTAAGCTGTTATATAACAAAGTTTAATGACGTCGCCGGCCCAATAATCGTCATGGCGCTTAAAAATCGCTGGCGAAGACGCGATGCCCTCATTTTTGAGGCGCATGTATCAAAAGAAACAGCCAAGATATGCGTTTATCTATTAGAAACAACCCCTCTGATGACCTCAACTTGGAATGTTGTAAGGGACTGCCTTTTAGCCGGCAACCCATTTTCAGTGAACCTAGATAACATCATAAAAATGCGCGATATATGGACTTTATCGACAGAAACTCCAGTGGAAATCTCAAATGACGGGATAACTTGCTCAGTCATATTCACACAAAATGATGTTGGCGTAATCATTCTTAAAAACCACGAGGTTAGTTTGCGGTTAATGAACGTCAAGATAACCAGGAGACTCATCTTCAATCTAGTAGAGAACTTGAACGGGGTCATTTCGGGTCTTTCAATGTCGTTACCAGATAATACAGAATGGATAACAGAATACAATGATGGCTACAAAACATTATACAGTAAAATCGGAAAGATACCTAAAACTGTGGTGTCTTCAATCCTGACTGGAGTTCCAATCGACGCCCTCGAAGCGCTCAGTCCTTAAACTTAGACAACGTCATCTAGTCTTAAAGGGCGCCGGTCGTGCCTTCGCGGGCAGCTGATATTACCAGGACAGAAACGTTTTTAAATACCGTGCGCCTCTTCATCATATGGATCATATAGTAGGTTCTGAAGTTGTCATGCCGTCTACGACCGCCCATATCAATAGTGTAATCCAGTATTACGCCAGTCTCGTATCAAGACTTGTCGGATCTAGCGTAGAACGGATACGCACCAATGATATAATCAATATAGCCCCGGTTTACGATGAGATAACAAATCTCATCAAGACTGTTACCAGTGACATGCGCCTTCCTCAGGAGGAACGCGTCTTTTTAACCAAATACCTAAACACGTCCATGATTTTGGTTGAGCGGGCTGAAGATGAAGTCTTGATGATTGCGTATGCTAAGACCAAAGGACGTCCTATAGATAAACGTCATAAAGCAGAGCTCGGTATGTTCTGCAGGCGTCTGACAAAGATAACCCTAGAGTCTAACAAGTATGCTGCTGAGCATGAAAAAGTCAGAAGGAAGAGGTGACCTCCTTGGCGATTGTAAAAATACTAACAGCATTCCCAGAGGACGCATCCCAGAAAACAACCAGGATCGACATTTCAAAAAGCGGCGTGGCATCTCCGTATTTTATACCCAAAAATGAGTTTGAGTTTTCAACGATCCCGCGAGCATTTATCGAGAAGGTATTTTCAGTAAACGGGCACCAGGCCAGCATATCAGGCGAGATATACGTCTCTGACACCCTGCTCAGGTATATGATGATGGCTGATATAACACATGTCAACCCTGCGGACCTCCATATAGGTCTCAGCGACTCCGATTTAAAAGCCGACGACGCTTCATTAATCAAAATGACGCCAAAGGACGCTGATGAGATAATCTATTGTGTGATGAAGTTAGAAGACGCCGTAGAAATCACCCTTACCAACAAGACGGTTGAGACCTTTTTGTCAAGGGCCCCAAACGCCAAGCTCTGGCGGGTTTTAATGATCAACAAAAAAGCACAAGTGTTGCTGACTGACGTGTCGATACCAAGAATAATGGTCCCGGATCTCATACGAAACCCCATAAACACGCTATCAATGTTGTTGGGTGGGTATTTGCTCCATGACGGTCAGATTCTTATCGCAGATGGGCTGGTATTCGTCACCCAGTACCTTAGTTCTAAGCCAACGATGATACAAAATATCAACAAAAACATTATCGGGACAGTGTTAACAGCCATGAAGAACGGGGTATCGATAAAGGTAGCAGAAGCGCTTAGTTCAAACACCAAATAACCTTAAGTGCACAGGGGTGATTTGCCATGACAGCAACCGTGTATGTATCCCATAACTCGATCGTATTTGGCAGCAGGGTAGAAACCGCCGCGTTTTACACTGAAAACGGAAAAATACGGGATGGGGTCTGGGCCATACTCTGTTCAAACGGTAAGGTGTCACTAACGGATAATGGACGTCTCAGGATAGAAATCCCAGACAGGCTTGCCGGGTTCGTATGGGGGTTCTGTTGCGTTGGCTTGGGCCGGGGAGGGTCAGCACCAGACCCGCAACATCCGGACGATGCCGAATGGCTAAATCATTTGACACAGGAGGGTGCAGGTAGCGTTGGACAGGTCGGTCGCAAACAGGATTGTCCCCGCCGCCATATTCCTTGTATTCATGGACTTGGCCTTCAGCGTGACCTTTCCCAGCACACCTCTCCGCATTATCGCCCTCTTCTTTCTACCCCTGGCCATCTTGCTCACAGTAATGGTAATCTGGCCGGAGCGAAAGGGCGAACTTTGGCCATACAAGGGGAGGAGATACGCCCGTGGGGTTCAGAGTCAAGTCTGGTGGTCTGTGATAGTCACCCTCGCGACATTCGTGAATGGGCTCAACTGGGTCTACAACTACGAGTTCACACCAGGGTTCATAACCGTTCATCATTACCTTCCCATACCAACGGTAGTCTACGTCTATACGATTCCTCCTCTCACCGTCGTGATGGGCATCGGGTTCTTCTTGCAGTTGTGGCGCTATGTTCGCATGTTGCCTCCCAAACCGAAGGCCGGGCAGTCCTCTTAGAGAAAGACTCGGAGAGCGTAGGCGCAAAGTCCAAGGGCGAGGCCAATCGCACCCACTTTGAAACAGAACCCGCTCCAAAACTTCATTCGGCGAAGCCACTTCCCTTTTGGCCTGAATGCGAGGGTCAACGTCAAGAAACCAAGGTAAAGCACGAAGAAATAGACAATCGTCACCAGCCCGAGAATTTCGAAGACCCTCACCCAGACGGGCGGCGCTCCGAGGTGGTCAATGAAAGGGAAGGAGTGCGCCGAGTCCAACTGAAAACCGACGGCGATGGAGGCGAGAATACCGAGGACGAGGATGGCTTTGGTTTCTTCCTCTTCCAGTTCATCCGAATCAAACGGGCGTGGTATCTGTTGCAAGACCACTACACCCATCTTATCTTCATGCTGTTTACCGTTTCTGCGGTTGCCATCCCTATTGGAACCCTTTTGAGACTACTGGGGCTGAGATTTTGAGAGCGCCTCGCTTACGATTGTTCGCATCACTTCAGGTATGGAGTCCAACGCTCTCCTCTTCCGCTCCGCTTCGAGCCTCCACTCCAACTCCTCCGTTATCGCGACCGTGTATTTCTTCATCATCGGACATCCTACCGACAGCCCCAGTATTTAACCATACGTCTATGGATGGCGATAGAGGGAAGGCGTATATAACCCGCCATGGATGGCTATGGATGCATGACCACCGAACAGATGCGGTTCGAGATGGACGCGGAAGAGTTCGCGGAGCATCAGGCCTACCAAGAAGCAAGGCACGAGATGAAGTGGGACTGATGGCCGCCCCCGTTTTTGATTCTCGCATGAGCAGAGCCCGCCACCACAGGACCCTGTGGTCACGGCAAAAATATCGAAGGTATTATATGACAATTTCGACATCCCGGAGAAGATTCAATCCATATTAGGCCCTATCACCGATGAAATCAAAGTGATCAAAACAGCGATTGGTGATATATTTGCAAGGAAAAATGTGACGGTTACAACATCTGACGGCACTTTTACGTTTCTTAACATTAATGAGTATAAACACTCCAAGAGTATACACCCCCTGCCCTCAAACCGGTTCGATATCACGTTCAATGGCGTCCTGAAAATCGAGGTTACTCAGATGATGTTGCACTCTTACATGCACCTATTTAGAGTATTGTATCCGCCGCATGAAGGGCTCGTTGACTTGGTCTGTGATCCGAAAGCTCTATATAGTATCACGCCCCAGCAGCACGCTAAACGTATCATAAACGACACCATTATACTAGATAACACGACTCCGACGGTTGTTTGCGAATCAACAGCAGAGGTGGTAAGGACGTCATTGAGACATAACATTCCGTTTGAGGTTGCTAGCGCTTTATCGGACCCTAGTAAGGTGGAAGGATGAAAGTAGTATTAAATTTTAACAACCGCCCATCATTGAAGATCGGTAAAGAGCCTCTTATCACGTTGTCATTGTCTCCTTTGGACATGCGGGCTTTGATGATCCTCGCGCAAAATGGCACGTTGGTCAACACCGTCAACACTAAGCACGCCATCCAGACATATGAAGTTTCTGAATTTACTGCCAACCTGCTGCTGTATATGTTAGATGAAAGTCTGACCGCCCGTAGTTATCATGAACTTGAGGTAAAGTTAGGGTTAGACGATGAACAGGGTATTAATGAGATGGTTGACACATATATCAAGGCCAAGAAGGAGCTCGACCAGTTAGGCTTACATGCTACCACGACCGGGACATCTGGCTACGCCATATCAATCCCGTTCAACTCAGGGACGCTGACCATAAACCCAACGAGAGTCCCGCCATTCAACCAGATAGCGTATCTTTTAAGCATAAAAACCAAGGCTATCAACATCCAGTATTTAATCAATATTCTGTCTCCTTATACGCTCCTTAAGATAAAAAGCAATCCAGTCGCCAGCGTTGTGTCGGATTTAAACAACAAATACGACATCATTGAAGACTACGTCAAGATAAACGGCAAGGACTTTAAGACCATGGACTTGAGTTATGCTGACGGTCACGCCGTTGTCATAAGACGGAATAACCCGGTAATAGTACAGAAATCCATCCAACTGATAACACCCCAGTACAAAACTGGTGTCATAACGGCGATTAAAAAGGACATACCAATAGAAGCAATTCAGGCCCTGTCGTAATCTCAGTGGGGTTGATTGGCAAGACATAGGAGGAGGAATTATTGAACCAAGAAATACAGCGTGCTTGTGAAGAAATTCGGCAAGGTATCGGCTGGATCGACGTAAGCTCAGAGGACGGGACGACGTTTGATATAACAATACACGGGGCTATGAAATCCCAGGCGAAAGCGATAATCATGGCCGCCAAGGCGCTACCGCTATGAAAGGTGCACTCCGGACCGCCATAGAAAAGGCCCACTGGACTGGTGGGGGTACTGTGGTGCAATTCCGGGACAGAGACCATCTTGTCGAGGTGCCGTTCGATGCCTTCTGGGCTGTCGCAGATATCATCCCAGAAGGTAGGATAGCCAGGGTGATCCAGAACGGTGTCCTGACATTTGTCACCTCAAAACAAGACATGCTTTCACTGCCTGTGGTAAAGCAAGCCACATATGAGGTCAAAGACCGATAGAGGGCGGGCTGGCTGAAGAGACGCCTGACAGACAGGGTTAAATACATTCAATGGAGGTGGATGACATGCCGTTCATAAAGTATCCGGACTTAGAGAGCTTGAGACGGGTAGAATATAAAGAGTTGCTGATAGGCAGAGAAATGGTAGTGACCGTTAAAAGAGACGGCTCGAACGTTTCTAATTACACGGACAACGGGGTCCCATGCATAGGCAGCCACCATCAGGCCCGCGCTCCAGAAGACATCGAAAAGCGGATGAAGGCCAGCCAGGATTACGCCGGGATCGTTGGGTTGCTTAAAGACTACCCAGGTGTAAACGCGTTCGGGGAGCTCCTTTCTGGCCGTGGGCCTACAAAGATAGAGCTAGAAGTCAAAACGGTCCCAGAATGGCACCTCTTTGACATAATAGACGGCAATACATACCGTTGGTTCGACTATGACAAACTAACGTCCCTGTCAAGTGCATACAAGATACGTCTTGTCCAGTGCCTCAGAAGGTTTACGCCGAACTCCATAGATGAGATAGGGACCATGCTCTCTGAGATGATGACCTGGTGCAATGAAAACCATTATGAGGGGGTGGTCTGCAAGACATACGGCGACCCCAAGACGGTGATGTTCAAGCAGCGGGTTGTAATTGACGTCTCGAAAGTCCCTATAAAGGACAAACCGGCTGGTCCGGCGTTGCCTATGATGGACATGGAACGTATAACCCGGTCTCTCCAGCATGCCTACGACGAAGTAATCGCCGCGCACGGTAAGTCAGGCTGGTTAGATACAAAGATAGCCATGCCGGTCATTGCGAAGCACCTCCATCTTGAAGCCGCAGAACACAGGGTCGCGATTCCCCGTGACATGTTCCGGCTGTATAACGATACCCTCAGACCAGGCACCCTTCTCAACACTAAAGTTGTCGGAGCGCGAGACAGCAAGTAGTGTCAGGGGTATTTGAGTATCCTAAGTAGAGACATTAAAATATGACAAGTAGGTGGTCAGATGCTTCAAGAAGTATGTTTAGGCTGCGGTTGGCGTGGGGAGTTTTATCCAGATTCTACCGTGTTTGCTGGACCCGGGGGAGAGCTGACGTGCCCTGCCTGCAGTGCAGCAAAGAGGAACAGGGGGATAGAATCATACGGCCGGGTCCGTATATTAAAATTCAATCCCGAGACCCTTAGCTATTACGTGACATGCTCAAGATGCTCCCGTTTCTACCTGGTCGGTTCGGTATGCCAAAGCCAGAGTTGCAGGAAAATCCCATTCCCAGATAGGATCAGACATGACATCGAAGCGCTGCCTTCTTGGCTGTCGTTAAGGAGAGGGGCAGACCTTACAACCAACGGCCGTTCTGACAACACACCGCCAGGTAAAGGGATATGAAGAAGAACATATGGGCCGGCGGGTTCATGGTCGATATCAGCGCGCCGCATGGAAACATTGTTATCCTGTATACTATAATAAGATGCGGCGAGTTTACAATTGAAATGACATGGGGAGCTTCCATGGGCCATATAACCGCGTATTACACGAAGTACCCAGGGGTTTCATCTGGCATTGGCACCACAATCCCAGAACTCAGAGGCCCTAACATAGTCGACAGTCTGGCCCAGTCAGATCTCGTTTAGAGGGTGATTAAATGACAAAAGACCAAATCGGACGACAGGCTGCAAAACTGTTCGAGATACTTGAAACAAAATCTCTGTTTGAAGCGAAACCTGAAATTATGGAATTAGCCGAAACGTGCAAGAAGAGCCGGCTATGGAAGACCCATAAAGCTGAGTTTTTGGACGCATATAAGGAATTCGATGCAGAAAAGACATATAACGAGCTGCTTCATAAAATTGATTACGCCCCGACGACAGCGCATGCATATGCCACGATTGTCCTGTTGGTCCCGGTATTAGCAGACAAGCTTAACTGAGACAATTGAGGCTATCATAGGTGGGTTACCAACGATTAAGCAGTAGACTTTCTGCGCTGGATTAGTAATTTAGGCAAAAGAGGTGAAGTAACACATTGGACAGAAAGACAAAAACGATAGGCTCTATCAACCGCCGAGTCATTATTATAGTGTTTGGGACAATAATTCTCTCGCTACTCGGCTCACCAGCAGTGTTCGCTCAGACACCCGGCGCATACAACAACAGCTCCTGCGCTTCCCCGTCAACTACGTCCTTTACACAGGGGCAAACCGTCTATGGCTATGGTGCGGGGTTAAGCAACGGACACACTTACTACCTGGGTTACTACTATCCCGCCGGGACACCTGCCCTGATAAGTAATGGGGTCAAGGCGACAGGGGACGCGAAGTCGGTTTGCGACTCTACTGGTTACACGATTACCAATTCAGACCCGACGGGCACCTGGACCTTGAAAATATGTTCAGACACATCGTGCTCGACAGTTCTTAGCACCTCAACCTTTACTGTAACCGCGGCAGTCCCAGACCTCCCGTCCGGAGCAATGATCTTCATCATCCCAATGGTTTTCATCTACATTGCGCTAAGGAGGAGGGGGTCTGTTTGACGCTATCAGGTAAGGCTGTAATAAGAAGGAAGCTTCTTCCTATGGCCGCTGTAGCCGGGGTCATCGTACTCATCGTGGCCACATATAACATGTCGCTTCAGGGCCCGAACCAAGAGGTTTCATTCGGAATATACTGGCCTGCTCCTAGCGCGTATTTACCAAACTACACTCCGCCCAATGTCTACCTTAGCATCAACTATACGGGCCCCGGGATTAGAAACTATACATACAGTATAACTAATGAATCTATCGTCTTGGCATCAGGTGAAGTCTCTGTGGCGCACGCCCTCCCGTTCACGCTGCTCACACTGTCACCTGTCCCTTCAACACTCAAGGCAGTTGTTTCCGAAGGCGGGCGCGTAGTCTACCAAGGGAACATTACGCTGTTATAGCAAGCCGGTAAACCCGCGCAGATATAACACCGCTTAAACCGGCCAGCGAAGACATCATGCTGGCACTGTTGGTTGACCTCAGGAGGTTTAAATTATGATTACTGAAGAAGAACGTAAACTGATGGAACAAATCGAGCAGTTAGAGCCAAAGGTGTTCATCGATATATACAAGCTTACGAATGAACAGGCGGCGCAGTATATTAAAGACCGCGACGAGTTGGTAAAAATACAAAACGAGTTAAATAGGACAAGTAATTTCAAGTACCGGCACGTCGGGGTCGGACCAGGCAGCGCGTGGATACAGTATACAGACCAGAGGATCTATCAAGCAGTTCATGAATGCGGCGCCTGTGAAGCGATGAACGTGGTGTCTTTCCTCACTAAAGAAGAGCGAGACTGGTATATTGAAGCAGAAGCCACCAATAGCAAAATATCGTATACCAGCCAAGATATCGAAGTGACGCAAGTAATAAGAAGGACGCCTTAGTACACGTTTAAATAACGACAAGAGGAGGTTATGATAATGAACCCATTCACCCGTAATGAGAAGGTCGCAGTCGTCACGACTACCGGCCTTGGAGCTTTCTTAGGGGCTGTTGGGAGCATGTCGTCCCAGCCGGTTTTTGGGGTCCTGTCGACCATGTTCGTTGGATTCATGTTTATGATCGCTGTCACTTAGTGATTTAGACATGGGATATTACCAAGCTGTCATAATAACATTTGAAAAGCCATACGAGTCGCCAAAAGCCTACAAATCATTCCTTAACCATGTTACACGGGGGGTTGAAAGGGCGGTTGGAGGCCAGGCAGAAAAGCCAGATATAAAATGTGGCAACGACATAACAATAACCTTTGACATCTATGGGAATGATATTTATGACTGGGAACCATACCTGGGGACCAAATCAAAAACCTGGCTGGATATCAGAAAGTTTTCACAGGAAGAAAACTGCACGATAACGTTTGACTATTCTGGTGAAGACGTGGAAGACACCGCGTCATTCAGGTATAAAAACGGAGCCCCAATAAGCGAAATAACCACAGTGGACATTGACAAATACGACACCCGGCTTGAACACGCAAACGACTTCATTGGAAGGCTCCGCAAAAAAGGCCTCGTAGAAGAAGCAGTTGAAGCAGAGGCTATCTACCATGAATTGTTGGCCCATATGGCCCTAGATTGAAAGTAGCCCAGATACCAAATATAGTTGCCCACGATAAGGACTCATTTTAAATATACCAGAAGGGACAAGTAGATGATGGGTTGCTTTAACTGCTATAAAACGAACAAGCGTTTCGTAGAAACGGGGTGAACTTAAATGAAGTGGACAAAAACAGAAAGCGGGATACCGTCAGAAATAGGCATAATCGGATTTCTAATATTCACAGCGATATCGGCGTACGCTGGATACTTCCTGTTAGCCGCCTTTGGAGTTGTAGGATTCCTCCAATTCCTGACTGGGCGGTTTAACCGCAAAGAGAGCTCCTTTTTCTGGTTTATCGGCGTTGGGCTTGTAATTTCGATGTTACTAACGTACAGCCAGCTGCGGATAAGCCTGGTGCCTTCGCTCATAGCAGGGCAGGTCATCCTATGGGTGGCAGCTGGCATTTTTGTCTGGCGGACAGAGAGGCCGGCGAGGCGCGTAAGCGAAGCAATGAAGGCCTTGTTTACTGATTGGCCTGCGAGAGGAAATAAAACCATGAATCGGTCTAGAATGACGACAAGGTATCATGCATAAAGTTTATAAAGTGGTTGTTAATTGGAGGTTGAAAAGATGTCTGATACTTCAAATGATGCTGTTGAGAAAGAAGCTAAGGAACGAGCGGCTAAACTGACTTCCGCTTTAACTGGCATTAAGGACCTGGCGGTTGAATACTCGAAGCTGGACAGCGCTATTGAGGGCAAGGCGCTCGACATAGACAAACTAACCGCTGCTTTCGACGAGGCGATGGCGCAGCTTCCTCCTGATAAGCTGGAAGCGGCAGTCCTTGAGAAGGTGAGACGAGAACCCGGAATAACTGCCCTAGAAGGATCTCTTCTTGAACAAACGCAGGGAGATTTAGGCAATGTTCTCAATATAACAAAGAAGTTTAACGCATACATGACCCTCTGTAATAAAGCTGAAGCACTGGCAACCTGGTTCGAAAACTTCGACGAATCGATCACTACAGACGCTGATCTTATGGCCGCGGGGCAGAAAATGTTCGAACTCGCTGAAGATGCAATAGCAGCACTCAAGGAGTATGATCCAATAAAGGCCCAAGAATTAGAATCTCAGTTTAGTGCTGTAAAGAGCAAGATGTCTGCAGCAGAATCAGAGGGCGACGAAATAGAGTACAACAAACTGGGCGATATGATGGTCGCGATTCTTGAAGATATCGCCCAGTTTATTGAAGATGAAGAACCAAAACTCGAGGCACTCGGAGACAGTCTTAACCAGGATCGAAATTATTGGGGCGGAAGCGCTAAAAACAACCCGACTGCCTGGTAATGCGCATAAGTCACGGTCCTAGATATACAAGGAGGAACCTTATTTGTCAAGAACATACATTATTTCTCACGCTGAAGATGTGGACGGCATATCCTCAGCAGCGATAGCGCTCGCAGCAAACCCGGGAGCTACGTTTAAGCTGGTCGATTATAACACGTTCATCAGGTCACTATCAAAGGTCCCGTCAGACACAACCAGCCTCATAATCTGCGATCTTGGAGCGTCGAGCGTCTTTCAAGAGCTCATCATGAAGCTAAGGGACCTCAAGAAACAGATGTCGATAACATATATCGACCACCACCCGTTAAACCCTGACCAAATCGCCCTCTTGAAACATATCGGGGTGAAAGTTATACACGACCCAGTCGAATCGGCCAGCGTATTGACATATTTTACCCTCGAACCAGCTGGGGCTCCGTGTTATTACCTGCCCATTTATGGTGCAGTAACAGATTATATGGACAGCGGCCCCAAGGCATCTTATCTCATTGACAGGGTCCACAGACATTTTGCCCTGTTAGAGTCTACCCTGTTATCTTCTGCAGTAGCACAAGGCCGTACTATGCGATATCGCAAGTACATGGTCCGTGAACTTGCCAGAGGAAAGTATCCGCATGAGATAAAATCAGTCGTCCGCAACGCTACCGCCACCCTCAGGAAAGACATAAAGCTGAGCAGATATGTAGAGCAACATGCCAGAATAACGGGGAACATCGCGAGCGTAAACATGCCTAGAGGCAATAACATCCCAGCGGGTGCAAAGATGACCCTGGGGCGTCCAGGCGTCATAGTAGGCATCGCCTATGAACAGAAGCGCCGCGGCAACACCGCGATGAGCCTAAGGGGGGTCAGTTCATGCCCTGTCCATCTGGGTGACTTCATCGGTGAAGTGGCACGGCGGGTAGGGGGAAGGGGCGGCGGTCATAGGCTGGCAGCAGGAGCGAAGATACCTGTAAAGGCCGTCCAGACTGTCATAACAGAACTTTCCTTAAAACTGAAGTAGAACAACTGCCGTACTTGGTAATTAAATACCATAGATACGGCCCATTTGCCGAAGTAGCCAAGCCTGGTCAACGGCGCGGGACTTAAGATCCCGTCCCTTAGGGGTTCGTGGGTTCGAATCCCACCTTCGGCACTTACTCTTAATATGGCCGGGCTATGATGCCCAGGCCACCACCGTCGGCGATTTAGACAACAAAGGAGATGAGATGATGAGCGCGCCTTATGAAAAACCTATCAATTGGAGTACTTCGTCCGGAAAGCTTTTGAGATACAACGAAATCGCTATCAGCAAAGATTCTGCCAAGGTCATTTTTGAGACCCTTAAAAAAGTGTTTGCTTCAGACGAACTGGACGCATACACGGTTAAAGAGTATGAGGATCTTGTAAAGGCGTTCACAGAACTTGGCAAGAAACTTGGTAGATATGACGAAATCGACGTCTAAAGTCATGTGACATTCTCCTATAGTAAAGCCACTGGCCTCCCGGCCGCGACTGATAAGTCAAACGAAGGGAGTGACGTTGGAGAGAAGAGTAAATTCACCGGTGTGCAGCTCGAATTGGTGTAAAGGGCATGATTGAACCACTTTACTATGTTTGCCGGCTATGCGGCCACCAAATCAGACGAAACAAAATATGTCCTAACATCAGAGACGACGAACACAGAGAATGGTTAAGAGAAGCGGTCTGGCCGTGAACCTCTAGGTAGCCGGCCAAATCCGCCTGTTAGCCGTAAAACACGTTCCGTTTGTTTCATATAAAATTTGGAGGTAGAATAATGAGGATAAAGACGTTAAGAGGATCACCAGTAACAGCAGAAGAACTTAAAAAGGATTTCCCTGAATATTACAGTGACCGTATGGAAAAGGCGGTTAATGAATTGGTAAATTGCCCCATAGACGAGCTCCGGCAACTTGATGACAACCATGCATGTGCTGACTGCCATAGGGTTTGGGACATAACAGACCCAGAGACAAGACTGGCTGTTAAAGACTTCGTCTACCAGAAGGAGATTGCCAAAACCATACGTGACTCAAAGATCAACGGGGCAAACGAGACGTATCGCTTCGTCACTAACAACTTAAAGAACGCGCTGGCCAATAAATATAAGCTCATGACTAAGCCCACCGCCAGGGGTAAAACAACCTCAACCTCTTGAATAGACTCATAGGATATAAGACACTAAGGCACCAGCATTTGGTGCGATAGCCGACATAGTATAGGAGGGACATAGAATGCGGTTTGACAGAAGGGTAATCGAATTAGACGATTTGATAGGCGGGCAGGTCATAAACACCGGCTATAACGAGCTCGTCATCCGAAAGGACGGAAGAGCGTATAAGGTCTTCTTTGACCTTGAGCGCGGGTATTACGACGACTTTACAATTACATGTGAGATAACCGACGTCGACCAGCTCATTTACGACCTTGAGAACAAACTCAGGTCAGACCCCTTCCTTTCAGAAACACAAATAAACAACATAAAGGCCAGGGTGAAAGAATTAAAAAAGCTGGTAGACGGCACCGGTCAGACGGCCCAAACTAGCCGGCCTTGATGAAAATAACAATCATAACAAGAATAACATCTGTCTTCTGATAAACAAAAAAGGTGATGTGATTGATCAACTTCAGGAAACTTTTTAGATTTGGAAGGCCAGCCCCTGTTAAGGCCACCCAGGCTCCGGACGGCGACCCAAAAATCGTCCTTTCTGACCGTGCCTTGGCCCAGATGATGTTCTACCTTTCGATGGTAAAGTCAGAGTTTGGGTTCGCGATGGAAGGCCGCAGACTGGGGCATACGGTATATGTGGATGGGATATTCGTGCCGCACCAGGTCGGGTCTAGCGCATATTGGGAACAGACATATCCAGACGGGTTAGACGACGTATACCTTCATTTTAAAAACACCCCAGGTGTCGCTCAGGTAGGCTGGGGTCATAGCCATTGCAGCTTCGGAGCGTTCCACTCCAGCGTCGACATCAATACTACGAAGGCCAACGGCGAGATGCTAAAGATACCGTCAGTGAGTCTGACAATCTCTAGGAATACCCGCATGTTTGACGGGCTCATGTGCGTAGAAGACGGCGGCCAGACAAAAATCGTAGACGCCCAAGTAGTCTTGCCATTCAACCCAGAAACCGATAAAATCAGCGACGGCTCGGATATTGAAGCACACGAGTTTTGACACTAGGATACCAATCAGCTACCCTTAGGCGGTCTATCCGGTATGACCAAGGGCCCGTCTTCATAAGAGGATACCACTACTAATGCGAATGGGGGAGAGAAGTTGGACAACCTAATAGAAAGTGATGTAAAGGAATGGGTCCGGCGGCTGCCAGATTTGACGGTCAACCCACCCACAACACATTTGTTGATGCTGGCAATACGTTCTAGGAAGGCCAAGGAGCAATTAGGTCAAAAGATGAAAGACTTGGTCATTGAGCGTGATATCATCAGGGCGGTGGCTGGATGGAGAGATCGGTATTTCAACGCTGTATACAACATGGCCGTCCTTAAGGAATATGGCAGATATGAATTCAGAGACATCATGGTCACCCCTGGGGTCACTGGCATCTTCGGGACGGTAGCTCCCCGCAGCGTTACGAACGCGGTCTCTGAGCTGGTAAAAGAAAACGTGGCCCTGGCGTTCCAGCACAACGACGAGGCCATGTACGAGCTCAGCAAGCAGACATCTAGGTACTTTGGGCTCCTGCATAAACACAAGACTGGCGGGTTCCATGTCACAACAGTAGACGTAGACGACGCATCAATATACCCGCAGGTAAGGGACGAAGTCTCGGTGTTGCCCAGGTATATGACCACAAAAACCAGCCGTGGATACCATATAATCCTCAATCTGACCAGAGGAGAGGACGCTATGGCGTTTTACAGAAGCGACAAAGAACACCAGGGTATCCTTTCAAAGTTGAAATTGCACCTCAAGGTCGATATCCAGAGAGATGCGCAGGAACCGGTCCCTGGGACAAGATACGCGTCGACTGAGGATATCAACAATCACGTGCGTATAATCGAATAGAGGTAATACACATGTTTAGCATGCCGACCATCACAAAGAAGCGGTACAAGCCAGAGAAAATCAAAATAGAGTGCTGCTTCTTTCCAAAAGAAGCGATTTCACTGATCAGTGTAGAGACCCCAACCATCAGGTTTAACGGCCTAAGCCGCGTCCAGATAAAAACCTTCCCGCAGCACGTCAGGGAGATAATACCTATGTTGGTGAACGTTGGGTTCATGCTCGGAGAAGTCGACGGCGAGCCTTCCCCGTTTAACGAAAAAGACATAACATTTGGAAGGATCAAAACAGCGTTAGAATATAATATCAGCGTAGCCGAAGCAGTAGCGTTAGGTGATGACAAGATATGAAACTCTTTGGCAAGACAGTCATGTTTATGGTCAAGCCTGTCGATGATGACTCATTTAACGCAAAATTGATCAAGAAGAGTGTTTCACCGTTGACAGAAGAAGCCGTCAGAGATCTCTGTGCAGCAATTAAAGCCGCCAACCTTAACAAATTTGATTCTGCTGCGGCGGCGTTATCTCCTGGAGATCCCGCCGTCATTAAAACGGTTGAGGTGTTGTTGACTGACGGCACCAAGATAGGCATATCGACAGAAGGGGTTCCTCTGGGGCTGACCGTCACTGACGCTGATTTCTATTATACAGACGTGTTCAACCTAGTATAACTAGCATCCTCCAGCTTCTGAAGCCGCTGGGTCTCTAGCTCACATGGCCTTATGAGGTGATAGAAGATGAATAAAGACAACCCTGGATACGTTGGATACCTGCTTGCAGGAATAATAACAGTCCTAACGTTCAAATTCTTTGACGCCAGACTTGGCCTCATACCGTCATGGGGGTTCTTAGTGATAGTCGTAATCACGCTATTCTTGAGCAGGTATACATTCGGCATATCACCCAGTCTTGGTATAAACCTCGGGGGTGCCGTGGTCCCAGTTGTAGCGTCCCTATTGGTGTTCCAGTATAAAGCCGGGGTGATAGGCCCAGCACTGATAACAACGTTGATTGGTATCGGGCTCTTCTATGTGGCGTTTACACCTAGCCCTGTCGGATCTTTGACCATTTCACCGGTAGCCGTGGCGGTGATCTTGTTTTTCTTGGCGTTCATGATGGCTGTCTTGACCCAAAAACACAGCCTCTTGCTGAACCTGATACCAATAACGACAATGAGTCTCTTCGGCGGCGATTTTTTGCGGGCCAGTAGATCAAAACAACCAATGATCGTCGGATACTATGGGATAAACGACGCGATTTGGATTACATTCGGGCTGCTTAGTATCATATATTTCATCGTTACGTTAGGCATCTTATGAAAGGTGGAGGTGGAAACGTGCGGATAGTGCTTGCCTTAGGAGGCTCTGTAGTTGGAAACGGACTCAATCCGACAATAGTATCTGATTATATAGCAAAAATACGCCAGCTATGTTTAGACGGGGCTGAAATTCATGTGGTCATCGGCGGTGGAGAGTTAAAGGAACGGTTCAGTAGATTTGGAAGGGAGCTGAGACTGAACGAAGGCGCCATCGACACGGTTGGTATCATGATAACCAGGATGTATGCAAAAATACTCGCTGGGGCGCTGGGCAGCCTGGCGGCCCAACACATCCCCATTTCTATTGAAGAAGCGGTCGCTGCAAGAGATATTGGTAAGATCGTAGTCATGGGCGGGACCGAACCTGGGCATTCGACAACTACTGTCGCTGCCTTATTAGCAGAAGCAGTTGGGGCAGACATCGTATTGAAGGTGTCAGACGTAGACGGCGTATACAATGCCGATCCTAAACAAGACAAAACGGCTGTCTTGATCAGAGAAATGCGGTATTCAGATCTGATAAGCCTACTAATCAACCAGCACCAAGACAACAAAGCAGGCACATACGACGTGTTTGACATAACAGCGGCAAAGATCCTTGAAAGATCGCGTATATCAACGCGTTATTTCAATGGATCATCTGGGGCGAAGTCGATAGATGCAGCGCTTAATGGGCTGATTGGGACTAAACTTAACCCATAACGCATCTATAGCCCCGTTTCAGATGATGATAGGTGATGACGGCAATTGTAACAGTAAAGAAACGCCACTGGTGGGTTAGTTAAGCCACACATATTGGGCATCTACAGTTTCGTCCTGCAACCCAACAATACTCACACAACGCCCCAAACAACGCTCAATGATATTTAAACCCAGATAGATTGACTAGAGGGGCTTAAAACGCACACCAAAACCCAGGTTTGTTGGTATGTTGACAGTTTATTCCTAGATTAAAAGAGGTGAGTTTATTATGGTATATGGCATCATTAAGACGCTCACCGACGAGTTCTGGGGCGCCACAACGGCCAGCACTAGTGTAGTAAGAATAGAGGTAAGGCCGGAGATAGTAAACTACTTCTTGTACAACAGCAATATAGCCACACTGGACCGAAAAACCCAGACACTCACCCTTAGAGACTGCGGGCATAAGACCCAGACCACTAAATTTATCCTTAACCGCATCTTGGACAGGACCCCATGGGTCGTTTATGCGTCCAGGGGCAGATGGCTGATACGCCATGTCCTCTCAGACGCCTCTTTCATCTGGCAAGATGAGAACCGGCTCATGGGTGAGAAGGTGGTCGGCGGGGTAGCCAAAAAGACGACACGGGCCCAGATAGCCGCAAAAGAGCGCTGGGATGTCATAGCAACAGAGTTGAGGTGTAATAAGATAGTCAGATTTAACACCCTGGACAGCGGTGAGGTAACATGCGTTCTAAAGAACCCCGAGGGCCTTTATCAACAGATCCTGCTCATCAAAGAAACTACCGATGACATAGCCTGGAGCATATCCACAATGCCACGGCAAAGGCTATTGCATGAGATACGAACCAGGAGCATCAGACTGCCGGTAGCATGGAACGCCTGGGACGGTACCTTTATGAAGGCCTTAGAAGAAGTAGATATCAACGAGTTTCCAGAGCGCATTAAGACTGTCATAAGCGTCAGAGTAGCGATGAGTTAAACCAGGAGGCTGACCAAAAATGAAAAAAGCCAAGACCTTAACACACGCTGAAATAATAGACGAAGTCCGCACAATCGTGAAAACTTTGAAGGCTGAGGGTATATACTGCACGTCTATAGCAGACTTCCCAAAGTATGTGAACCGCCACAGTTTTACTGACGGGGTAGACCCAGCTGTGGTAGAGGCCCTTTCAGATGACAAAGATCCAGACTGGTACACAATTGAAGTACGGCCGATGCGGCGCTGGGCGTGGTTTGTTGAGCATACAAGAAGTGACTGGACCGACACATCTGTGTTAAAAGGAGAAAGAGTTGAAGAAACCATCTTGCCCTATGGATATGAATTGGGCAGTGTTGGAGGCCATCCGCCGAACTTCGACTATTTCAAAGAGTATACTAAAGACATAATTGTGACGTTTGCATTCTGGGGAAACCCGTACCATTCATAATCATTGGAAGTGACGTCCCTTTGAATACAATGGCAGCTCTAGGTAAATGAGGTGAGAGATTGGGATTAGGCGTCATGACGGTCAACATCAAACGGCTCCCAGAATGTGCTGACGAGGAATGGGCTTTAGTGACAAAGACAATACAACACGCTTATGATGTAGCGAGGTCAGAGTTTGGCAATAATGAAGGGGCCCCGAACCTCGTCATCAAGCCTGAAATCATATCTACCCAAATGATAAGCGACCAAGACGCTCCATTGCCGTCGACAAAGGAGTGGGTGGAATTAGAATACATATCCATATTAAAGCGATATGGGATAACCCACGTCAGTGTATTGGCTGAATACACCCAGTTAGCCAGAGGTGACCAGTATGGAAAATAAAGTTTTTGTAATATACAGATATACTAACAACCGCGCGTCAGAGTGGTATGACCCAAGTGCCGTAGCATTGTCATTAGATGACGCCGTCCAATACGTGATGAAACATAAAGGGTTCAAGCCACCGGTCAGGACAAGTTTCAAAATCCTGGCAATCAAATCTGGGGACGAAATGCCGCCTACTCTAAGCGTTGAAGATAGCGACCAGTTAAACGACGAATGCCCGTCCTGTAAGAAGCCCGGTATCGCGACAGACGAAGACATGTGGTTATGCCAGTCCTGCAAGACAAAATGGCCAATAGAATCAGTTGTGGTCGTTCATGCAGGGATTGAAAAACACGAAGTCGTAATAAATTATCACATGTGAACAGGAACTTCGTTTCAGCCATGGTGGCGGCAAAGATATATCCAGAGAAACTGAAAAATAACGCCAGATTACGGGTAGAAATGCCCTGGGGTTTAACTGGTTCCAAATGATGAATCTTACCTTAAAACCCCATAGGATAATACTACCTTTAGAAACAAACAGGTGAAAATATGAAACCTGGATTTGCTGGATGGAAGGAACAAAATAGCGGACTTAGGGCCCCTCGTGTGACGACATTCAGATGTGAGCATGTCTGGGAGCCGGCTCCTGGTGACGTCGTGGATAGTATCTCAGGCCTCAGAGGTGCACAGGAAGGGTATTTGATGTGCAGAAAATGCAGAGGATATTGGCACCCCGAGATAGGTTGGACACGCGAACCAAGACGAGTCAAAAAACTTATGGCCGACGACGGCGTCCCGAGAGCATAGAGGTGCAACTCATTTGATAGGATGGTTAAAATCAAAATTCAGTAAACAAAGCCTGCTCAGAATTAAAATATACATCATCATCGAATTCTCAGTAATCATACCGTTATCTATAATCTTTCCCAATCTTTTCAATACCATCTTCACCATAGGGATTACCATGGGCGCATATATAATCGCAGACGTCGTATCACGCAGGCTAACATCAAAAGAGGCCATTTCATCAGGGCTTATTTCATCACAAGCGTCATCAGACCGGTTAACACTACCAAACAAAGCGCCCTCCAAAAAAGCATCGAAAGAGGCCAAGGCTATTGAAAAGAACTATGTGACCCATTATAAGGCGGTAACTAAAGACATAGAAAAACTAAAAGCCGGATACCTCCAAGATGAAGAACGTCAGATAATCCTAGGTAACTCCGTCAAAACTTTGCTAAATCTCTGTGCTGACGAATTGAACATCATAAAACAATGGAATCTACCGTTTGAGGGTCAGTTTGCCGACCGACTGAGGGGCCTGGAGGCCCAGTTCAAATCAGATACGACCCAACCTATCCCCTGCCTCATCGAGTTGAAGGGGTTTCTTAATGATTTTGATGAAAGCCTTTGCAAAATGCTTTCTACTGAGCTCGGAAAGGAGATTAAAAGAGGCGAATCAATCGTATCAGATATATCCGCCTTGGTTGACCTTGTCTTAATGTATCATTAGGATGGTGAGAAGATGGACATAGAAGATGAGCCGATGGACATAGAAGATGACATAGCAATGTATCGTGATATCCAACGGTCACTTAAGGCGGTCAATGACGGGTTGAAAGACCTAGCATCTCGATATAACCTTGACAAGGAGACAACCGCGTTTTTAAGAGAAGTGAATTACAAGGCCATACGCATCATAGACGGGATATTATGGGATGCTGGGGTAATCAACTAATCCAAAAGAACCAAGTATCGAACGTCATACTGATCTGTAACCTCAGGTGGCAGATAACACCATATCTATGGGATGACCCCATAAACCTGGAATTTGTTTACTTTGAGGAGGGAAATATATGAAAATCACAAGGCTAGATGACTTGAACGGTGGGAAGATAATCGGTGTAGATGCGGCACGTAATACATTGACCATAGAGGCACTAAATGGGAAGACTTATGCACTAGAAGCCGCGACTTCTGGGGCTTTTGACGACGGGTGTTATTTTGAGGACGCCCCGTTCAGAATAAAGCCAATCAGGTAGATGCTTAAAGAGGCTTCCAGCAACACCCGGGTCATAGACGAACCAGCACAGCACAAAGTTAAAGAGGTGAAAGACATGAGTTTTATGCTGAACTACCCAGCGTATCCAAACAGGTTTAAAATCAAACGTGTCCCGGTAGGCACACAGATAACCACCAAACGATATCTGACAGAATCAGAGACCGCCAAACTGTTCGAAGGAGAAGTCGTTATTGAAGAGAAGATAGACGGGGGCCAAGATTGCCGGATATTAACCATCGACGGGCGCAAGCTCGTAGTGGGCGGAGAATATATGAAATATGTCCATTCCATCACATATACGAAACTTCCGGCCTGGTATGTCGCCTGGGACTTATTTGACCTGTCAAACAACGTTTTCCTGGGCATAGACGAACAGCTTCAGATATGCCGACAGTTCGGTATACCGCATACCCCAGTGTTGTTCAGGGGGGTTACACAACTAGACGAAGTCATAAAGCGGTTCATCGACTCTAGGCGGATAAGTACGTTCGGGTCTGAACCTGCTGAGGGAGTGGTCATCAAGAACTTTGGCAACGGGGTGCGTGGCAAGATCGTGAGGCATGAGTTTATCGCCGGTATAGAGCTGGCCGGCCACTGGTCCAAACGTAAGGGGCGAAAGATGAACCGGTTAAGCCTATCTGATACGGCTCAAATGATATAACATAGCAGCCTCGGTATCGGGGTTATGTACGTGTTTATTACAGGGGGTAACATTCATGAATAAAGAATCAATATACACTAAGTTGGAGGCCGACTGGCCGAACCTTGTCAAATACGTTGAACGCGAGTTCAAGGATGACATAAGAGATATGGACCTAGGAGTTTTTCAGCCCGATACGGCCTATGTCTTAGTCAACACGACAGAAGATGGTGAGGCATGCCTCGTCGGTTATCGAAACGAGGACACCGCAAAATGGGCCGTCTTAAATTCTGACGGTGGGTGGGAAACGCGTAGCGTCTGGTTTAAGGATATAAGACTCAGTTTCATCAAGAGTGTGGAGTTTTTCAATGATGAAGATGATTAACCTGGCCGCGGTAAACGACGTTAAAGTGGGCCAAATTGTGCTCGTCCGTGGCACTGGATATGGTCACGACACATTCGGTTCGACTGGGGCATACAACCTAGATAATATCATGCGCGTGGTCGGAAAGGAGTCTCCAACACGTTTCATAGTCAGGAGCCTGACAGCCACTGCCCAGGCGGCCTTACCTGGCAAGGCAGCCGATGACTTCTGGGTGTCGTCTAAGGCCATATATACAACAGAACGGTTGAGGCAGATGGCGGCCGGTAACACTAGAAAGGTCCGGCTATCGTCAAAGACGGTGGCGACCATACAGACGGTTGTTAATACCACCTTCCCAAGGCCAAAAATAGAGGACGATCTGAAGATAACCAGCACTGTCATCAAATTCATCTGGGACTGGGGGCTGATTGACCCAGAACGCGTCAAAATCGTCAAAGGCAAAGTCGGGTTGAATGAAAAAACCGTCTATCCCGGTCTTGGTGGGGCCACAGACGAACCATACCATTTCTATGGGCTCGTGACACCGAAAACATACTTAAACGAAGAAGAGGTACTGGAAGACTACGATTCGTGGTTAGAAACCGGGAGATATAGGTTTAAGGTCCTCGACTTCACAGATGGTGTATTTGCCCCAGCTAGCATTGTGGAATACCTCGGGGCCGACACCGTATTCTCGTCCAGCAAGTCAGATCCAGATATAGACCCAGCGCTGTATGACAGGTTAATAAAGTCTCTTTTAGGAGGTGTCAGGGATGAGAAGATATATAGATAGGCTGTTCTGGATCATGGTCTGGACAAACGCGGCCGTCCTGTTGCTGGTGTTGTTTGGGATGTTAGGCTTGGTGTTGTTGATACGGCCAAAACATGGTGCTAGGACCCTCCAATGTGGGTCAAATTGGCTGCTCGGCAAGATGAATCTCGCGACGGAGCATATCATGAAGACTAAACATAGGGCTGTCTAGGTAATCGACATTGGAGGCGAGGGTACAGCCGCACCTGCTAGAATACTGGCGTTCTTTTTTGCTAGCTACTAATGAAAAGGGGTATCATGGTCACGGGCGGTCGGGGTTATATTAGGATCATGGGAGATAAAATGTCAACCAACATGAAAAAGGATCCTCTGGTAGCCCGAGTCGAGACCATAATAAGAAGATTAGAGAAGGCCGGGTTCGTCATTGATTATAACCATGAAGCGTTCAGCTCATATGTAAACAAACATAGATTAGCGGCAGAAATCTCGTTTGAGGCCTTCATCGCCATGGATTGCAACCCGACTAGCTTCTCAACATGGGCTCATCCAACTGTGAAACCCGGCCGGATTAACCCAATCATCAATCTCGCCTGTAAAAAATTAGGATTCAAACTGATGGATACCCCAACTTTTTACCTTCTTTACGGACCCGTCTACAACACAGGATATTTCTTCTTAATGATAGGAAAGCCTTAAAAACCAGCAATGGGGTGAAGATTGGGTGCTAACAAAGAAACGTATACTCAACGAAGTCGAGGACATCGTGAAAGAACTCAAACATAACACGGCGACTGATTTTGTCAGAGCAGACTTTGCGCAGTTCTTAAAACGCAACGCCCCAGAATACATACTGCCTCCAGAGGCACGGGCAGCGCTATCTGACGAAATACCGTCATATACCATAATAATATCCCCTCTGGTCAAAATACCGTCAAATATAAACCCAATACAAACTGTCTTGTTATTAACAAGAACCAGTGCAAAGGCAAAAGAAGAGGCTATTGCGGTGCTCCACCGTTTCGCCTATCAAGAGTTTGATTTTAACCCGAGCCTCCTGCTGTACAAGCTTAATTTTCAATCCTACAAAAAACAATACGGGGCAATTACAGTGGTGTTTATCATCGTATAAGAGGTGATGCACGTGGTGTCCATAGGTGACAGGATAAAACTTACAAAAACGACAAACGAATATTCTGAGGTCAAGATCGGAGACATTGGGATGGTTATACTTGTCGACGGAACTAGAATCCTGGTGAAATGGGAAGCTGCCGGGATGGTCCCAATAATAGAAGGGGAAGATGAGTACGAGGTCTTGACCCCGCATGAAACCATAACCTTCAAGGTGTCGTTTAACCCCCAGAACCCGAGGTACGACAGCGTGTTTTTTGGGAACGGCCTGGCAAACTTACTTGAAGAATGGCGGGGGTTGTTAAAGGGCGGGTTTACATTCGAAATAGAAAGGCCTGATGCTGAATGACATAAGCAGCTGGTGCTGGCGGCAAACTGGCAAGGCTTTCGTAAAAATTTGATGTTCAAGAGGGAATTGGCGCGCAGAAAACAAGATTGTTTAGGGGGAACTGAAATGGATCCAAACAGAAGAATCTTCACGGGATTGCACTTTATATCGTGTGAAAGCGCCCTAATCTTAGTCGGCCAAACTTATGACGACTTCCCTATCTATGAATGTGGGATTCATCATGAAATATACGAATTAAGAAACGGCCAGTATAAAGAAATTGGGGAAGTGGACTAATGGAGTCAGGGACATATTAGACGCTGTCAAACCCAGTATGATCGTATAGCGGCTGGCAGCTCGCCAAGGTCAAAAAGGAGCAAGAAAGATCGTCATGACGCGCACCGCCTATCGGGTGGTCGGCTTGGTCCTGAACTTGGGAATCTTAGGATAAAGAAATACGGGAACATAGCCGTCGCATTTGTGATAATATAGGAGGTTGTTGAAAGTGATAAGAGGAAGCAAAGTAATCTTACTACTACTGGTTGCCGGCGGGTTAGGGCTGATTTATCTTTTAGGCGGATGGGCGTTTGGGATATTACTGGAACCTCTCGGCAAAATCATTTTCTGGCAGTTCCTTATATTCGGCTTAGTCATCCTAGCGATACTAGGCCTGGTCGTTCTGGTAATCATAGGCGTCATCGAGGCCCTCGGGTGTGGTTGAGGTTGCTCACCAAAGTGACGAATTCTTTATCCCAGGGCGGCATTGCGGACGTCATCGAGTTCCAGAAGACGCACGTTAACGAACAGGTACGGTATCTCGGGGTCCTCGGGGCCACAGAAATCGTCCCTGGGCTATCTTATGACACCATAATCCCGATCAGGACCAGAGAGAATAATACCCGCATCGACGTAGCAGCCCTGGACCGGGTGGTTGACACCATCAAGAAATACCATAAAGAAGGGTCCAGCGTCGTCGTCTTCTGTGCAGCTGGTGTAGAACGGTCGCCGTTGGCTGTGATATATTATTTGTATAAGACTAACGCACTGCCTCTCCGGGAGGCATACCAGTTTTACAGGACAAGACGGGCTATCTTGTCGAGTATAGAACAGGACATAGCAGACATCGAGACGGCAGAAGGGGGGAGATTATATCATGCAAGCGAAAAATCTCATAGACGTACTAGCAAGTCCAGAAATGCGCAGGTTCATAACCCTGCCAGAAAAGGAGCAAAATGAGCTGGTCGGCATATTCAACTCACTGCCAGACACATTACAGAAATTTGTCACTCCTGACCGCCTTGACGGCTGGACATACAACGTTTCAGACCCTAAGGAAATCGTCAAAACTATACGTTATAAGCTCGCAAAAGAAGAGGTAATTCTCAGGCTCACAAAGACGCTCAGAGAGACCGGTAGTTGTAATTACATGTTTGAAAGCGGGGCGTCCTTTACACTCAGATTCAAAGAAACAATAAAGCATGGCCTCTCGTCTACCTCCCCTGTGCACCCTGGTACGTATGATGTTGGCAAGATTACTGTGGTGTTGACTATCGGATCGGCCAAAATCCATGCGATGTATTCCGGACCAGCTGTCGATGTCAGTTGGGTGGATTGGATAATACCCCAACTGGTTGATAAAACCTTGCACCTCGACGCCATCACTGATAAGGCCATCCTAAAAGCAGGGTTCGACGAGGCAACGTTCAACGACATCCTGGAACGGGCTATAACAAAAAACGTTTCATTAGAAACGGCGATGGCGTTGACATGATATTGTCAAGAAATAACGGTGAGCCGGCCAGCAGTCGTGATGCTGAGCAGTGTAAGAACGATATAGAGAATAGGTGATATAAATGACCAATACGGCAACTGTGGAGATACATCTTTCAGAACCTGGCAACAAAAATTCAATGAGGGTAGTGTTCACAGAATTCAAGGGCTGGGTAGCTGTAGATGGGGCAAGCGGGATGGCTCTACAATATTTGATAAGCAGGTTCGGGACCCGGGTCAAGAAGAACGTCTTCGAGACCACTGACCCAGAGATCATCGATCTTGGCAAGAAACTAGTTACAGCGAACCATCAGGAGAAACATAAGGTCGTGTTCAAGGCTGCCAGAAAGATAGTTGATAGGGAACCGAGCACAGACCAGCCAAACGCAGTGTTGGATTTTGGGCTCATCCGGGCGACCAGGGTGACTTTGAAGGCCGGGTCTAGCGACATCGGCAAGATTACATTGACCAGAAGTCAGGGCCTGGTGAACCTCCTTACCTTCATTGGCAAGGCATCGACGTTATGCGGTGTCACCACTGATGACATGTTTGAACTGAAGATAGACCAGGGGGCCATGGCCAAGATTCTGACAGCCAGCAAATCCCCATTAGGCGGTATCTGCCGGGCGTTCGACCCTGACAACCCAGGTGGGTATGATGAAATGGTCAAAAGCATAGAAAGGGCAAAAGAACGGAAACGTGTCATTGAAGCGAAGTTCAGAGCCCTTGTTTCTGGGAGCCAGCTGACGCGTAGGACCCCGCTCGGGAACGTCGCAATAAAGCTGGTCAAATCAAGGGCACGGTCCTGGTTTACACCTGCATATGATATGACCATGATCTTGCAGGGGAATACTATCACCATCACCAAAGTCATAAAAAAGCTCAATAAAGACGATGCAATCAAGATCGCGTTCAGGGATCGGCCACTCGCCATAATGGAAGGATCGTATATAATGAAAACACCCAATTCGGTAATCTCGGCTTCCTTTAATGAAGACGGAGATGTCGAATGGTCAGACATTCTGACAGCCGTTGCTCAGAAACTTCCAATACTTTCTGTGATAGCGTTAAACCCGCCAAATAACGAAGAGAGGTGATGAGATTGGAAACAAAGATGTTCGGCATCGCAGATTGCCATGGGGTCGAAAGCTTTATACCATATGTCAATGGGGCTGAGACTGCCGGGCTTCTGTTTACATTAGACTTGAGGGCCATGGCCAACAGGCAACGTCATGCCGTCGTATATATCGTGGACCTCCCAGCAAAGGCTGTCGATGACATCAACAAAAAACTAAAAAGCACCAACCCTGGGAGATTCAAGGCGGCCCTAGAGTCCATAAAGGCGCAGTCGGTCAGGGTCCTATTCTATGAGAACGGCCGTCTTGAGACCCCGGACAGGTCTTCACATTACATGAAGTCCTGGGGACTGATACCGAACGACGGCCTGGACCCCTTCTTTTAGAAAAACTGGTGCCGGGCTGGTCAGAACAAAGGTTCGATTGTGTCTGGGTCAAACCGTTGAGGACACGGCGCAAAGTGTTGTATGATACGGTTACTACATAGCCAAATAGGCAGGCGGTGTTTGTTGAGTGAGCGAAGAAGCTACCTTGGTCGTTTACATTAATGGAAAGGAAACGATATATAATCTCCGAGACTATACAATGGAGATTGAAAAGGAACGGGTCAAGACCGGGCTCTTTTCTGAGAAATTAGAGATATACGGTCTTAGGATTACAAGTATCTATTCGGATAGAGTCGGAACAAAGGACTGGGGCCTTCCCGATGAAGAGGTCTGGGTCGGCGCCCCTTTTGCCTGGCGCATTCTCCGTGGTGAAGCAGAAGAGGTATATTACGCCCAGCACAAAGACGAAATGATAAAAGAAATGAGTGTGAAGGGCGAGGTCCGCACAAAACGGAGACTGGAGACGACAGAGAGATGACAGAGTCATTCCCTTCCTTCTATTTCATAGGAATGGCATTTATAATTATTTCAATCGCGACCGGAATCTATTTTAATTTGTTTAATTGGAATACGTTTGGGTCCGGCCAAGAGATAGAAATGGTGGTAGTTATGGTCAGTGGGATTATATTGGTGGGTATAGGAAGAATCGTCCAGCTACTCGAAGATAGCGCGGCTGCAAATCATAAAGGACGTAGTTGATAAAAGAAAGCAAGTAACCCAGGAATCAGTCACAAGCATAGGCTGAAAACACAAACTGCGTATATTGTAATACGCTTGTGCTTGCATGAAAGGAGTGAGATAACATTGATAGTTAAAAATACGGATAATTTTGAAAACATCAAAATAAGCTTCTGGGATGGTATCGGATTTGAAACTCGGACTGAGTGTATCAAGCCTGGGGCATCGCTCTCTGGACGTATACTCCTGGCTATCACAAAGAAAGGCATGTTTGTAAAGGATAGGCCCGCTTCTGCTAGAACTTGTGGATATCAAGTTTGGTCGGTTCCTTCCTCATTGGCGACCCTCATCAACATGGTAAACTACGGTACCCCGGAACAAACCATAGCACAAGTGTTATCAGGAACTCTTGATGAAGTCAGCCTTCGTCCAACGCAAGATGCTATTGACCGGGCTTTGGCTGTTCTACGCCGTCTGAAGCGGAAGAACACTGTCTTGGCCTTACAACGTCCAGAAATCACAATCAGACTAGCAGACTGGGGTACTGCACCGGGGAATAATTTCAGCTACAACCCATATGTCATAACGGCAGCGTTGAAACTTCCCATCAAATATCTAGTTTTAATGACCAAGGCGGACGTCGTCAGGTTCATCGAAACCCCATTATCAGCTGTACGTTTTGATATAAATACGAAAGATCTTGAAGCGGTATTCGTAGATGGGGTTGTCTACACCCGGTCAGACACATGGGGTTTGTTCCAAACTAAACAGATGTTGAAAATACTTGAGATACCTAAAGGGACGCCAAGGAGTCATCTTACACCTGAAATATATGACGCAATATCCAAGGCTACCAATAAAGGCATCCCAGTATCAGCGGTGTTGGCGCTAAAAGAGCAGTAACCGTGCCCTTTGACGGCTACAACGCAGTGTGAACTGACAAATTCACAATTGCAGGTCAAAAAGGCCTCCTAAGATATTGTAGGTGAAACAAATGGAAGAAATAATGGTCAAACCAAGCCAGCACTACTCGTTCAATGTCAGGCAGCATGAGTTGTATCTGGCCCCGGTCCTAAAAGCATTGGTGATGTTGCTCATTGGCCGTCATGGGGTCTTCGTCAGCGCTGAACATGAGAACGCACACCAGCGATGGAAGGTCCCTCCCGAGGTGGCAGACTTCATACTTCTGGCAGGGTACGGCCCCAAAACGTTCGACTACCAAAATTCCATCAAAAAGAGCGTTGTTGGGGCAGAATTGATCCTGAATCCTTATCTTGAGCAAGAAATAGCGGCACTGAAGGGCAACCTCGACGAATATGCAAAGTTATGTTCCGGGGCAGCGCAGGTGCTCATACCCTTTCCACACGGCATGATAACAGTGCACCGAGATTTCAACTTCAGACCGCAAAAAAGGCCAATAGACGTCTTGACGTGTCAGACGAGGCATGTCAAACTAGACCTCCTTACATCTATATTTGACGAGACCGTTTTCTTAAAAATGGTCAACACCCCACTCGGTTTTATCAAGGACGTATTGTATTACAACCCGTTCCATCCTTCATGTTTCGACCTTGACGGGATACGATACTGCCAAAACACGATTGATGAAACAGGCGTGTACTACCTGGACGGGGCCGTTAAATACGGCAAAATAACGGCCAGAAATTTCGATATAGACGCGATCAACGGGCTAATCAGGGCTATTGAAGACGATCTGCCCCTTACTGCGGCGTTAGCCCTCCAAACCAGAGGTGATTAAAAATGACAGATACCGCAATCATAAGCATCGATTTTAATGGGTCGCCAAGTTTTGTGGTCAAAGGCAGGCGGTGGTATCCGGTAACATCGGTGTTAAACGCCCAGATACTCCTCTGGATAGGTTCGATGGGGAAGTGCGTTAGAACGTATGAGACCAACACCTCCAAACACCGGATGCAGACCTGGAAAATACCAACAAGCCTCTTGAAAATGATAAATCTGGCGTGCCATAGCACCCGTTTCCCGAGAAAGATAGAAACGGCGCTGTATTCGGGAAACTTTTCAGACCTGAAAGGCGCCGATGCAGAGCTCGAGATCATTGCACGAGCCGTCGAAGCGCATTCTGAGCCTGAAACCAAACCGTTTATCGTCACTCAACCCAACGGCGCCGTCCTTGTGCTGCACCGAAAAATCGATAACGAATGGGCCAATACTGTCACATACAAGACCGCCAAGCATTTCGTAGCCTTCAAAACAGATTACGCATCTGAGAGGACTTTCATAACGATATTGCGCAACCCCCTGGTATGGGTCGGCAGGGCGTTGAGGAAGAAAATTTTTGAATACGGCGTCATCAGGTTCGATGGAAAATACTATACGACCTGTCCTCAGAGGATGAGAAGCACCTTCACCCCAAACTCGGTATTCGATGGGGCAAAGGTGGTCAAAATCAGTAGCAAGTCGTTCAACGCCCTCCCTCTATGGACCCCGGAGTTTGGGAAAACGGTCTACACGGCCATCAAATATGATGTCGACATTGGTGTCGTCGAAAGTCTGCAACGGTAGACGGGCGTTATACGATAAAGGAACCTGCTAAGATTCTTCTCTCTCAGTTATGCAACCACTAATGTGCAGACGAGAGCACCAATGATATAAATGGGCCAACAATGATTCCCGTTAGACGATGAACGCGCATTCAGTTGATAGGTGAGACAATGCTAAAGACCACAATCGAGATATATCTAAAGCCAGGATGGTTTAACTCAATGAAAATCGTATTCCCTGACACTGGTGGCTGGGTAGCCGTTGGCACCAAGAGCGGGTTGGCCCTGTTATATTTAGTAGCGAAACTCGGAACACGGGTCAAGAAGAACGTCTTCGAAACCACCGATCCAGAGCTCATCGAGATTGGCAAGAAACTAGTTACAGCGACGCGACATGCAAAAAACAGGATTATATTTGAATCTATAAGGCAGGTTATAAAGAGGGAGAACTCGCCAGGACCTGTCAATGCGACGCTGTATGTTGGTCGTCCCATAGGGATAAACATAGATTTGGTTGATAACAACCGCGTCCTGGGAGGCGTAATGCTGAGAAGGGGCCAAGGGTTGATGAACCTCCTTACATTTCTTGGAAAGGAATCAACGTTGTGTGGAATTACTCCAGGCCTAGATAATACACTAAAATTAAACGTAAATCCTGCTGCGATGACTAAACTCTTGGTAGCAACAAAATTCCAGACCAGGAGCATATGCAGAGCGTTCGACCCAGATACCCCAAATGGATACGAGTTGGGCGTTAAAGGGGTTGAAAAGGCAAAGGAGCGTGAACGTTTAATCAAAGCAAAGGAGCGGGCGCTCATCTCTGGAAAGACTATGACAACACAGACTCGATTTGGAAGTATCACAATAACGGTCAAAAAATCAAGACAGTGGCGCAGACACCGCCCCATCTATGACATTTATTTGACCCTTGAAGGGACAACGATAAAGGTCATCAAGATATCGAAAAACCATTATCCTAGGTTTTTCATAACTCGCCTGCTCAAGTCAGGTTTTTTGGCCAGTCGGGATTTACCAACCTTAATGAGAGGGGTTTATAAAGTCAAAAACCCGACAACCGCCGTTTCGACAGAACGGCTAGGCGACCTTACCTGGGACGACGTGGCTACAGCGATAACAAACAATATCCCACTGACTGTGATGTTATCGCTTAAGTGAAGGGATGCCAAACAGCAATACAGATCCGCTCTATCAGACTTTCTCAACATCCTATGGTTAAGAGATGACATCGGTGGGTTAACATGAATGAGGTGGTGGTTAATGAACGAGAAGGTCACAATAAGTCTTGATTATGAAACAATATTTAGGACTAAAAACAACACTGTAGCCCCAGGAAGCGCTCTCACCGCGCGCATAATCCTGGCCATCGCAAAAAATGGAACACTTATAAAAAACGAGCCGGCATCTACAAAAACGCATGGATACCAGGTGTGGTCGGTGCCAAAACCGGTGGTAGACTTAATTAACATGGTGTCATATGGTGTCAATAACCGAACCATTGAACGGGCGCTGTCAGGAAACTTAGATTTAGCAGAAATCGCTTCAAAACAAGAAATGATTGACCGTGGGCTAAAAGCTAAAACCCAATTATCACATGGGAAAACAGTATCGGTGTCAAAAAACCCAGAAATCACGATACGCCTCACAGAGAACCAGCCACGACCGTTAGGTTGGTTCAGGCTCTATACAATAACAGCCAACTTAACCACACCAGTCAAATACTTAATTCAGTTAAACACCAACGATGTCATCAAAACCGTCAGCGACCCTAAAAGAAACGTCCGTTCTCATATAAGAAATTCACTATACACCGCTCTCCTTATGAACGACACCATGCTATTCGCTATTGGAACATCCTCAAATAACAAGCAGCAAGCCATGGTGGCCTTAGAAGTGCCTATGAAAACACGTAGTATTGCGCTTACAAATGAAACCAGCCCTCTTGTGTTAAAGGCTATAGACACTGGCGTCTCGATAGAAGTGGTCATGGCGCTCAAATAAGTTAAAGGGAAGTATAGTCAATGTTAAACATGCGGACAGTAGGACACTGACAATCTTGGAGGTGGGATCATTAAAAGAATGGAAATAGACTTCAGTTATGGGATGATCTCTTTTAAAACAGAAGACGTGAATTATTCAGCTAAGGCTGCTTGTGCCACCCTCTTCCTTCTCAGGATAGGAAAAGAAGGCACATGCGTCAGAAAAACAACATTGAAACCAAAGACTGAAGTTTGGATGGTCCCAGACGAAATTGTTGAAATTATGAAACTTGGACCATATATCTCGAGTGTTAAAATGGAACGTATACTAGCAGGGCTGCTTAGTAAAAAAGAGGTAGCTGAGGAACAGGCTGCTGTAGAAAGGGGGCTAGGATACTTCAAAATGCTTGAGGCAAACAAGGCCGTGGAGTTCGACGTCAAAAAAATCCATGTGAAAATCGTCCCCTATGATGATGAAAACGGGCACACGATTGCTGCTATAACGATGACAAACAACGCAGTCTTCACGTGTTGGGCAGACATCACCCCGATGGATATGATCATGTTTGTCAAATACCCCCTTGCAAGTATAAGCGCAAACCTTTTGAAGGCGGTTGCTATAGAGACATCAGAAGGGGTTTTTGGCTATCGTGAAGTTATAAAATACCGTATGCCTATAAAACTCAAGAAACCATACCTGGGGCTAATATCAAACGAAACACGGACTGCGATAAGAAAATGCATAATAAGCGGGATCCCGTTGCCCGTATTTGTTGCTATGGGCTGACGTCCTCCCACCCTTAAAGACGCGGGGTTTCATAAGCCTTCAAGCCGGACCATCCTGTGGTTGAAGCCACAGGCTTTCTCGGTATGGTTTGGTAATTCCACCATGACAAGGTGTGGGTTATGACCATGATACCACAACCGCTCCCAGGACAACATGATAACAAATAGGCCTTCGGTGCATACGGCCCATTGTTACGTAGGATGAGCACCTTTCCAGTCAAAACACATGTCACTATAACCCAGTATTTAAATATCTGGAGGGATAAAAATGTATATCTATATACATGAAGATGGCGACATAACGTATGCTCTGTCCAATGATGGGCGGGCATTTTCTAACAATTTATCACTTAAAACCGGAATCGCCGCCTTTCTAATGAAAAACTATCCTACTACCCTGGTAAGAAAACAGCCTACATCCCAGTACAATAGTGAAGAAATCTTTATCCAGGCCACGGTAGACGAGAAAACATATCAAATCGTCAGGAAGTTGGACGAGGTTTCGTCTTTGGCCCAATATGACTGGGAAACAAAGGTCACAGACCCAGTTAGTGAAACAGAGAACAAGACGATAACGCAAGACACCCTTAAAAACATCGTCTTCAAAAACATAAACACCCCAGAAGGGCTGGCAATGGACACAACCCACATCTTAGATATAAAAACAACATATGATATGGTCTTAGAAACTTTACTCAGGAACAAGCCAGCCACAGTGAAAGTCAACACTATCGTCTTCACCATCACCCCCCATAGGTTCAGGAGTATGAAACTTGGGTTCATAGACTTGAACGTGGTAGGAGAACGGTTCAAATGTTCGTTCACATACGCTAGGCTTAAATCACCATCAGATCTATGGCAGCTCCTTACACCACCTCATACGACCTTGGCCTGTCTGCTAGACCCCTTCTGGGATAATTATGTGGTCAGGAAGGATTATTTCAAGATGATGATTAACCACGGCGCCAAGTTTGAATCTGAGGGTGTCGTGGTGACACCAAAACAACGAAGAAAATATGACGGCGACCTAAGAACTGCAGTAGCCACGGCTGTGGCACACGACATGCCCCTGACACCAATACTAAGCCTCAAAAATTGAGGACTATGGTATGCGATTCAAAATGGCCGTTGCTTCAGTCCAAGCCACCCATAGACGGTATCCAGCTATTAGAACCGAGATAGTGGTGCATCTTCCCAGGTATACTCAAAAACGTTTAAATAAATCAGAAGCCATTTCCTGTTGCAGATTAAGTTTGAAAAGACTGTTGATAAGATGCACGGTTGAGCATTGTGAAGTTTAGGAGATGACCATAAATGAATAGGCAATATCAGCTAAACAGTGGAAAATGTCCCAAATGCAATGGTGGCCCGATAATCACAGATAGTGAAACAGGCGAACGAGTTTGCTCCAATTGCGGTATGTGCGCCACCGAGCATATAGTGTATGATGTCAAAGAATTCTCAGCTTCGACTCAGAATGGGCCTGAAATATCAATAACAAAACCGGGCATGGGGCTCCCTACGACCGTTGACAGCCGGGACAAAGACGCTGGTGGAGCTAGCGTCCTGGACAGGGCGGCAATGAGACGGCTAAGGATGTGGGACGCACGGAGCCAGGCGCTGGAGCCAGAAGACAGGAACCTCAAGCAGGCCATGGAAGAGCTGAAGATGTATGCTGAAAAAATAACGGTGCCCCAGGCAGTCAGGGAGCGTGCTGCATACATCTACAGGAAGGCGCTCGAGAAGAACATGGTCCGCGGCCGGTCTATAACCGGTATGGTCCTAGCTTCCCTTTATGCGGCCTGTAGAGGTCTGGGAGTCCCAAAGACATTGAAGGATCTGGCAGCCGTATCCACGATGAAGAAGAAAGACATCGGCAGGTGCTACAGGCTGCTCTTAAGAGACCTGGACCTAACGATGCCTGTGCCCCCGCCCCAGGAATACATTCCGAGGATAGCGTCAAAGGCAGACCTATCAGAACCTATAAAACGTGAAGCATACAGCATATTGAAACGGGCTGCTGACGCGGGCATCCAGCCTGGAAAGGCGCCGATGGGCCTAGCGGGGGCCGCCTTATATGTCGCATGTCTGAAATTCGCGGCCGGGCGCACTCAGAAGGACATAGCGGTAGCGGCTGAAATAACAGAAGTGACCATCAGGAACAGGTTCAAATCACTAGAACTGGCAGGGTTAGTATCGCCTGACCCTGCCACCTAAGACGCTCAAAACATGACATGACAGCAGCATAACCTGTTTCAAAAACTATCTGAACGAAGAGGTGAACAACTCATGGACTTATATCTGTATCCGTCTTTAGGCGCTGTGTACCTTTCCGACCCAGATAACACCCCGAAACCAGAACAGGCTACAACACCAGAACTTGCCACCCCATTCATATATTATCTGATAAGGAAATACCGCCTGAGGGGTATGGGGTCTAAGGGCATCTTTAAAATATCAGTACCTGAATCAGACCGGTTAACAAAGAAGATAATCTGTATGAAAGACCTTCACAAATACCTCAGGAACGACGTAACGGGCGGTGAACTTAAAGTCTCAAGCCCGGCATTCCTAACTTCCATAGCGAACGAGTTGTTCATGACGAACCGGTCACGAAAGCTAAACATGGTTTTTGTTGCTTATAAGACCATGATGGATGACATCAGACGGCTGAAAGCCTATAAGACCCTCATAAGAAGAATACCCCCATATACGGTTACCATCAAACCGATCAATACCGAAAGACAACTCGCTCTTATAGCAGACGTCGCCGTAAAGAGCAGACATCTCAGCATTGAGTTCCCAAAAGCAGAAATCTACTACAGGTTTCTATTTTGTATGAAAGAAGAGTTAGGAGAGGCTGTACGAGAAATGTTCATAAACAATGTCAACTTCAGCAACACTCCTTCAGACGAACGCCCCCAGACCATAAAGATAGATGGGGCTTTTATAACATTGAAATCCACAATCAACCGTATTCGCATGATATTCGATATGGCCGATATGATAAGAGACGCGATAGTCAAAGAAGTGCCTATTGCTGTTATGCATGCGTTAGAATGACATGGTGGCAGGCTAATAAGCCGCGTCCACTGACAGTTCCTGACGAAGTTAATATATGGAGGGTGATAGTCGTGCAGTGGTATAAAAACCGAGAGATTCTCCTATCAGCAGTGCTTAATTCAAATGAAATGCTGACGTTCAAGACAGTACGGGCAGTGGTCGACGAAGTGCTCGGTCGCCATGTCCGGGTTGAAGAGTATACTAACCCAGAGAATTTGATAGCTGAGGCAAAGACGTTAGATAGAGACGAATAGTGTCATGATACACCTCCTCGTAGACGCTTCAAGAACCGATATGATGGTCTTACCAGACGACAAGGCGGTAAAAACATTAAAAGACATACCATACTTGCTTAACACCCCCCTGGGGTGGTACCTCATCAGGAAGTACCATGTCAAAAGGATACCAGACATTAATTACCGTTACAGGGTCTCTGTACCGGACTCTGACCTCCTGATAAAGAAGGTGGCCTTGTTGAAAGGCATCGATAGGTTCCTAAGACACGGTCCAAGAGAAGACTTCAATGGCAACCATGCTGAGCCGGATGAGACGCGGTCAGAATTCCTCATACTGGCAGGACAAGAAATAATACTAGAGCAGAAGCCTAACGCAATAGACAGGGTCATAACGGTGTATACCACGGCGTTGAGAAACATTCAGCACCTGAGGAACCATAATGTGCTCAACAAGCAGATAAACGGATACTCCCTGACCATTACTCCAACAGACACCAAGAACAAAACATCTTTCACTGGAGACTTGAAGATGGAAAGCGGCCACCTTAACCTGGATTTCTCCGAGGTAACCATCACATATAAATCTATATTTGGTATGGAGTCTGTGCTAGAAGAAACCGTAGGCGACATCGTCTATCAGTACCTCTTTAACGTACATCAAAAAGGGACGATGAAAATAGACGGGACAATCCTAAGACCGCCAAAGAGACGTGATGTCTGGGAGACGTCCTCTGAAGTCATAGACCGTATAAAAGAAGCAATCGTAAGGAAGATGCCGTTAAACGTTATCAGCGCGCTGAAATAGTGCTGGATATCCCAGCGTCCAGACGGTGATCTGCCCATGCTCTGGGCAGGTCTTACACACATGGTGTGTTTCCCTTGCCTTATGAGGCGAGATGTCCCCTGATGAACCGAGGGCCTACGGTCCTTGGTGCTTCTAGGCTTCATGCCTAGAGGTAGGCCTTACCACTTGGTTGGATAACTCCAGTCTCGTTCTGGAGGAAAAGGCCGAAAGGAATTAGATGGCGTCTTGCCATCTAGTCCTAGGGATACTTCAATGGCAACATTGAAAAGCAACAAAAAGTAGATTTAACCCAGCATAATATAAATCCCATATCTACTTTAACGTAACTTCGAACGAGGTGACTTACATGATTTTGACCGTAAACAAAGAATCTGGTGAGCTGACGGTCCAAGAGACCGGGTGTAAGATGTCGATAACCAGGCCGAGATTGCATAACTTTATGAGGTTTGTCTGGTCTAACGCAAAGTTAGACCACGAGACCCAGGATACTGAAGTCTGGGACGTAAACCCGAAGATATTAAGGCTGCTGGAAGTAGGGTACCATTTTCACACCGTTGGGGTGGTAAGACGGCTGACCGAATACGCAAAACAGCCGGCGGCCAGAAACAAAGGATTAGAAACCCGGGCTGACAGGATAGTGTTAGTACACAAGATACTCCGGGCTGCCGCAGGAGGTGATATCAACATAGAAATAAAGAACTCTGGCTCAGTCAGGTTCAGCGGTCCGGCCACATCCAGGACGATGACCATGACGACCCCAGAGAACACCGTAACAATAACTTCGAATGTGATATTCAGCATGGCATCTGACCCCGGCCCCAGCGGCGTATATTTTGAGAAAGTGTATGAGATGGTCAAAGATGCAGAGAAAGGGCATATAGAGGACGGGTTCCACGCGTTAACGTCATTCTTGAACCCAGTAAACACCGTTATAAACAATACAACAGTGTCGCCATCGACATACTATTCACTTGGATACGCGTTCAGAAAGGCAGGAGAACTAAAAATGCCGATCCTGGGGGTCGCCGCGATCAGTTGACCTCCGCCGATCAGGCATGACAAACGACATCATTACCAAAGAAGTTGTGGGTCTGGCCGATTTTTACAGCCCGGACCGCCCCGATACCGGCAGGTCTGAGGTGGGTTATCTTGGCAGGATAGACGGTGTCTGGGAAGTATTTCTCATAGGGCTTGTTAAACGGCCTGTTGACGACCACGGTACTAGGCTTCTTAGCCACCAGATAACACCCGACGTACAGTTTCTGGAGTTTGGTCCAGCTCAGCCTTGAAGCGTGATAGACGTACTCCAAAAACCGCTGGTCCAAATCAGAACGGACCACCAGCAGGCCGTCATCCAACTCGACTTCATAGACCGGGCGCATCTTGTCAGATACCGCCTCGATCACCCCGGTGGCGAGCGTCCCGTCACCTGCCAAAGACCATACCTTATGGCCGGGCCGTAAATCCTCTAGAATCTTATGCTCAGACACCCCACCAGGACCGCATACTATGACGGTAGTCCTACCAACTAGCCCCATAAAACTACCTCTTCGAGATGTCAGAGATATTAATCAAGCAACAGCAATATACCTTGGGGCGGGGCTGCTCTTCGCTATAATCGACGGCCACTTTGGTGGATATGCACCTAGAATGGTCTCCTTTAGCGCAAAACATGCACTTCACATACTCAGTACTAATCTTCCCTAATTTAAAGTTTTTATATCGGATGCCGTGTAAATGTGCAATTGCATATAAATATAGCTGAAATCAACGAGGCCCCCGCGCCTGATACGATACACGCCAAGGTGACAGACAACCACGACGGCAGCACAAGGTATGACATAAGCGGGATCGTCTTCACTGTCGGTGGCCCAGGACTCAGGCGGGCCGACTTGACCGCGATGGACATCGTTTTCCTGCTATCAGAGGCTGGCATCAAAGGCTATCTTGGAACTCAGTTTCCAAGCTGGCTCTTCTCCGCGTTTATACACTGGCTAGAGACCGGGCCCGCCAAAACCATGAAAATCCTCAAGTTAACAGGCGAGATGGCCCCGGAACTTGAATCTGGGAAGCCTGTAGAGATAGAAGGAACCGGCTATGTGGTGACGTTAAGACCTGAGGATAAAACGACGATAAAGACGAAGTATTTCGACGTAGATGTGAGGTATTCCAACACAACCCCCTTTATCCGTTCACAACGTATCCAATGGACGCTCATGCTCCTCCTCGGCGCCCACGTCCCTGACATAAAGATCTCTCTGAGGCTGCCGTTCCTCATGGTGACGGCCACATCTATAAAAGTAAACGGGGAAACCGTCTCAGAAACAGAACCCGCCCCACTTATAGCCGCCATCGAAAACGATATCCCGTTCCACGCGGCAATCGCATTAGGAAGTGATACAAACGCCATCACATAACATCATAATACCGCAGACGCCTTACGAAGTACCGGATAAAATAACAATAAAGATGAAAAAGATAGGCGCCAGGCTGACAGAAGTGACTGTGTTATCCCCAGAAGGGATACTCTCAGATCCTGGCGGGGCAGAGATAGATAAAATCGTGATAGACACCAAAATGTTAAAGATAAACAGTCATAATGGCCATATGACCTTAGATGGAAAATACTTACTCCTGCTCCTGAACGCAGGACTTTTGACATATACAAACGAGGTGACAATGAGAGATATATTACTCCAGCCTCGGGCCGCTACGAACGCAGCAGTGGCTGGGATGTTCACAGTATTGAAGATATTATACACGCTGATATCGAGGATAGACAGCGGGCCGGTTGTGATAATAGACAAGAAACAACAGATCGCATTGATAATCGAACAAGTGAAGGGCCGAGGGCTAAAAGCCGTAATCCGGACTAAATATGACTCTTTCATCTTGGACGACGGTAAATCCGGCCCGGTCAATTGGTTCTTCTTGGTAGACCTGGTCGACCCAGCATCATTGAGGATAGAACCAATGCATATATTCTTGAAAGAAACGGTAGAAGTCATAAACGAAGAGACACAAGAAATACATAAGATCCCGATGGCCGCAGCCATAAGGGCTGTAAGGAACAATATACCGGTCGATGCGGCTATAGCGTTGAACTGACCGGCCGCCATGGGCGGATGATTGCAGGACGTTGACTGACCGTTGGTCAGTCTTGGGTGGAGGCTGGGTTAGCCCATCTTCACCCTTACCTTTACTCCACGGAGTAAAGATGTCCCCTGATGAACGTCAGAGGTGGTCACATCTCTGATGTGCTCTAGGACTGTTTGTCCTGGGGTTGGCCTTGCGCGAAAGCGATAACTCTGGCTCGAGCCAGAGGAAGAGGCCGAAAGGTACTGCTGGTACCTAGGGACCCGCCGACGGCGAACAACCCACACAACCAAAAGAAAGCACCACACTCTAGAAAAGTAAATAACGTTCGAATGTGCTCGAACATGGCCGCCGCTGGCTCTACCGTTGTGGTCTGAACGACGAGACTGAGGCCAAAGATCTGCAGCCAACACCCAGCCTACCGGCCACCTGTTGGCTGGCGGCCCTGGCGAGGACTAGCCTGGAGTGAAACACGGCTAAAACGGGCTACGGCTTAAATACCCTATCAGAGAATCAGTGGTATGAAATCAGAGGATGGCCGGCCGTTGCCGAACCAGGAACTGGGCGCCCGGGCTGGGAGTCGTCCTCAGAGGTATAAGACGTCATTGACCATCGAAACAGGGGTGGAAGGAACATGATGACAAACGACGTCATGAACGCAAAGATAATCAGGTTCCCGGCTACGGATGGGATAATGTTAGAAGGGCTTCTGCAACGACCCAGGTGGCGCAGGTCTTCTGTCATAATACACGTTCATGGCATGGGAAGCAACTTCTACAGTAGCAGAACCTTAAAGATGGGGAGAGAACTGGCTAAGGCAGGGGTGTCCTTTTTCTCGATAAACACCCGCGGCCATGATCTGAGCGCCTGGTTCGACCAGAAGGACGGGTCTCATGGCCCGGTGATAGGCACGATAAGAGAAAGGTTCGAGGAGTCCGTCATGGACATAGACGGCGCCATAAAAGCGATGCAGGAAGAATACTCAGACACGCGGATATTCTTATCAGGCCATAGCACCGGCTGCCAGAAGATAACATATTATGCCCTCCAGCACACCGTACCAGGCCTGGTATTACTAGCCCCAGGAGACGACTATGAGATGCTCAGGTCAGAGATGACCGGGAAGTTCGATGAAACATATGACAAGGCGACCCGGTTGGGCGCCGACAAGAGAGACGAGATACTCCCAGAAGTATTTCCTGGGTTTACTGCCCAACGGTTCTTGTCGCTGACAGACCCTTCAAGGATAGAGGGGATGCTCTTCAATTACAAGAAGGGCCTCCCATATCTCAGCCACCTCAATACGCCGGTGCTGGCAGTGCTAGGCACGAATGACCCGAGCACTGCACCAGCTGACGAAGCGTTCAACCTCCTCAGGCGTCAGATCGGCCAGCAGTTCGAAGGGGTGATACTCGACGCAGACCATTCACTGGCAGGCCATGAGACCAAGATTAGCCGACTCATTAAAAAATTCGTCACCAAAGTACAACGCGCCGTCTGAACCAAGCAGACTCAGTTGCTTCTGCATCTGTAGTATCCTTTTACCAGAACGTCATGCAAGTGCCATAGCAATGTCGGGTCATGCCTCGCCATCACGGCAGGGTAGATGGATGACTGGCTGTCCGTACCGCCTCTTCTTCAAGACTACTGTCAACAAACCGGCTCCCTTTCGGCTTATAGAGTCCAGGATGGGGCACCACTGACCTGCCTGTGCCGATATAGGCAGCTATAAAGGGGGTCCGCCCTCAGATCTATATCTCGGCACCCGAGATAATGGACCAAAACAGATCAGGAGGCAGCATCAGCCAGGAGACGCCCTCCCCTCTCCGACTTAGCCTGCCTTCTTGCGCCTTCGTCACCTCTGACTTGTGGCGCCTGATCTGACCCATGCCACCCTGATGCTCGCCGGATGTCGGTGGATGACGGTTGCCAGTGGGTGGTGAAGCTGGCTGGCTTGCTTACTTACATACTGGCTGCTGCTGGTGATGATTGTTGACACTGCTTGCTGACTATGATATACTGATGTTGATGATGATGCAGCAGTGGCAACGCACAGCCTGTTGAGCGGCCTACCTACCTGCCCCTAGATGATGACGTTACTACTGGTGATGTATCAGCCAGCGTCCTGCCTCGGGCAGTCAGGCTAGTAAGGGCGGAAGGAGAGGGGAGGGGCGGTGCTAAGAGGCGGTTTTGGGTCTGTTTTTTCGTACGGGCCAGTGGGGCGCCTCAGAGACAGCGGTGGCCTTCACTTAAATACGGCTGGCTGGATCGTCTTGTATGTGCCTGAGATGCCCGGCCCTCCCTGTGTGTACATGTGAATGCAGCGCGCCGAGGGCCGACGGCAGTGTGGTAAGGTGCGACGGCTGCAGGCATGTCCTTGATGTGTCGTTTTTAGGCTGGGATGAATGAACCAGGCCTGGCACAGCCGGGCTGGAGGTTTAAATGCCGCCAGGCCTTGCTTCTCTTTATGGCCTGCCAGGCGTGCGCTGAGGGGAGGGACAAAGAGTGTAGAGAGGCGACCCTGGAAAAAACGGTAGACCCCCACATCAGGAGGCTGAGGTGCTGCTGCCCCGTCAACGCGACGGTCCTCTACCAGGTAGACCCCTGACGGCGGCAGG
>JAFLXO010000039.1 GCA_029786595.1 Nitrososphaerota archaeon | reverse complement strand
ACTACGAATATTTCGGGCACATATATCCAATATGTTTTTGCTAAACGCCTTTCGGCATCTGAGGTTATCGCATTATTAGGCACTTTATAATTTCAACGGTGAAGTGCATCTGCTAAACGCCTTTCGGCATCTGAGGTTATCGCACGTACCATCCTGCAGGCACTACCATTTCATAAGTAAGCTGCTAAACGCCTTTCGGCATCTGAGGTTATCGCACTCTGGAACACGACCATCTTCCAGGAGTTCCTGAACTGCTAAACGCCTTTCGGCATCTGAGGTTATCGCACTATAATCAAACAAGGTGTAACTGCTTGGGTAAATGACTGCTAAACGCCTTTCGGCATCTGAGGTTATCGCACATTAGCATGTCGCTTCAACTTTTAACCTAGCGCCTAACTGCTAAACGCCTTTCGGCATCGGAGGTTATCGCACAAGCATTTAACTGTAGTTTCTTGACTTTAACTAGAGGCTGCTAAACGCCTTTCGGCATCTGAGGTTATCGCACCCGGCAAGTACTACTTCATGAGTAAATTCGTTTGTTTTCTGCTAAACGCCTTTCGGCATCTGAGGTTATCGCACGTTTCATGCACCGGCCCCTTAACATACGCTTCAAACTGCTAAACGCCTTTCGGCATCTGAGGTTATCGCACCCTCAGGCGATGGTCGCGCGCATCTGTGCTCTGGTACTGCTAAACGCCTTTCGGCATCTGAGGTTATCGCACATAAAAGTTTAGTATACTTATATACTAACGGTGATATATTCTGCTAAACGCCTTTCGGCATCTGAGGTTATCGCACAAGATTCCAACAAATGGAAAGTAGCTGGCATAATAGGCTGCTAAACGCCTTTCGGCATCTGAGGTTATCGCACTGGTTGTCGATATTCGCCCTATCTGGGCCCGCGTCGGCTGCTAAACGCCTTTCGGCATCTGAGGTTATCGCACGTCTTGGCTTCAAAGCCCATGGCCGAAGCCACGGTCTGCTAAACGCCTTTCGGCATCTGAGGTTATCGCACACCATTTTTAAGATATTTTCTTAAATCGCTAATTGGCTGCTAAACGCCTTTCGGCATCTGAGGTTATCGCACATTAGCATGTCGCTTCAACTTTTAACCTAGCGCCTAACTGCTAAACGCCTTTCGGCATCTGAGGTTATCGCACAAGCATTTAACTGTAGTTTCTTGACTTTAACTAGAGGCTGCTAAACGCCTTTCGGCATCTGAGGTTATCGCACCCGGCAAGTACTACTTCATGAGTAAATTCGTTTGTTTTCTGCTAAACGCCTTTCGGCATCTGAGGTTATCGCACGTTTCATGCACCGGCCCCTTAACATACGCTTCAAACTGCTAAACGCCTTTCGGCATCTGAGGTTATCGCACCCTCAGGCGATGGTCGCGCGCATCTGTGCTCTGGTACTGCTAAACGCCTTTCGGCATCTGAGGTTATCGCACATAAAAGTTTAGTATACTTATATACTAACGGTGATATATTCTGCTAAACGCCTTTCGGCATCTGAGGTTATCGCACAAGATTCCAACAAATGGAAAGTAGCTGGCATAATAGGCTGCTAAACGCCTTTCGGCATCTGAGGTTATCGCACTGGTTGTCGATATTCGCCCTATCTGGGCCCGCGTCGGCTGCTAAACGCCTTTCGGCATCTGAGGTTATCGCACGTCTTGGCTTCAAAGCCCATGGCCGAAGCCACGGTCTGCTAAACGCCTTTCGGCATCTGAGGTTATCGCACACCATTTTTAAGATATTTTCTTAAATCGCTAATTGGCTGCTAAACGCCTTTCGGCATCTGAGGTTATCGCACCGTTACGTTCAATATTACGCTTGATAATCAAGCACCTTCCTAAAACAATAACTTTTGCTTTGCGAATTCACCGCCAAATTGTATTCCACTCAGAGGTACTTGAATCTTAGATAATCTCATAGGTTTGCCTCTCAGACGGCCATTCCTTTTCAGGACCGCTGACCATCACCTTCTTGGCACAGGCCCTGCATAGGCTAACCACTAGTAACCGGTCCTCATCGCCCATGATCTTTGTCAACTCCCACTTCATCCGTTCCCTATCCCTCTGGCTCAACTCACAGCGAAATATACTATATTGCAGCCTTCGTCCGTAGCCGAGCATTAGCCTTTGTACTCTTCTTAGGCGCGCTTCATCCCTGACATCATAGCATACAAGATACCAACTTTTCAAGGTTAATTACCTGATCCTAGCTCTTGCGAATAGACCTGGGGTAGAACTCCATTCCTTCTCCAGAAGTCTTACTTCCAACTCGATAGCCCGCCTCCAAGAGAGTGAATAGCCAGTAACTGGGTGTTTCCATACCTCGTTCATTCTATTTTCAAAAAGTTCAACTACCTCTCTTTTACCAACCTTAGAGAGCCACACATGCTCCTTTGTAACCTCGAACTTACTTCCTGAGTTCCATTGTTGCCTGTTGATCGATGTTATTACGATCATATCCCAAACCGGTACACGAAAAAGCTCCATTATATCAAGTGCCAACGGCTGTCCGGAAGAACGAGGCGTATGAAAAAAGCCTAAAGAAGGCTCAAGCCCCACGGCCGTTATTGCCTGCAAGGTCGACCCATATAGAAGGGAATAACCAAATGATAGAAGCGCATTGAACTTATCCAAGGGAGGACGCCTGTTCCGCCCTGCCGGGCGAAGGTCCTCATCAATCCCTTTCTTCAAAAGATGGGGGATGGCATTAAAGTACGCCCGTGCTGCGGAGCCTTCAATTCCACGAAGCGAATCGATCCCATCCGCCTTTTGAACGGCTCTAATGGATGCTCTCATCTCTTCGATAGCACGGAGTATGGGCACAATCCTTGGCGCTTTCCGCGTAGCTCTGAGCACAAACTTCAACTGGTTTTCAACCTTCGCGCTTACTAACTTTCTCACGAGACTGAGGCACATTGCAGGGTCGCATAAAGCTTGATACTGCCTTATTCGTCTCTGCACAGATGCAGGCCCAGTTGTGAGCGCGGAGATATGCCTGCCGCCAGAAGTGAACCAGTGCACAGACACATCATTATAAGCGCAAAGGTGCAGCGCCTGCGTCGTGATCTGGACGTTTCCATGAGCTATTATCGATAGGAGACTACGTATTGGATATACCCCCAGGGCCTCGCCCTTGCTCTTCACCATTAGGGCCTCGCCATTCTTCCTTACGGTTGATGGAGTCAACAAGTGAACTACTTCTCCATCCACCGTGGCTGGGAACAACCTGATGGCTTCCCATTGTGGGGAAGCAAGAAGCCTCTCCTCTTCTGGCAGACATACAGGCGCAAGGGAGCAATGGATGCAGGCATTCTCATTAGAATTTACGGGCGGCCTTATTCCTTTTCTACGCAGCTGCCTAGCGCTTTCGATACTATCAAGCACAAGCTTCCGCCCTTCGTCAGTTAGCGGTATTCGCACAGTTATATTATCTGCGTGGTATCTGATCCTTCCTTCAGGGACTATCTTCCCAGTCTCATCCTCAATCAACATCGCGTAGGCAACTACCTGAAGTGCATCCCAAGGCCACGCTCCAGCCTTACCATTTGGTTGCCGCTTCGCGTGCCCACGCTTATGTTCGTAAGGCACCAATCCACCTTCTCTATAGTGAACGGCGTCCACCTCTCCAGCTAACCCGAGCCTTGCGCTCCTTAGAGAAATCACCCTATGGCCCTTTTCCTGCTTGGCGAGAAGCTCGTGAAGGGCTCTTCCCGCATAGACGGAATCATCTGCGAGCCTTATCCCCTCCACCTCCTCAAGATAGAAGAGCCTTTCGCAATAGGACAGGGCGTGAAGGCCTGCTACATGTATTATAGCGTCTTCATCAGACGCTGCTGGGCGCAATCGTTATCCACGCCCTCTCTGGGATCTCCTCGTCCAACCGCCACTCAATAAGACGATACCGACCCCAGTGAGTGGTTGTTGAGCTCACGTGGTCAGCCCACACCGGCAATGAGAAACCTCCTTCCTCATCCTGAACCAGCAGTCTTCCCTGAACCCCATCTTCATCCTTTCTCCACCTTCTCAAGTCATCCACTAGATGCGTGCTCTCCCCGAGGGAGATAGCGCCAAAGCGTATACAACCAGATGGCCTGGTCAGGGCATGCTCAAGCCTCTCAGCGAGCGATGGGGAGGCCCCCTCTACTTTCCCCTTTCTTATCCACAGGACCATTTTGATTCCAGTAAGCACTTCCTGAAAGTCGGGGACCTTGTTTTCGCCACCACCGGGGGGCCTTTTTTTATTTTTGATACGCCATTTCGTCCTGATGATGCTGGATAGCTCGGGTTGCGATAACAAAGCATAAGCTATCTCCGTGCCAACATGCGCACTTCTTGATACTTCACCCACAGTTGAAAGGAGCATGCCATAGACCGTCGATGGAGGGGGGCAGGGGTATGTCTCAAGATATTCGCGCGCATAGGGGTTCCTGAAAGATGCGACTGGTACCGTTACATAGAGGGCGATTATATTACCAGTGTTCTCAGGCATGGCGGACAATACAGACACACCATTTAGATGCTTAGATCCGACCTTATTCTCTTCTTGATTTCCTCTGCTGCGGCCTTGACCCCTGGAAAACTTTGAAACTTCCTATCCTTATCGTTCACTACGATCGGCCCTCCAGCTACGACCTCCCTTGGGTCTATATCACCGGATTCCATCTTCCTGATGATCGAAGGCATGGTTACGTTGCCAGCCTGATCAAGCGAAAATCCATATAGTATCCTCGGCGCAAAGTCATCGGTCCAGCGAAAGACAACAGCCTCAGGAGAGAAGTCGAAGAGGAACCTAGACTGATTCCCACCAACTTGCGATAGACTGACAAAGGCGTCTACAACATCCATAATCCTCTCCCTGCGCTGCAGAGCCCCGGGAGTAACCGCGAAGGCATACTGATATCTGGTAGCGTGCACTTCCGTTCCATACAGGCTTGTGTTTGTCTTCTCTCCGCTCTTGGCATTAAACGTAATATCTCCAGCAAACGGCGTAAGCGAGATGGCTCTCGTGACCTCTAGCGCCCCTCTCCTCTTAGTCGCTTTACCCTTGCCCGCCTGCTTGATCTCCGCTTTTAATCCAGAGAGCTTTTCCCTAAGCGCCCTTCCCTCCTCCGATCTCCTGTCCTCGGGCGACATTTTGTTAAGTTCGCCCTGTAGGTCATCCCTTTCCTTCTTCTGCAGCGATAGGGCCTCGTCTCCTTCGGTGGATGCTGCTTCTGCAACCATGAACCCTAGCACATCGTCGTCTATGAACGTCTCCTTCCCCTCAGGTTCAGTCCAGGAGAGCCAGCGTGGGTCCTGCCATGAGTGGTCGTTTTTCACCTCATCCCATACGCGATTAACCTGTATACCGTTTCTCTGCCATTGATAACGCAAGGACCACCTTATGGCTTCAGCTGAAACCGTTGTGAATACTTCTCCGTTCCACAGAAGCTTCTGGAGTGTCGTTATGTTTCCTTCGTTCTCCCCACGATTATTGGCTGCGACGCCGTAAGGAGTAACTATCAATCCGTAAAGATATTTGGTCATTAGCGCCAGAGGGCATCAGAGGTTATATGAAACCTATAGTGGTGCCGTTTCCTCTTCCTCCTTGGAAGCATAACTGGCTAACGCAAGTAACGCTAAATCCTTAGCCAGACGCCAATCAGCGTTCAGAAGTGCAAGCACACCTCGCCAATTAGATTGGAGACTCGGCACACTTCCAGCCCTAGCCCAGAAGTCTGTTATCGTTTCCCTGAACGTCGCTTCGTTCTTGCACTTTGAGAACGAAAGCCGTGTACGTATGAGCTCTTTCCTAACCAAGTTTCCAAAGTCGGCGCCTGAATCCTGTGCAGTTTGGCTCAGCGCCCCCAGCCTCCTCCTCCACGCCTCCTGACAGGCTTCGACGAAAGCGGCTTCGGTGACCTCTAGTACATCCCCGTTCATCGGTTTCTTTACAGTATCGGCGACCATCTTGGCTAATTCTTCTCTCTCCCCTTTATATAAAGCTTCTTTACCTGTTCCATAGATGTGATCGCCTACGTCCTTGTTTGAAATGAAGATTGAGAAGTCCCTCCACCAAGGACGCGCTAGGAGCAAGTTCTTCGCTACCAGTTCAGGGACCTGAGGGAAATCCCAGAAGTATCCCCCGGCCTTGAGCTCTACTTGCCTAGGCCGGAAGAGCTGTCTGCACATCTCGTAGGTATCAAGGTTAGTTAGCTCCCTGCGCACGTCGAAGACCTGAACGCGCGCCTTCTGCTGCTTGTTCCACTTTACCTTCCCAAATATCATTACCCTACACGCCGTAGAGCCTACAGCGTTCATGAGCTTCTCAGCCTTGAGCGTAGCGAGCAGCCTGAGCGCTGCTTCGCCGGCCCCCGAGACGGTTAATTCGCGTTCATCTTTCGGCGCATATTTCCGTCTGTATAACGCATACTCGCTAAGGTTTGCTACATCGGGTATGACTATGGCGTACTGTGTCCCTATGCCTCTTTTTTTTACGATGAAGTATAGCACCCCTATGATGGAGTAAAGAAGCGGGAGGAACTGTTCGAGGGACCCCTGCATCCCGGTTACATCAAAAGCCTCATGTCTTACCGCACTACCAGGGTAGAGCCAGCTCACAAAGGGTTGAGGATCATCCATCTTCTTTATCCTCACCTTCTGGTGCTGGTATTCCCATATTTTGCGGAAGTTTAACGGGCGCTCAATATCATCAATCGTTACAGTGGTAATACCAGTCGGCTTAGCCGCCGGATCAGCCTTGCGAACCCGGGGATGCTGTAGGAAAGTGCCGAGCAGACAGTCATTTAATAGCGCTGATGCTTCTGGATGATCCCTTGGCTCCCCAAGCGCTGGAAACCACACACGACCATCCCTGTCAACCTTGAACGATTCCCTGATTAAAGCGTCAAAGAATTTTCCTGGCTCCCCATTAACCTTCAAAATGACTTCATCATCAGATGTGGTCCACGACCCGCCTTCTTTAGCAAGCAGCTTATCGGTTCCATTCATCTCGAAAGCCTTCAGCGTCATCCAGAGGCCGGCTAGGCCGGCCCTGTGCAGGGCCGACATGCTGGGTGATGAAAGCTTGATTGAAAGTACCTTCTGCTGTTGGGACAAATCTACCTCCAGCTTCCTCCTTCTTTCTCGGAATACTCGATCCTGCCCGTTGGGGCAACAAGGGCTCCGTTTAGTCTTCTCCATCCATAAATCTCATCCTTTACAGGCCATAATGGCATTGGAATTGAATATTTGATCACCTCGCTATTAGCCACCCTGCCTCCGCCTGCCATGTATCTCTGCATATCCTCGTTCCTGATCACCGAAACGGTATAGCCCTCTTCGCGGAGGGGAAGCGGACGACTGAACGGTCCTCCATCTAGCCACGATGATTCAAGTTCATTCGACGGCGTCCCGGATCCATATGATTCAAACTTCTTCGCAAGATCGGCCTGAGATATTGACTCGCCCATCTCCTCAAGGAGCCCATTGAGCCAGCTTCCTGCCGCGTCTATTTCTTCCTTCAGGTAAGGTTCCGGACTTTCAACTTTCATTATATATACCGGCTTGGGCGACCCTTTAATGGCGACCCTATTGACCCTGCCCATACGCTGAATTAGCGCCGGAACAGGCGCCAGGTCTGTGACCAGCATTTCGGCAGATATATTTAAGGAGATTTCGCAGACCTGCGTTGTTATGGCTAGTACTGATCGCTTATTGTTGCCGGAATTGAAAGCATCGATCACTCGGTTGTGATGTTCAACCCTGTCCAAGTACCGGTAACGGCCGTGATAAAGAAGCAATGGTGTATCGCTTAATCTCGTACTTGCATCCCTCCATATCTGCCTTGCCCTCTCAACGGTATTGGCAACCCATAGCACCTTCTTCCCTTCATCAAGGGCTTTTCTTACCTTCTCCCACGGGGGGTCATTGGTTATAGGATTAATTATGTATCGCTTTACCTCCTCCAGTTCTGCGGGTCCATCAATGACTTCAATGGTCTCTCCATGCTGCGCCAACACGCCACTGATGTCCTTGAGCCTATCCTGTTGAAGCGACGCGGTCATCAGGAGAACCTTGGAGCCGAGGAAGGTATTTAGGAAACGAAGGAGCGCCCCGAAGAGCCGCTTATCATAGTAATGTATTTCATCAAAGACAAAGGCACCTTCACCTATAGAGGGAAATAGGAAGAGGCCGCGTCTGTTGTCCTGCATCAACCCGAGCACTGTATCCACAGTAGCGACCACAAGCGGATAATCCCAGCCGGAGAGCGCTTCGTAGCGGAAGGCTGCATCAAGATGATCTGTTTCATCGCCACTGCTTTCAAGAAGCATTTCTAGGTCAACCTCGGATCTACTATGAATTAGACCAGAACTAATTATGTTTTCATCGGCCACATAGTCTAAGTAGCCCTGAGTGGCTGTCCCAGTCGTGGGATAACAGAAGAAGACCTTCCTGTTTGAGGCGTTATTTGCCGCCCAAAGATAAGCTGCTATGGTCTTTCCGGTCCCGCAGCCCGCGTGCACAAAGGAAACCCTCGAGGTTGAATGAGCAACACGGTCTTGGAAGGCGCGCACAGGGTTCCCGTCTAGCGCTTGATGAGCTACCTGAATGAGTTCATCCCGATTGCAAACCCTTCCTAGCACCGAATCGGCCCACGATTGTGCATCCCCATGCCGGACAGCCACCGAAGAAATCAGGTCAGCGCCAATTACGAGGGCCTTGACTAGCCCTACAAAACGTTTCACTTCATTGTTAATCCCCTCCCACCATTTAATGGACTCCTTAACCCATTCCCTAACATCCTTCATTGGGTCTCCAAAGAGATCGACCTTTAGATCCTTTAGGTCGTCCGTGACTGACTGCGTAAAGGGATGCGGAATGGGAAGCCCGAACAAGGCTGCTCCACGCTCGAGTAGCTCTTTAACATCCGCGTGCCCCGTATAAATGATGAGGCTCGTATCTCCGCTTCCTTCACGCGGATACAACTCAAGGCTATCAAATTTAAGATGATGCCCCAAAGCTGCAAATAGTGATGCGTATACAACTTCCCTTTCCCCATTACTATCCTTAAAGCCGACTAGAGGCTTCCATTTCAGCGCGAGGAGCAAGCTTATCAATTCATGCCTAAATGCCTGCGGATTCCTAGACTTTCTTGCGACAAGGCGTTGAAACTGGCTATTTGCCTTTCCTATGTCGTGGAGATACGCTCCACGTATAACAGCTTCCTGAAGCCTTTTTAACCACATCTCTTCCAAGCCCATTGACCTGAGAAATGTGGTCCCCCTTGCGTCAGTTAGACGGCGCGCTGCCTTGACAGCTTCAATTATATGGCCTGTGTATGATTGATAATAATCTGGCGAATCGGGGTTATTGCTAGATTTTGCGAGGAGGTGAATCGGCGTCAAGTTTGCCTGCCACCTGCTAATGGGACGAAGATGCCACAACCGAATCTTCGTCGTCCCCCGAGGCCTGCTTCCTGCAGCCTTATAGAATCCTGTGGGCTCAATCCGTTCACCTGCACAGCGTAACCAACTACTGTCATATCGTGTATCCTTATTGTCCGTCTAATAAATGACGTTGCATTACCCTTCCCATGCTCGAGCGGGGCCGATGATACCCTCGTAGGCACGGTCATATCTCCCGTCACCCCCAGTGTAGCAAACTGCCTCCGACAGGCCTCTAGGAAGGGCTCAACTTCGAGGAAGCCTTTAATTACAACGATTCGGCTGTGAAGATTAGAAGCGGGGCGTAACATCATGGGAGATGGCAAACCAACTGAAACCGTATACCCTCCTATGTCCAACCGTTTGCCAGACAGATGCATCACTTCTTGAATTCGTTCACTATTCATTCTAAGCACAAGTCGGCTTCCGTCCGTTAAGTGCAACATCCTTCCTCCCGTGAGCATACCAGAGATAGGGTGGACCCCTATGGTCTTATCATCATGCAGAGAAGGGATCACATGAGAAATAGCGGAGAAGAGGGCGTAGCCATGATCAGCTGGTATTTCAGAACCCTTAAGACTAAAACAGAGATCAATGGTCACCATCGCAAATGGAACCTCCCGTGTTCCTTCGCAATTTTCCCTTTCTGTATAACCATTAGTAACTTTTAGCTTCCCTATTATATAAATTTTATAAATTTGACGAGTGTGACTTTATGAAAGACGCCCTCCATACTGGATAGGCTGGCAAGCCCGAGCGTCCCATGGTCCAAGCGACCGTGAGTGTGACTGGGCGAATCCTGAGCTGCTAAAGAATTGGGCATAGCGCCCGGATGAGTGAGTGCAGCCCGATGCCGGCTACATAGGAAAAAGGAGGTGAAATGAAGAAGGATGTACGTCGGAATAGACGTAGGAAAGGACAAATGCAGAGCTGCGATCATGGACCATGAAGGACACATTACAGATGAATTTGACTTCAGCAACGACCATGAAGGGATAGCCCATCTGTGCTCCGTGCTGACCATGGACGACAGGGCCGTCATGGAATCCACTGGGCCTTACTGGCTAAACATTTATGATCGACTGGAGGAAGTACACATACCGGTGATGCTGGCGAACCCGTTGAAGACCAGGGCCATAGCATCGGCCAGGATAAAGAGCGATGAGATAGACGCCAGGATACTGGCACATCTCCTCAGGGCGGACCTGATCCCTGAGAGCTATGTGCCGTCAAAGGACATGAGGGATATACGGTCCCTGGTGAGGCACAGGCTTTCCATAGTAAAGGTGAGGACGATGGTTAAGAACAGGGTTCACGCCATCGTAGACAGGAACGGTCTGAAGTACGACTTCTCGGACCTCTTCGGGAAGGCGGGGATGCAGTGGCTGATGAAGCTGGAGCTGCCGTCGTCGATGGACAGGTTGATGCTGAGCAATCACCTGACGCACGTGGAGAGCTTGAACGAACAGATAGCAAGGGTGGACGAGGAGATAACGGCAAGGGCATCGGTCGATGAAGATGTCAGGCTCCTGCTGAGCCTGACAGGCGTGAGCATATACACTGCGCTGCTGATCAAATCCGAAATAGGAAACATCGGGAGGTTCCCTAACTATAAGAGGCTCGTGTCGTGGGCGGGGCTGGCTCCCTCGCTGCATCAATCAGGTTCGGTGGAGTATCACGGCAACATAACCAAGCAGGGATCCAGGATGCTAAGGTGGATAATGGTGGAGTCAGCGAGGGTAGCGTCCATCCATGACCCAAGATTGAGGTCATTTTACGAGCGCGTCAAAGGAAGAAGGGGGGACCAGAAGGCGATCGTAGCGGTGGCGAACAAGATGCTGAAGATAATCTGGTTCATGCTGACAAGGAGGGAGGAATATCAGTCCACTAACAGGAAGATGTACGCCAAAAAGCTTAACCATATGGACGGCTAATACAGGAACGGCTGGCAGAAGGCAGGCTCAAGGAAGCAGCCTGGTAGGCGTCTATCATGAGTGGGACAAAAAACCGTAGATGATTTATGCACGCGGCCGTGCATGCGCACGGCTCACGCCTTATGTATAAAGGGACAAATTTTTTACTTTCACGTTTTATAGTAACGCATGGTCGATATTCATAGCGCCGACATCCAGTCAAAGCTGAAGGACATAGACGATTACATCAGGGCCGAGTACCTCAAATCACATCCGCAGAAGGAGAGGGACTGGATGACTTATGAACAACGTTTCGCCAGGAGGATAAAGGAGGCTATGAGGTCGCTTGAGCCGCTCATACACGAAGCTGTGACAACCATAAGGGTTTACCATGAAGCTGACAGGAGGGGCAGGCCGGAGTCCCTGACCCTGGAGCAAAAGGTGAAGCTGCTGCTGATCAAGCAGCTTGTGGGCGAGTCTAACAGGGTCTTCGCCAACATGCTGGACCTGTTCTCAATGGTGTCCGGCATGGACGTCTCCTACAAGACCGTTGAGAGACTTTACTCAGATGATATGGTCATGATGGCCCTGCACAACCTGCACGTGCTGATACTGAAGGGCGTAACGGCGTCCGACGCCACCGGTGACGGCACGGGCTACTCCCTGACCATCAAGAAGAACTACTAGTATGCCCAGAGGCTGAAGGACAGGGCGAAGGAGGAATGCAGCGGCATCAAACAAAATGCCCACAGGAGGAGGCTCTTCGCATACACGTTCACGATCATGGACCTCAGGACCAGGCTCTACCTGGCGTACGGCTCCAGCATGAAGTCGGAAAGGGTCGCGTTTGACAGGGCCGTTGCCATGCTTTCCCATATGGGCGTCGAGCTGGACTCCATGAGGCTGGACAGGTATTACTCGGCTCCAACATATGTGGACGGGTTCGGCGGCAGGGTCTACATAATGCCGAAAAGGAACGCCACGTTAAAGGGCTCACAGAAGTGGAAGGACACCATGAAGGAGTTCGTAGATCGGA
>JAFLXO010000038.1 GCA_029786595.1 Nitrososphaerota archaeon | reverse complement strand
AATATATAATAATATAATATAGTGGGAGGGTAGGGAGAAGGGGGGAGGGGGGAGAGGGAGAGAGGGAGAGGGAGAGGATAGATTTAAATATGGCGGGGTATATAGGGGTGATGACATGATGACGGAAAAGGACGGATCTGTTAAGGGAAAGGAGGAGGGAAGGAAGAAGGAAAAGAGGAGCATGACTAAAATTTCAGTTTACTACAATAATGAGTATTATGATAGTCTAGAGTATTCATGTAATATGACAGCTGATGATAGAGAACAATTAATTGATGATGCTATGGATGTTCTAGAGGGAATGGAAATAACTAGTATTCATGTAGGCACAAACAGATTTAAGCATCTGGCGGTATTTGCGGAGAGTGAGTAAGAACATGGCTAAGAATAAATCGGGGAATATTGTTATAGACATGGACTCTTTTAATTTGGATGGAACTGCAATAATACATCTTAAAAATGTTCCGGCACATAAGAGTAAGAATGGTGAGATAACGGTGCGTCTGGAAGATGTAGTTAAAAAATTGAAGGAATTTCCCATTCTTTACAAAGAGAGTGTGAGTAAGAAATGAAAGATGACATGCCAATATTACCAATAACCGGCGTGAAAAGAATTTATCATAATTTAAAGTCGTTTAATTTATCTCCGAGGTCTTTAGAAATTATGTACATTCATGATAATCAGCTTATTGAGAAGCTTTTTGATAAGGATGTGCTGGATAAATATGACATGCAACAATTAGCGTCATTGGTTATTTCAAAAAAAGCCATAGAATTGATATTTAATGAGTTGGATCGTGCAACTGGTGAATAGGAATGACCATTCATTGTAAGCATTGCGGATATGAAATAGAGTTGATAAGTGATGTTGAGAATGGAATGTTATATTGGGTACACAAAGAGTCTCAATGGATTCAGTGTAAATGGGAAGATGATGGTAATGATGCTGAACCCTCGGATAATGATAACGTAAGGGTGATAAAGAGGCTAATTAAGGTCGTAAATAATTTAACAGAGGAGATAAGGGGGTTATCAAAATGAGTCTTGAAAGCTTCCTTGTTTATTTTCTTGTGGGTTTTGTCGGTGGTACGGTTGGATATAATAGTTGGTATTTAATCGAGAGATTATGGAAAAGATTAAATAAAAAGAAACACTTATAAGCCTCTTAATGTATGGCTATACGATGAATCCAAAAACATCCGTTTCCACCGCTTCGAAAAGTGGTGTAGGCGCAGTCCCGCCTGAAACTGAAGGGATGGACGCATGGCTGAAGGGGGAGAAGGAAAGACAGCAGGAGCAGCTCAGGGAAAAGTTGAAGGAAAAGGGCCTTAGCCCATACATCCGTTTTGAAGTGGGAGAGACCAAGATAAAATTGACAAGGGGGATCCCAGCACAGCGAGTTAACAACTATGGCAAGACGGTAAGGGATTTCATAGTACAAAAGGATGGCGAGACTTACACGTGGTCGGTGAGTGAAGCCAGTCCGCTATTCAGGAAACTTCTTGACGTATTGTCGAATGGGAGAGAACAGCTTACAGTCGTAAGGGTAGGGACAGGAACAGATACTAAGTATGATCTTAAATGAAGACTGAGCTATTACAGAAATATGAAGGGGTGGCCGTCAGGGCTACCCTTACAACCGGCCGCGTGTTAAGGGGAAAATTAGTAAGAACTGGTGAATACACTTTTATCATAGGCGAGGAGGAGTTTCTTGCTGGTTCAGTGACGATGATTTCGAGGCTTGACAGCGATTGAAGCGAAAGGATGTAAAAGATGAGAATATCAGGGGACAGCTCGAAGCGCAGGGGGCGTTTTCTAGCGAGGACAAGAAGGAGCAGGAAGACGGCGAAAGGGTAAGCATGCTGGAATTCATGAGAAGTTTAGCGGCCAAGAAGCTCGAAAAGAACGAAGTAATAGAATTGACAGAGAAGGGGACATACAAACATATCTACGCGGCAAAGCTAAGTGTTAGCCCGTATGGCGTGTTCTACACGACTTCGGATGGGCGAAAGGGTTTCAAGCGGCTTAGCGTGATTACGGGTGCAGAGATAAGGGTGATGTAGTGGTATGAAGGACAGGTATGATATAAAAATAAATAGATACACAAGTCCAGTCATGATTTTAACAAAGGAAGAAGAAAGACAATTAGCAGAGATTTTGATAAATCATTTGGATATAATTAATCATACTAATATTAATTATGCAGAAGAAAATAAAGTTAGAATTTACAAAATCACGTTAGAGGCGTATGTTGACACTAAAGAACTTGTAGGACAAACTAGCGCTAGCTTTGAGGTTCAGGTGAGTGATTAAAAATGAAAGCTAAAGATGTAAGCACTATGAAAGATGGGCTATTGCTTTTTGAAGCTAGCACGAGAGTAGTATTGTCTATGCCAGAAGAAATGAAATTTACTGTCGATGAATTCAGGAATAGAATTTCACAAGTTGCCTACTGGTTCAGGGATCACCCAGAGGAGAATACAGAAGACTATTACTTGCTAGTGAGTAAATATGCAAAAGACTACGATAAATATGCTGGTCATGGAGCCATAAATATAATTGGAAGTAAAGGGAATTACAGAATATTCATAGTTAAGGAGGAGATTAAACATGAAAAGTGATATTGAAATAATGCAGAAAATAATAAGGTTAAGAAAAGAAATAAAGGTTATGGAAAAGGAGGATGAAAAGGAGATGGCCAAATATCAATACAAAGTCGGTATAATTCCTATACCTATGAGGGATTCTGAAATAAGGATGGATCGCTTAAAAATTGAAGAATTAATGTGGGTGCTTACATGATGGACATTATGGAAAAACAAATGGCGCTTGACATCCTGCTGCTTAAGCGCTTTAGGGCTTCCCTGCGTAACAAGGGATATAAAAAGGTGTATTTCATCCATACAGGGTATGGTGGCATACTGTCCGCAGATTTTTTTGTCAGGGGGATAAAGCCATTGAAGGATGGAGAAGAAGCTGAAAGAAGATATAATGTGGACTATTATATCCCTGACTGTCAGTATGTCCGTGCATTCCTGAAAGGGCATCACGGATATGTGTACATAGGCTCTAGCGACAACGCGCACACCATCGATTACAGAACAAAAGGGTTGTCTAATCTAAGAAACAACTGGGGCATGTCCTTCGACGGATACAAACAGGTGGAATGCCCTGCGCTGGATGAGGAGGAGTGATTAACCATGGAAATATACAAAGTGCCAATTTACTTAAATGGTGAGTATTTCGACAGCTTAGAGTACACCGAACCTGTTTCGATAGCTGATTCATACAGATTACAATCAGATGCAATAGAGAAACTTGAGGGGGAAGCATTCGATGAAATACATACAGGATTTAACAATTTTGGGCATTTAGCGGTATTTGTGAACAGTGATTAAACATGAATGAACTAGATTATTATAAAAAGATCAATAAAGAATTCATAGAGCTTTATAGGGATAGTATAAGTCGCTTAGAACTGGCTATAAACTATTGGAATGAAAGGATAGATGCGTTAGTAGAAACTAATAACATTATGGCTAAGAGAGTAGGGGCTATGACCGACACCATAGACAGCTTGTTCGAGCGTGTGGATTTGCTAGAGGCTAAGGTAGATGAAGCCAGTAAAATTGAGTGATTAAACATGAGAAATAACCCACTTTTTAACCCCATTTTCGTTGACATTGACGTAAAGTATAATGCTTTCATGAAGTCGAGGCTAAAATTCTTGATAGACGCAAACTTGAAAAAAATAAGGGGGATAGATGAAGTATGGATAAGGTCAAGCAGTCATGGCAATGTACATCTTAAGCTGGTAATGGTTAAGCCGGTTGATTTTTGCATGATGATGCAGATCAGGGCGTTATGTCATGACGACCATTACCGCTTAGGTCTTGACTTGCGCCGTTACTACCTGCAAGGTGCTAATGAAGTTAACAGGATTTTTGACGTCAAGAATGAAGGAGTAGCGGGAGAATGGAGGCGATATGAGTATTGAATAGCAGGGACAAATTAATAAAGGTGTACATGAAACAAACGCATGTAAAGATGAAATCAAAAGAAACAATCTTCAAGGCAATTCTTGACTTGCACGAAAGATATTACATCGAGGCATCAACGCCTAAGTGGGATCAGGAATATGCTGGACTTTTACTTGACAGGAAGCGGGCGCTGGAATGGGTGCTTGGGTTAAATAGTTGATAGGTATTGAAAATCAGGATATTAACAAAGAGCGGAATAGCAAGAACTTATAACGTCAAGCGAAGCAATCTTTCAAAGTATGAGCATAAAAGGGCTAAAAAGAGGATAGGAAACATCAAGAGGGATGAAAGGTACTGGATTAAGAAGGCTAAGGTTAAGAAGGTTAAGAAGGCCAAGAAAGTAAGTCAAAAGAAGTTAAAAAAAGTCAAAGGCAAGTGTTATGAAGTCATTGTCAATGGAATTGATGACTTGGGCGATGGAACTTACAAGGAAATAGACAGCTTGTACCTTTATTTCCATGACGAAAGGACAGATGAACATGCTATCGTAGCCGATATCCTCGACAGGATGGAATGCAACGGGATACACGTATTTCGCACGGCGACCATGCGTCTAAACGATAAAAACAGGGTAGATGTCGCGCTAAGATCGGAGATATCAACTACTATGTGCAAGTATTCAATCGATGATATTGAAAGGGAGATAACGAGATATATCAGTTCACAACCGGTTAAGCAACAGTTAAAGAAATATCCGCAGTCAATCAAGACAAAAAGCCTTTACAGGGATGCTTGGGAGAATGAGTGGTTTTAGCCGGCGACAGATGGCCATCGCGGAAGAGTACCACAGGCGCATAATGAGCCTTAAGAAGCTGGAGAGGGATGATCCAGAGCTATATCAAAAAAAAGTGAAGGAATTGCAGAAGGAGCTAAGGGAGAGGCTGAAGAGTGCGTCTTAAATCCTTGATGGACTGCAGGTTGATTTGCGTTATACCGCTCTCCATTACCCTTTTTATTGTATGTTCACATGCATATGTTACTTCAGCTGGGCTCAAGTCACCGTTGTAATTCACGCTGATATTACCCCTATCATCTACCTGAATGTTGATTATGCCTCTACGCATGCTGGTTAATCACCTTATCCAGTTTGTTGTTGATAGTGTTCAGCTTCTCGTTAAGCAGTTTCACGCTTTCAATCAGCCAGTCTATCTTTTTGTCGTTGGATCCACCGGCCGAGATAGATGCCATGGCCTGCTGGATCGCTTTCGGATCGCTCATTAGTTTTTGTATTTCTGGGTTCTTAAGTATTTCGTCTAGGTTGCTCGTTAAACAAACACCTCGTATGTGTGTTGATAGTGATCATAGATAAGCTTTTCGTGCTTGTTGAAGTTGAGCTTTGAGACCAACGGCGCTATCGCGGGGTTGATTTCACGTTCTATCACCTTGATGTCATCGGCGAAATTAGTCTGGAAGAAGATATAATATTCGGCCTGCTTCCATGCCAGCTTCGGTATTCCAACTAGCCTATGGGTCATCACGGTATAACCCATGTTTCGATGACGCGCTCCAGTAAAAAGGAATTGTACGCTTGGGTTCTCCCAGAATATCCATGGTGTAGATATGTTATCCATGTCATCGATTACCACGTGCGCATTACCTTCTTTCAGGTAGGGCGATATATCAATGTTGACATCATTTATCACTCTCCAATCATGGTATAATGACTGGATTACATCACCCATCGGGCTAATCCATATCACTCTTTTTAGCCCTTTTAGTAATTGCAACGCTGTAGTTGTCTTTCCTGAACCCATGTCACCGACTAATATTAGTCTTGAAGTATAGGTGATATTAATTTTCATGGTCGTGAATTCATGGTCGTGAAAGCTGTTGTTTCTGGAATGCCTCGAATTCCTTTTCAAGACTAGTTGGATTTGATGAAGTATTGAAGCCCTGCTCCTGCTTGGGGTGTTCATGTGAATAGCGCCTTAGCTCCTGAAGCGCAAACAGCTTGGGAACGAAGACAATGATCACGGCAAACCCGAAACTAACTTCAACCCAGTACTTCAGGATTGTTGGGAGATATTTTCCTATTATCGCTTCAGTTGGAGCGGCTAGGTGTTCTGTGTCTTCATCTGTCCACCTTAACCTTCTCTTTATCCCTTCGAGGTCTGTTTCACCTTCTTTCACGTCTATCGCTTCATTGTACTTAGATTGAATCATGGAGATAATATTCTTGAACTGAGCGCCGACATCTACCGTTGATGGTGTTGTTGGTGATTCTGGCGTCTGCGGTGTTGATGGTGATTCTGGTAACGGTGGTAAATCCTTCTTGAATATCTCTGTAGTTGTTACTTCAACCGTTCCAGTGTTTCCGGCTGGGAGTGCTGGGAGGTCTCCGCTTCCTGAAACAGGTACAGGAACAGGAGCAGTTGTGGGTATTGTGGGCTTAATAGTTTCAGAAGGTGATACGTTATTTGTCGCGACCTGCGGTGGTGAAGGATGACCATCAGCAGCCTGAACCCTGCTATCAACGCTATTTGTTGGAGCTTTAGCTTGAGCTGTCCTAGCATGCGTTACATCTCCCTTACTTCTCTGTCGCCAAACGTGCTGTGCCAGCGTACGTGAATTGTTATATTTCTTTCCGCAATACTTACATTCAACGACCACATCTACATCATCGAGAGTTTGGTTTATTAACGATGTATATAAATATTGTTATCGCATACATACACAGCGAAATGGCAGACGAAATTGACAAAACAGGAATGAGTTACAAGCACGCTTTAATGGAATTCGTCATAGTAGTAGTTGCAGTGACTTTCACGCTATACATTGTACCAAAGATCATAAACTATCTCACGAAGAGCAATCAGGTGACCGCTTAATGAGCGGGGTAATCCAGATACAACCTAACCAGAGCCTCTCAGCAGTATGGACGCTTAACTTCTACGTCCCAGCATCTCAAGCTGCAGGTTCAACCTTGAACGGTTCAATCCAGCCTTACGCGGGTTCAACCGTCTATGGCCCCCCATCCCCCCCGAGTGGAGCTTCCTATGGCGCAGGATTCGGCTATTCCATCCCCCCGAACGAAAATGATGGGTTGCTGTTCCTTTACGTCAACGCTGCTCCAGTCGCGGCAGGACAGGTGAACCTAACGATCAACAATCAGGTGCAGCAGCTAGGCATAGACCTGACATCTTCACAGAGGCTTCAGGGTTCCATGGGTTACATGTTCTCTCCCCCGATAATCCTCAAGGCCACAACCCAGATATTCCCAACGCTAACCATCTATGCAGCCAACGGTTCAACCGCGGTAGTACAGCAAGCATTCCTGCAAGTCGCAAGAAAAGGAATTTAAAAGGTGTTTCAAAAACGCCAAAAGAAGAAAAGACGGTTACGGAACAGCTTAAAGGCACCACAAACGCCGTAAAAGGTGCTGTCTCAAGCGAAGCTTCGCGCCGTCTTATTTTTTATGCTATCATAATTATTATCGTGGCTATCATAGCCTACGCCATCTATCGCGGTGTCAAAAACATCCTTGATGTCGCCGCGCAGACAACATCCAGCGAACAGTCGCAGGTAAAACAACTTGAATACAACCTTACCGCGTTGAACGGTGGGAAAACCCCAACTTCAGCGCAACAGGTGGCCAACCTGTTAACTTCCTACAGCACTGCAGCTCAAGCCGAAACGGCTATAGCGTCTTCGACAAAACAGGCCATCATAAACCAGTCCGGCATGACAGCAAGCGGGATAAGTTCTAACCTAGTCGAAAGCGTGTTCGGAAACCCGATGGGCAAGTCTCCTGAAACCGTCTTTGTGTCAGGACATCCAACGACACTAGGCAATTTGCTGCAGTTCCCCAACTTCACGGCCGCGGTATCAAACTTAATAAAAGGAACTAGGACTACAGGGGTGATGCATTAATGTTAATCTATAATAGGCAAGGATATTCCCCAGTATCAACCAAAGTTGGTAGTTATCTAACCCCCATGGCCCCACAGCCTACCCCAGTAAAGGATGTTATACCATCACCATCTTCATCATATGACGTTACAACTGGCTATTACGGCCCGACCAACACTTCAAACATAACTTATCTTCCAAAGGGTGAAATAAGGCTTCCACCGGGAATAAACTGGGAAACTGGTAAAGCAGTCCAAGGCCCTATCGTTTATGCCACTGGAACAAAGAATGGGATAACTACTTATAGCAGTACACCTCCAACCTCTGAAAACGCTTTCCAGTCCGAGCTTACCTCCCTCCAAGCCCAGATGGGCGGGTTAATTAGCGACCTGTCGGGTCTTTCTGGTTTCGGTGGTTCTGGCTCCAGCACTGGATCATCTTCGACATCTCCGACATCACCAATTACGTACTTCTGGTACATCGTAGCCGCGGTAATCGGCATAGTCGTCATGGTGCTATTGTTCATGGTGATTTCAAGGAAATGAGCCTCGTTTATTTCGGCCAGATAATTTATACCCTTCCAGCGCAGGGGTTCAAGAAGATTACGGATTTGCTCGCAGTCCCCTATCCACATGCATCCTATGTCGCCATCCACGGCTATTACCCTTTTGTAGTCTTTCCACATTACGCTGATGCTTCTCTCCCTAACCTTTCAACATGGGAAGCGATGCAAAACTGGGAAGGTTCCCCAGCGGACAACACCATTGGCAATCCTTCGCTTAACCAGTCCGTTACACTGGTGGTGAAAGTTTATGGGTAGCTGGAGCGTCAACCAGTCCACGCCGGCGGGACAGCTGGTTATCACCCCGCCATCCAACGAGCTTTGGCAAATAGAGTACGGCTACCTCGAGCTTATCACTTCATCCACGGCCGCGACAAGACAGGTATCCCTAGTGCTAACCAATTCTCTTTTGACCGGCTTTACTATCTATTTAATGTCCACCGGCAACATGTCCGGCACTTCAACGCTCTACGACGCGTTCATCACCCCTTACCCCAACCTGTCAAGCTCACAGGTGCCAGCGAACGCCACACCCGCCAACCAGTTCCTCTTTAACTACGCCCAGCCCCCCAACGTCTGGCCTTTTAACTCGCTGCAAGCTGAAACTGAAGGCATCATAGCTGGCGATTCATGGACAATCCAAATCCAGTATAACGAGGTGGCTCTCTAGATGTCGTCATTCGCGCACAGCCCCGGAGTCCTCGAAAAGAACGTCCATGGCTCAAGCGACATAATCGTTTCATCGAAGGGTGTGGTAAACGGCTTGTCCGACATCCCCAATGACGGATCGGATTTCGGCCCTGATACAACGCTTAACGCAACTTCACCGAACCAGACAGGGGTGCCGTACACACAGACAGGAGGGATAATGGAAACAGTGAACTATTCATCAGCGAATGGACAAAAGGAAATAAAACTCACTGAAGGGGTTTTTAATATCAGCACAACAATCTCAATCACATCATCCCATATTCACATCAAGGGAGAAGGAAACAACATCATCATGCCATTATCATCTTTCAGTGGCAATGCTTATGGAGACTGCATTGTTATAGACGTTGACAAGGCAGGATTTCTTGAGGACATAACTATCGATGGACTGAGTTTTGATTTCGCAAACATATCTGCTGGTTCGCTGATAGAGGGAATACATGTCAAATACACTGGAGGTGCAACCACCCTTGAATATTACAACATAAAATTGAAAAATATCTCAGGATACAACCTGCCAAGCTACAGCACCACGTATTATAACAATAACGCTGTGATATACGTTACAGCCACAAACTCAACACCTGTCCTTTCACAGGGCGTGATAATTGAGGACTTCTTTGCCATCAACTGCTGGATAGCCATTGCTTTTTACGGAGCATCTGGCCTTATAATCAACAATGCTACAATTCTAGAAGGAACAAATATGGGAATTGCTACTGCGCCGAATTCGCTAGACCAGTCCGTTAACTTTGGGCCAACCACCTTAATGAATTTAAGCAATCTGACTATAATGAATGTAGAAAATGCGTTACCATATGGTATAAGTGCAGGACTAGTCATTAGTGGTAGCGGTTGGAATATTAACAATGTAGTCGTTCAAGGATATGGAATTGGAGCAAGTTTATCCAACATAGAGGGCGGAGGGATATGCACCCTATCCAACGCATCGTTACTAATTAATTCTGGCATCGGAATAAAGGTAACAGGCTCAAGCGACACTTACGCATTTCCAATACAACTCACCAATGTTGCCAGTACAAACAATGGAAATGGAACGGGAGGCGGAACAGGAGCCACTGGTTCAGGAGTGTATATCTTGAATGCATCCCCTATATTCACTTCATGCTCATTTATTACCAATAAGGGATATGGCATCTATAAAGACAATACAGCATCTGGTTATACCCCTAAAATCAAAATAATAAACACTGTATTTGATGAAAGCGGGCTTAACGGAAACGGCTCTGGCCCTATCTACATAGGAACTAACCAGTCGGCCGATGAAGTTGTATTCTATTCAACAAACCCAAGATACCTTCCTGCCCCAACGCTTTCAGCAAACCCGCCAGTCAGCGGAACGGTATATCAGAATACAAACCCCTATGACATAAGATTGAAGATACCCATCACATACAACCCAACATCAACAGCAGCGGCAACACTGGCGACAGGAATATCTATAACATCGCCACCTACAACCTCAACAAAAGTAAGCATACCGGCAGGGCTTACAGCGGCAGACGGCCAGATACTTACTTACGACTTAGTAATCCCAGCAGGATGGTATTTTGAATTGATAGCTACCAATGCAGTGATAGGAACAGCGGAAGTGCAAGCGGCTTGAAGCCTTTTATCTGTCCTGTCTTTCACTGCGGAGAGAAAGTTAAACCAAATAACGCCTCCAAGCATGTTAGACAGTACCAGCTAAAGCATAAGGGGGAAGTCGCGAAAGACGGAAAGACGCCTATAAGCGTCATGCACGATTTGTGGGCAAACTACTACTTCCATGAATTATGGAACTCGAACCTTGACCTTGAAACAAAATGGGCAGAGATATACTTAAAAGCAATTCAGCAGGAAAGGGAAATGAAGAAGCGTAAAATCAAAAGCAAGAACATCAGCAAGATGAAGCCGAATGAAACCCTTAATCCAAAAGAAGGTTACACCATAAGCACCAATGAACGGGGGATGATTGAGTACAACGGCCATGAGTACACACTGCAGGAGTTCTTTCAGGCCATGGAAGCTTCAAGGAAAGAGGTGCTGACGATATAATATGAAACACGTAAAGTTTCTGGAGTATTTTAATAGCAACGACAACAAGACAATCGAAACCCTGCTCTGGAACCATGAACGCCGGATCTCCAAGATAGAGGGCATGGTGTACGTGATAACCATCCTGCAGGTAGCAACATTTATATTGATGCTGAAGCTGATATTAATATAAAAAGGGGGTGAAAGAAACAAAATGAAGTTAAACGGAACGCTAATTATCGTAGCTCTCGAATGGGCAGGAGCGCTTATAGCGGTCAACGCCCTAGAGTTGCACTTCCAGCCTAACTTTTCAAGTTGGGCGTTAATTGTACAAAACATCAGCATAGGAATTGCCAACGCTTACCACTTGGTCTCAATCTCAGCCAGCCCGACAGGAGCGCTAACGGAAACGACAACGGCAACGACACCGGCGACAAAAGCATAAACGACAACATTTATATAACCAACCTTACAACAATAAAGCGGTTGAAGTCATGTAGGCAGTACTAACTAAAGGAGGTAAGTTCGTGCAAGATCGGACGGTACGGAAGTCTACAACCATAAATGATGCCCGGGGGAGCTGGTTATCAGCCAGAGCCCCGTTATCAACTCTATTTTATTTTTTTAATGGTATATGCTTTAATATCTTTCCGCAATCCCTACATACTATTATATGGGCACTGTCATCAAGGAGAAAGGCTGTCTCTACACGGTTATAATGTTTGCATTCAAAATAACCCGCTTTCTTTTCCAATTCGCTGACCCGCTTTTCTAACGCCATTATTGCTTCTTCATCTTTCATTTTTTACCCACCACGGTGTCCTAGGCTTCCTTATTTTCCGTATTCCGTCTATCTGGTTTATCGGTATTAAATATGTCCTCTTATCCACACTTTTAATTAAATACTCAGAATCAGAATATTGTTTTAACAGTCCCCTTCTATGTATGCCATAACTATATATCATCACTTCCACATACTTTCCGACCAACCCTTGGTCTTCAATGAACCTTTTTACCCATTCCCCATTAGGCATTTTTTACTCACTCTCCTTTAAACTCAAATAGCACAAAAAACTTGCCAGTTAAATCAATTGTTACACCAACCAAGACATAACCCCTAATTCGTAATTTATCTATTATTATATCAGTTATACAATTTTCTTTACTATAAAGCCGGAAATGCTTATTATCTGTATTCTTAACTATGTAAAGGTCATTAAAAATATCTATCAGCCCTTTTATCTCCTTTATTTGCTCCTTTATCCCCTTTTCCTTCTTCCTTCCTTCCTTCTTTTCCTTTGTCATCATTTTCTCACTCCTTGCTATATACCCCACCTTATTTAAACCTATCTTTTCTTTGATATCTATTTGCTCACTTACCCTCTCTCCCTCTCCCTCTCCCTCTCTCCCTCTCCCCCCTCCCCCCTTCTCCCTACCCTCCCACTATATTATATTATTATATATT
>JAFLXO010000037.1 GCA_029786595.1 Nitrososphaerota archaeon | reverse complement strand
AAAGTGAGCCCAGGGAAATAGTATGGCCCAAGCCCATATACTATGAGGTTGAATCCAAGTGCTTCAGAAATACCTATAGCGATGGCTGTGAATAGCCTATACCTTATGGTAGGACCGCTAAGTTCAGATTTGCTTTCACTGGCCATAACCCATAGGCCGGACTCGCTGACTCGAAATCGGCTTACCACTATAAATGCTACAACGGCAAGTATGAATGCGGATATGATAAGGCGTTGAAACACTATGGACGCCCCCACCAACAATATCAGAGTAAGTGCAGAAAGTGTACCTCCGATATTGACGAAATCGAGCTCAAGCAACATGGCCGTTCCGCGAAATCTTGAAGAGAACATTTCATGCGTGGCAGCTGAAATCGCTGAGTATTCGCCGCCTGTACCCACTAGGATAAAGGCTAGACCCAGGAGCGCTATATCTACATCGCGTGAAATTATAAATACCGTTATGCCTATTAGCATACATATGATGTCGAACTTGTATGAACCCCTTCTTCCAAACTTATCCGATAGCCTTCCACTTAAAAGAGAGCCAGTAGTCTGCCATATAGCACCCCACGCAACCAGTAAGGTGATCACGAAAAGCGGTAACCTATACCAGGTAGATATAAGGGGGGCCAAACTAAAACTGAATGATGCGATCAGTAATCCAAGTGCGAAGGAAATAAATGTGATCGAATCACCTTTTTTCATATTACAAATACACCTAAGATATTTACAAATTAAGACTCCTTATCTTACCAACAATTGTAATGGATTACATTTTCTCCTGGCTCGTTGACCCTAGCCTTCTTTGAAGCCTCTCCTGCAAACCCTATATGAAGCATCCATTGGGGGTCCACATATTCAGGTATAGCCAGCGCCTTTCTTACAGCTGGCATACAGGTAAGAGGGGCTGCCCTCCAGTATCCACATAATCCCAGCGCCGTTGCCGCCACTAAAATGTTTTCCGCCGCCGCAGCTAGACCTTGGGTGGCCATCATGTATTCTAAATCATTATCCTTTTTCAGCATCCTTTTGTCTACACATCCTATGATGGTTAGGGGGGGAGCAGTGGTCTTTAAACGAGCCGATTCAAGAATTGTTTTATCTCCCTGGCCGCTTTCCCTATAACTGTTAACGAGTGATGATGCCAAGCGTCCTTTCACTCCCTCATCATCTATAACTATAAAATGCCAAGGCCTACTATTGTGAGGATTTGGCGCCGCTGTAGCACATCTAACCAACTGCTCAATCATGTCAATGGGCACACGGGAGTTTGAAAATGATCTGATGCTTCGCCTTCCCATTATAGCTTGGATTAAGTCCATGGTTCACCTTTTTGTTAGCCTCTTATTATTCCTTTGTAAATGTAAAAATTATTATCTTATATGGTGATTGTTCCTCTTTAATTGCGTCAGCTACTTAAATAAACTTAATCATATCTTGCTATATGTTATGGGCTACGCGCGCTAGGCGAAGGCAAGTTGAACGTATAATGCTGAGTGAGGAGAAGTTGACCAACTGGCGGATCTCCATGACACGGCTAATCTAAGTAAGCCGGAGGTAGTCATTTAACCTCATTGGTAGCTTGACGAAATCGCATAATAATGCGCTAGTCGAAGCTTAAGAGGCCGACCGGTATGTTCAACGCTAGGATAAAGGCAAAGGAAATGCTCACCGCCACTTTTTTTAGATCATGAAGGGGGTATAACGACTTGTAAATACCTTCTTATGCCAATCGTTGATATTTTGGTATACAACAAACAATTCCCTATAGGTTATTAATTTCGTCGCGAAGTCTTAATAGTCCATATTACAAACCCCGACTATGAAATTGGTCAAGTTCACGATGGATGGCCAAGCCATTTGGGGCGTATCATATGATGAAAGCGTGATACCGGTTGCTTCAGATTTTAACTCCCTACTAAATGCGTTGCCTCTTAAGGGAAAAGGAGTTCCATTGGATAGCTTAAACTTTCTTGCTCCGTTACCTGAAAGGCCGAAGGTTATAGGCTTGGGCTATAATTACAAAACCCACCGAAAAAGAAATAGGAAGGATAAGAGGATGACCATATTTCTGAAACCGTATTCTGCCATAGCTGGACCTTTTGATGATATTCCTGTTCCCGATTTTGTTAAGGACGTTGATTATGAAGGAGAACTAGGAATAGTTATGGGTAAAAAGGGGAAGTTCATAGAGCGAACTGACGCACTAAATTACATAATGGGGTACTGTATAGTTAATGACCTATCTGCTCGAGAGCTTCAGTTTGGAGACTATCAATGGACTCGTGGAAAAGGCCTCGATAGCTTTGCGCCAGCTGGTCCCTGGATAGTATCGGTCGATGAGGTAGGTGATGCTTCGAACCTCAGGCTGCGCACTTGGGTAAATGGCATGTTAAAACAGGATAGTGAAACAAGCGAGATGATTCTTGATGTCCCGACAATTGTATCAGAAATCAGCTATATAATGACGGTGGAGCCTGGTGACCTTATAATGACTGGGACTCCGGCTGGGTCGGGGTATTTTAATGATCCAAGGTCATTTCTGAAGGATGGTGATGTTATAAGGGTTGAAATTGACGAGTTGGGGTATATTGAAAATACGATCCGTACCTTCAATACAAAATCCAAGCCACTTACCTGCTAAGCTGGGGTAAAAATAGGTGGCTACTACGCCACTAATTTACTCCCAAATCTGTTAATGTACGCTATCTCTTCTAGTGGTTTCCTAGTTTTCTTGCCTAGAAGCTTCTTCTTCGGTTTTCCAAAAGGAATCACTGTAAATAAACGCATGCTGTCCGGTGCCCCCAGCAACTTAGAGATATCATCCCTTTTCAGGCCATCAACCCAGCACGAACCCAAGCCTAGGTACCATCCCGCAAGCATCATATTCTGAACTGCTCTAGTACCATCAATCGTGGCAAGTGATACGTCTTTATCTAGATAGACAGCTATTGCAAAAGCTGCGGTGGATATATATGAGCCTGTTGGTGCTAGGTCGCCGATCTTTTTCAATAGCCCCTTATCATTTATAAGTATAAACCGCCATTCCTGTTTGTTATAGGCACTAGCTGCAAACCTGCCAGCCTCGAGCACCTTGATTTGGTCTTCAAATGGAATTTCTGCATCAGAGAACTCTCTTACTTCTATCTTTCCCTTTATAACTTCTAATATATCCATAATCTACGCTGCGCTTGATGCTTAATAAATATTTTCCATATCCGTACCTTTGTACAGATTAATCTGATAGTTAATTTTTGGATACGAGAATATCATAACACACAAAGCTAGATAACGGTATTTATAATTTCACGCGATGTAGATATAGCGCTCCTGGGTCTAGCCTTTATCCTAGTGGGTACAGGCGGTGGTGCATCATCCTTAGAGTGAATAACTCCTTATGTAATAAAGGACTAACCCTAAAGTTTTTAAATTAACCATAGAGGATATTATTCGATAGAACATCTACGCTCCGGTATTACAGCTCGGTCAAGTATATCGGCCTCTCGAGCCGAGGACCCGGGTTCAAATCCCGGCCGGAGCATCCTAAGGCATGGTTCTAATCTCCGCTTTTAATAACCATATGACTGACATATATTACAATCAACAGGCCTTTGAAAGCGAATCCGCGCTCATAAGGAAGGCGCACTTCACGGACGAGGATAGGATATTCGGGTTCATAAACGAAAGGGCCGACCTGAGCCTCAGCCGGAGGATCCGCTACATGGTGACGCTGAGGACAGCCCGGGCCTTCCTTAACAAGCCCTTCGCTGAATGCGCAAAGGAGGACTTTATCAAATATGTCCAGAGCCTCCAGGGCAAGAAACCCAATACCCGCTCTACCGAGCTTAAACAGCTGAAGGTCTTCTACCGCTGGCTCAAGACGGGATCGGTTGAAGCAGGCGCACCCTACCCGCCCGAGGTCGCATGGATAAAGGCCAACGTAAAACGAAACGAAATGACCGAGCTGGACATCCTCAGCCCGGGAGAGGTCGAAGCTATGATCAGGGCCGCCGATTCATTAAGGGATAAGGCGCTGATTTCATGCCTGTTCGAAGGTGGTTTCAGGATAGGCGAGCTACTGCCTGCAAGAGTAGGGGACCTGAGCTTTAACACCAATGGTGTTATCGTCAAGGTCCATGGCAAGACCGGCCCGCGGTCGACCCTTCTAATAGCCAGCGTCCCGCTCCTTACTGCGTGGCTGGAGAATCACCCATTGAAAGGAAAGCCGGACGCTCCGCTCTGGATTTCCAACCGTGGCACGAGGATCACATACATGCAGGTCTCAAATAGGTTGAAGGCCGCTGCCACTGAAGCTGGAATTAACAAGCCGGTTCATCCCCACCTCTTCCGGCATTCTAGCGCCTCAGAAATGGCCAGATATCTAAACGAATTTGAAATGAGGATCCGGTATGGATGGTCAAGCGGCTCGAATATCCCGTCTCATTATGTCCACATGGCGAACATAGATGACAAGATCGTAAGCCTTGCCACATCCAGGGCAGTGGAGCCTCCGAAGCCTCAGTTCGTTCCGGTGAAATGTCCGCGGTGCGGGTTCGACAATTCACCTGGCCAGAGGTTCTGCGGCCGCTGCGGTACGCCCCTGGACCCGAAGGAACTGGCGAAGTCATCGGTGGAGTACGAAGAGATAAAGCGGAAGATGGACGAGGTCGATGACATAAAAGGGAAGCTGGACAGGGTACTTCATCTGCTCAGCCAAGGGCAGACCGCAGCTCCTTCAAAAGGCGCAGGGCCTCGGCGATAAAATCGAAAACCACCAGGTGTACAAGATATACTTCCACGCCTTTCGGAAATTCTTCCTGATAAAAGCGGTGGATTTGCTAGGGGACCACGCTCTGTGCGGGCACAGTTTCTACATGGACATGTATTACCGGAAGAGCGGACAAGAGATGATGCAGGACTACCTCAGGCTTATGCCATATCTAACCGTCTTCGGAAAGGAGGAAATGGATATAGCCCATGAAACAAGGAAGCAACTCCTCGCCATCATGGGCTTCAAGGAGGAGATCAAGAAGATGGGCGACCTGAGTGACGAAAAGGTCAGGCAGGCTAATAGAGACAGGCTCCTAGGTGGTTCCACACAGCACAGGCAGGTCGTGGTGGGGAACGGTGACGTGCCGAAGCTCCTCGGGTCGGGATAGGAATTCGTATCACAGCTGGGGGATTCACAGGCGGTGCCACGAGAACCCTAGCCGAACCTTGAACAACGTTCACATAAAACTGCGCCATTTGGTTATCTTCTCGAATATATCAAAGAACTCCTCAATCTTCCCGTTAATTCTCCCGGGAAAATCGGTCACCAGTATCCGCTATTTTGTGTCTAATCGTAGTGCAAGTATTATAGCTGGGGTGCCTTATTGGAATCACTGGTTGATGTTTTCCTCCCAAGTATAAAACTCCAAAATCAGTTAATTCGTATATAATTTGCATATAATTTTGAAATACAGATATAAAAACCATGCTATAAATCTTGAACGCAATGAAGGCAACAACAATCGGTTTAGTAGTAATAGCGGTCGTGTTTATCATAACAACCGGCATCTTTGCATCAATGTACTATTCCCAGACAACAGCATATTCAGCGCAGATCACGTCGGAAAAAGGAAAAATAAGTCAACTGTCAGGGACGTTATCAGATTACAGTTCTTCCGCAGCACTGGCAACGGCCATGTCACACTGGAACAACATAGCAATTGAAAACGTTAATCCAATTGTGCAGCAGTATGAATCAAACGCCACGTTGAAGTGGGTGGGAGGGCCTCTTAGTGGAATATATGTGGGCACAGGACAGATAGGCTCTGTCTGGACCAAGTTCACGTCGCTCTATGAAACCATCTACTGGTATACCATAACCCCCCCTGCAGTCACTCAGATCAATTCCTCGTATTATGTTGTCACCGCTCCGGTGCAGTTCTTTGTGGCACCAACAAGCAATCCGGAGTCACTCCTTGTACTGAATGTAACTGAAACACTGGGGCTGGCCAAGCCAAATACTCAGGCTTACACATCACCATTCCTGATATCCAGCGAAATATGGAGTGTCGCGCCCCTGCCTCTGGCTGATGTCATAGCCGGTTATCCAGGTCAGAATACTCTCATAGCCGATGAGCTACTGGCAAGCTCATATGCACACTGGAACAACATAGCAATTGAAAATACAAGCTTGATAACGCAGGAGTATGCTCCTAATGCTGCACTGACTTGGATAGGTGGTCCGCTGCAGGGCAATTATACAGGAATTGAACAAATAAACTCAACCTGGACAAGATTTACAAACCTCTACGAATATGTGGTATGGTACGCCGAGCAACCTCCATCAATCAGCCTTAGTGGCACATCAGCCACTATAAGCAGCCAGCTTCAGTTCATAGCGTTTCCATTCAACACCACAGCAAATCCGACGCCGCACGCAGTCCTGCTCTATGTAAATGACACATTGCAGTTCACGTTCAGTTCCGGATCCTGGATGCTCATGCACGAAACCTGGCAGGTGGCCCCAGCATCCATAAGTTCGGCCGCCTCCGGATACAGCACGCCACAGTTTTCATAAATTATCAATAATTTCTTTTTTTTAATTTATGAAGTCTTAGCAAAGTTAATATTTGCCATCCAACTATAAAAAAAGAGGATATTGTCATTTGACTCAGCACAACACATGCTCTGGTGGGTATTTGTGGGGACAAGGGGAGGAAAAATGAGGGTTAAAATAATCAACGCCTTAATGCAGTCTCCGGCTAACATGTATCAGTTATCTGAAAGGCTTGCTGTAAACTACCGGACGATATCACATCATTTGCGGGTTCTTGAGGAGAATGGCATAATAAAGGGGGAAGGGCCTCACTATGGCAAAATATATTTTCCAGAGAAATCATTTATCCAAAATTTGGGCATGTTCCAAGGCGTGGTTTCAAGTAGATCGATCAGGGGTGTGAAATGATGATCGGGTTTTTCTGGGCGATCGACATAGTGCTCGCAATAGTTAGCGCGGCAATAATGGCCGTGGTGTTCGTTTTCTACGTAAGGAGGTATAATGAATTGAAGTCCAAGTTAACCATGGGTCTACTCACATTCTCTGGCGCATTACTCCTGCAAAGCGTTATATCATCATATATTTACTATATGTTTGCTCAGACTTACACTTCAGCGGTGGCTATTCCTATAATGATGATAATGGTGCTAGAGCTATTAGGGATGTTGTCATTGGCATATATCGTAAAGCAGTAAGGTTAATGTAGGTCAGAGCTTTAGACAGGGCCAATCCTGTCATGTAATCCACCGTTTTAGGATTGAGGCTAGAAGAACATACATGTTATCTATGGTCACTACCGGCATCCATCTGGGCGCATGTACCTCAGACTAGTCGGGCCGGTAGGTACTTCCACCTGCTCACCACCCTACCTGACATACCCTACCCGACCGACAAACTGCTTGAGATCTATAACGAGAGGGAGATGATAGAGGCGTTCTTCAAGACGGACATCTATGACATTTTTATCCTTTGCTGATCACCGTCCTGAAAAGGCTGGCATGCATCTATTCGGGGATTTCCCCATTTTCCTTTTCACCCCTACGGAGAGCTTTCCCCATTCAAGAAACGGGGATTCCCCCAATCGGTCTTCCAGGGCTCAAGTTCTTCATAGGTTAAATTCCTTTTCAGCATCCAGTACGCATAAGCTACCATCTTTCTGGCTATGGCTATTGTGGCCCTCTTTCCACCTCTTTTATGCCTGATATTAAGGTAGCTTTCCTTCAGGTGAGGATCAACCCTTATCGCAATCCCTGCGCATTCAATCAGATTCCTTCTCAGCCACTTGTTACCTGCAGCTGTTATATGCCCTGAATAGCCTTTGTCACCTGATTGATGTAAGGAAGGCACAAGGCCGATGTAGGCTGCTGCATGCTTGGAATCCGGGAACCTGTTGATATCACCCAGTTCCGAAGATAGAAAAAGTGCTGTATATGGTGCTATGCCAGGAATTGTGTCAAGCAGCTGGGCATTTTTATCTGACATTACAGCGAGAACTATGTATGTCCGCATCAAGTTCTTTTATTAATGATTCGGTTAACCCAAGGTCCCTTAGCCTTATGTCTATCTCCCTGAGGCCTAATTTCTTTAATTCCTCTCTGCCCTTTTCAGTAAATGGCGCCTTTATTTTAATCCCTTTCCTCTTCAGCATCCAACTGATAGAGGTCTTGAGCTGTGCCCTTCTGAGCCCATAGTTTACCCTGTCCTTGACCAGATACCTTTTTTCCATCGTACTGCCGTCTGCCATATATGATTCTGGCAAGTAGTTGGTCCTTAGCAGATCTCCCAGTATAAACGAATCGCTCCTGTCATTTTTTGTCTTGCTTTCGGCTATGAGCTTGACCTTGGATGGGTTGGCAACGGAAACAGAGCATGATGGAATCCTTCTAAGATCTTCATATATTGGCCTTAGGAAGCCCACTGATTCTATGGCAACGTGCTTTTCCTCTGCAGGAAATTTGGATACAAATTCAGACAGTTTTCCTGTTGGAAGCCTCTTCTCCAATAATGCTGTGCCATCCTTACCAAGCATAGCAACCTGCGATTCCCTTTCATGGACATCCACGCCAAAATAAACTTCCTTTGAAGCCATACTGTAAACATTGCCCTTCCTCCTATTTAATTCTCTCATGTCATAGTAGTCAAATCTGCGCTGCATCTGAAGAACCTTAGGACCAAGAAGCTTGCTGGGATCAAGGCGTTTGTGTTCCTGACGTCCATGGTCCACAACGCCATCAAGTACTTCATGAAGGGGGCAGGGCTTGCAAGGAAGGCTGGACCAACGGCTGCCGGGATGGGCGTCAGGGCGTTCGTTGAGTTGAAAAGCTGGCCTGTGCGAAGGGGTGATTCGCCGGGAAGGGAGAGGTCCTTGTCATGTACTTCACAGAAGAGACGCCTATGGTGAGGCGGTACCTGAAGTACGACCGTGAGTCCTGCCTCCTAAGGTGGATATAAAAGGGCATAGATTGGCGGTGCTTATGTCAAAGCCAGGCGTATGTCAACGCGCTTGAGCAAATGACGCCAACTTGACCAGCAGTGATTAGAAGCGGGGCTGCCCAATTGGCATAAATCGTAAGCTCAGCACTGCTTACATACTTGTGTTAAATATCAGCTACGGAAATTCTTTGCACAGAACTAAGGATTACCATCTTCTTTGGAAAAAACAAAGTTTATAAGTTGTAATACGCGCGTCTTAAATGATGAGATGTCACCTCTTTATTTACAATAACTTGGAAGCTATCGAGATAGCAAAAAAGCTGGGAATAGACCTTGAGCTCGATTTCGATACTGGAAAATTAGGTGTTAAAAGGGCGGAGTTGACCAAAATCAAGGAAGCCAGCAATGGCATAGCTAAAAGTATACATGGCCCATTTATGGATCTGAACCCAGGGGCTATTGATTATGAGGTGAGAAAGATTACACACGCAAGGATCAAATGGGCCATAGAAATTGCTAGGCAATTAGAAATAGGCGACTTAGTGGTTCATGATGGTTATATACCATTAATATATGGCTATTCATATTTGAAGGCGCGCTGGCTAAGGACAGCAAATGAATTTTTTAGAGATGTTTCGAAACTATCTGCGGATGCTGGGGTCAGAGTTCTCGTCGAGAACATGTTTACAGACGATCCGCTCATAATTAAGGAATTGATAGATGGAACAGATCTTAACACCTGCCTCGATGTGGCTCACCTTTCGTTTTCATCGAATTTTTCAGCTGCCGAGTGGGTGGATGCTCTCACGCCATTTATAAAGGAGGTTCACATCCATGACAATAACGGCAGAACTGACGAGCACCTTCCCCTGGGGAAAGGGAATGTTGATTTTAGTGCAGTGGCCGCCTTCTCCTCCATGTTTACTTTGGAAGTATATCATGAGGCGGATATTATAGCTTCAGTGGAATATCTTAGAGAGAAAGGATGGATTTGAATGATATGAAGCCGAAAACGCGCCTTTCTATCTTGACCGTAATTGATCAAATCCCGTACTTGCTGATAGTGATTCCCTTAAACATGCCGCGCTGAGTTGGGGACTTGAGCAGGAAGGATGACCGCGCTATACACGCTGAAGTTGGTGTCGTCGAAGCCGTGAAGTCCTGACTATAAGGCACAATAGGATTGGAGGATGGTAATCCATATACATGGTACTTCTTGAATAAACAAAAGTTGGTAAGTAAATTGGAGGTCTGTGGTGATAATTTGTTCATCTTGCATATTTAAGAATAAATGGCTAATCCGGCAACTAAATCCACAGAGGGAATATAAAATGTATAGTGATGTATACAGGATTTCTGTAAAGGATATGATAAATCCTGTATTTAACAAAAAGGAGTATACATGATAAAAATAATCTGTAAGTAAGTGGATGAGAATCACGCGTGGCTCAAGCTAAAACATATACTGCATAATAGAGCATACGGAGGTTCTGTCTATAGAAAATAAATCTAGGATGTCTTGGAGGGCCATTTGGCAAAGGCCCCTACAGCGAATATATCCATGATATCGCTAATCTGTAATAAGAATGCCGAAGCACCAGTGGGGTCAAAAAATGGGTTACGGCTAAATTTAATGTACATTTGGGCCCTTTGATATTTAAATAAAAAAATGGATGAGGTGTGGAAGGCGATGGGAAAGTCCTGTTGTTTCAGTGGTGGCGCCTTTTATTTATCCGCCGCTGCTGCTCATTGCGTTATAGATATCCTGTTCTATAGTGTTTGCCCCATTGACTATTGACTCATTATTAAAGTGACCACTGTTATATATATAGGGCACTTGCCCGGCAAAGTTCGTAGCGATTTGCGTCCAGTATGGAGCGTTGCTATATCCGGCAACGCTTGAGGCTAAGTTGCTGGCTATCGCCTGAAGAGCAACTTGATATGTGGGATTGGAAGCTTCGAAGCTGGCGAAACCTGAATATCTGAATGGCATTAGACTATCTATCGTGGTAAAGTACACAGATTCATTAGGGCTGGTCATGTACTCCAGAAAAGCTAGGGCAAGGGGTAGATTCTTCGTGTTCTTCATTATGCTGAATCCTTCGCCACCTAGATTGCTGTAACCACCAGGGAAGGAAGGTGCTACGGCCCAGTCGTTGGTTATGTTACTCCTATTTGGGTTACTTAAATAAAGGGCAGGAATATTCTGGTAGATCATCATAGCCGCCCCACCGGATGCGAACAGATTTGGCGCAGTTTCGAACGAGGCTACCAGAGGTTCATCGCTAACATTTACAAGTTGTAGATAGGCGCGTAGTACATTTTCTCCCACAGTGGTATTGATTATCGGTTGGCCTGTGCTAGTAAAGATAGCCCCATATGGAGTAGTCACGGGACCCATGCTGGAACTAGCCTGGAATCTCGCCGAGTCCAGAAGTGCCACATAGGTTTGTATCATGTCATCGTCTCCGCTGTCGCTCATTAAGACTATCCCGTGCTGGCTGCCATGCGCGCCATTAAAGAATGTAGCTACATCAACTAGTTGCTGTAGTGTTAGGGTTGTGTTACCTGGATTGGGCAGCGGATAGCCGTACTGTGCACGAAATTCCTGCTGGTTAGTAGCATTAGTAAAATATGATGGCCTGTAATAGAGAAGGAAGGTGCTAGCAGTCATGGGTATGGCTAGAATCTCCCCATTTTCGGTATAGAGTTGATATAGGGACTGTATGACATCCGAAGCATTCCAGCTGGGAGGGAAATAGGTAGAATTCTGCAGGTAAGGAGATAGGTCAAGGAGATAAGGTCCCAGAGGACCGATGAATCCGGTAGATGATGTTGTTATTATATCATATATGGATTGATTTGCCTTTTCAGCTGTTAGCACTGTTGTAACCTCTGACGAATATGGCACATCATCTATAGTGACGGTAGTATTAGGGTGTGAAGCCATAAAGTTGGCAGCTATTTGTTTAAGAGCAGCATCGTTATATCCTGACTGGGCTAGGACGGTTATTGAACCTGACAGCTGTGTAGGCGGTGACGACGGAGTCGGCTTTTTTATTGTTGTAGAATAATAGTAGTATCCTCCCGCGCCTGCAATGACTATGACCACAATGACTATAATGGCTGACACAGCTTTAGTTATACTTTTGATATCCTTGGACATTATAACCCGTACTCCAATACAATATATAAATTTTTTGGTAGCTTTCCTTTGTTGCATAAATTTGACAACGTTGCATAATTTTTTGGCTTTATAGTAATTTAAGCAGGTTGCATAATACCAAATTATGACAGATTGGCTGGAATACAACAAGGAGCTGGTTAATTACCCAAGTTTTTAGCCATTTTTATACACTAGGTTCCTTATTTCCGACTGCTTTTTTGACATCTCCACAACGGCATCCCATTTAAGCCCGTTCTCCCTGTCATTCAGCATGACCCTGTACCCGGTTGATAATATTTCAAATGCTTCAGCCCCTGATATTTCCATCCCAGATACCTTGTATTCAAGCAGGGACAGAATCGCGTATGCCATGTAGCAGATCCTGACATGAGCCGTAACATGCGACTTGAGCCACACCCTTACAGGCCTTAAGGATATTATCCCTTTCATCTGCCTGAATGACCTTTCGACCGTGTCCTTCTCGAAGTACTTCTTTATCACGGCCTCATCCTCCATATCGGTATTGTGATATATGAGGGAATATCCAAGCATCCCCGCAACACCTTCATCGGAGCCGCTTTCATAGTAGCGCTCCCTCTTTATCGCTTCTAGATAGGGGTTGTAGACAACAATTAGTTTCCCCTCCATGTAATTGATGGCTGTGCAGTACACGGCGGTATTGCGGAGCTTCACCATGTTTTTCTTCGAATAAATGGAGCCCCTGTCAAGCCTGTTCAGCA
>JAFLXO010000036.1 GCA_029786595.1 Nitrososphaerota archaeon | reverse complement strand
GAGGTATAAGCGGCGGAGGAGCGTATCTTATCGTATATACGGCAACTTCGACAAACGGATCGGTGTATCAGGAAAACTACCCGTTGATAACCTGACATATATTTATCCATCAAGGGGGATCCAGTCGCCATATAAGGCCACACGCGGGCTTGTCGCTTGATGCGGTTCGCCATATGTAGAGCCCTTTTCGGCAGGCTAGCCTTGTTTGTTGCCAAAAAATGGTAAGGGAAGGAGCGTTGCCTTCCTCGTCTTTGTCCTATATCGCTGGCTTATCCCTTCCAGAAGCCCACTGCAAGCCCTATTATGAAGAAGATCGGCACGCCGACAAGCAGCTGTGGGGCGACCTTGCTTACATAGGCTATTATCGTGGGCGCCTTGCTCATCAGCAGAGCGGTGTTGATGCCGGGCAGGTTTATGCCTATGTAGCCGGCAATGACAAGCCCCACTATGGCAAGTATCACCGATGTTATCGCCTTCTTGATCGCAACCCCGAACAGGAGGCCGTCTACAAGGGCCAGCACTATGGATATGATGGAATTCAGATTGGTGGGTATGGTCAGAACCAATTCGGTACCTATCATACGAGGCCCTATTTAAGCCGATATGATGGGCTTGTGCTCCGGCCTCAGGCCCGTCAGGCCTGATCACGCAGGCGTTTTTCTGCGGATTCCAGCGGCCGTGGAGTTTGAACTGCCGGCGCCTGAATGCCCCCAGCTCCTTCTGATCAATTCATAACTGCGCTCCATGACGGCATCTGGGTCCTGCATCTTGAGGCTGCACCTTATCGTATCGCCGCATAATCCAGGGGATGACGGGTTGCCCTCAACGCATGAGTTCGCCATAGCAGCGAGCAAATCAGTGTTTCAACAAACATATAAGCGTGGAAAATAACATATAAAAAAAGGGCCATCAGCCATTCCGTTGACTACGCATTATAAGAGTGCCGCTGATCGATGATAGGATCGTTGGAATGACCAGAAGCAGGATGAATATAATAGCTAAGGGAAAGGAAATGTATGTGCTACCATATGCAACCACCGTGTGGACGATATCATACAGTACCAGAACTGGCAGCAGGCCTGTTATCAATACCACCAAGCCTCCCCTTTTCGCGTTTGATTTCTTGATTGCAATCATTAATCCAGCAAAAACTCCTATGCCAGCCATTAGCATGGGGGATGCATCATAGAATGCGACGAGCAGAAAAGATAATCTCGAAAAACCTCCGGTGACTACAAGCGCAGATATGCCTACAAAAAGATCTAGGAGTACAGCGATGGTGCCAAGCAAAATGGCTATCCTCAATTTTTTGCCGCCTCGCCCTTTGAAACAGAGAGCTGCTGCCCCAAGAAGTACGCTGTAAAGGCGATTAGCCAGAATAATGCCATTGAGAGGGAATAAATGCCGCTCTGCTGTGATATAAATGCGAATTCACGCCCAGATTCTCCTGCGATTACGATGGATGCGAAGCCGGCTATGGCAAACGCAACAGGCCCCCGTAGCCTTGAAAGCGCCGCCATAATGATTATGATCAATCCCACCGCAGCCAGCACGTATCCCATTACGTAGTGAACCCCAATGTTGCTGGGCCCATATGGCGGGGTCGCATAAATGTTTGCTATCATGCCCAGCACGAACTGCACAGAGAGTAGGGCCAGCCCTACAATGAAGGAATACCTGACCATCTTCGGCCATCCTGGCATGTAATTGTTGTTTTCTCCTTGGAATATAAGTGCTGGCTTTACTGATTTTTAGGAAACCAGGGGGGGTCCTGTCATGGGAGGTTTCTGAATATTAAATTACGCTTAACGATTATCCGGCTAAAATATTTTCACACGGTATGTCCGGCGCCTAGCCCGAGCCCACTATATCGTTAACGCTTACAAACTTGCCGAAGCGCTGCAGCTTTTTGCCTATAAGCGCCGTGTCGTTGGGCTTGATGTTCGTAGCTTCAAGCTCTTCCGTAGCGTTAAATACGTCCTTCACCGTGCCGTCCAGCACTATCTTTCCCCTGTTAACGACTATCGCCCGCCTGCAGAACCTGGCTACGAAGGTCATGTCATGCGTTATCACTATTATGGTGTGACCGTTTTTGTTGAGCCCTGAAAGGAACTGAAGGATGACGTCGGCCTGTGGAAAGTCCTGCCCAGTGGTGGGCTCATCTATTATTATGACGTTGGGGCCCATGGCTAATATCGAAGCTATCGCAACCTTCTGCCGCCATCCCTTGCTCAATATAAAGGGATTTTCCTCCAGATATGTCGGTGGAATCCCGGTGATCTCCATTGATGTCTTTACCCTTTTTTCTATCTCTCCCGGATCAATTCCCAGGTTTTTCGGGCCGTAGGAGATCTCCTGATTTATGGTCTGCTCAAATAGCTGGTGATCTGGATTCTGAAATATATAACCCACATTTGAGGCTATTTTCCCTATCCTTTCGTGTGTGACGTCGACCCCATCTATTACCACCTTCCCCTCCGTCGGCTTGAGTATACCCGCCATCAGCTTTGCTATTGTCGTCTTTCCGGATCCGTTCTGTCCTATTATGGCCAGAAATTCCCCCCTGTTTATGGATAAATTAACTTCTTCCAGAGCCTGAGTGCCATCGGGGTACGTAAACTTTATGCCCTTTAATTCAATGATCCTCCTGGATGCGTCTTCATAGGACGGCCTTTCCTCCTGATGCGGCAGGTCGCTCTCCTTTATCCTAGGTAAGGCCTTGTCCAATTTAGAAAGAAACTCCTCAAGGGAAAGGGAAATCGGAGGGTCCACGAGCTTCTTATCCATGAAGTACTTTTCAATGAGATTGAACTCGGGAGGATATATGCCGTGGGAGATCAGTTCCCTTGGATTTTCGAAGAACTCCTTGGGCGGCAGATCCCTCGTAATTACGCCTCCTTCGATTAGCAGGACGCGGTCAGCAAGCTTCATCAGCCTGTCGAACCTGTGCTCGGCTATTATCACGGTCATGTCATAGCCGCGCTTGATGTTGGATATCACATCGAGGACTTCGGCCTTACCGATTGGGTCTATCTGGCCTGTTGGTTCGTCCAGCACGAGTATGGGCGGCCTCATGGCTATCACGGAGGCTATAGCTACCCTCTGCTTCTGGCCACCGCTAAGCTCGTATGGCGCCTTGCTGAGGAATTCAAGAGGGAGGTCCACCATCTTCATGGCCCAGTCGATCCTGTCGTGTATTTCGCTTCTTGGGAGACCTGCGTTCTCCATGGAATACGCGATCTCCTCCTCCACAGTCATCGTAAGGAACTGGCTTTCCGGGTCGGAAAAGACGTACCCGACCTTCTTGGAAAGCGTAGCGAAATCGGCATCCTTCGTGTTGATTCCATCGATGAGCACCTTCCCCTCCATGACCCCCCTCAGGGTGTTAGGGATTATACCGTTCATGCACATCAGCAGCGACGTCTTCCCGGCATCGTTCGGCCCGGCCAGCACTACGAACTCCCCCTTCCTGATGGAGGTATTTATGTTATTGAGAGTCTTATTGACCCTTTCCAGGTACTTCCAGCTGACGTTTTCGAACTTTATTATTTCATCCATCCTTATCATCCTATCATATTAGAAAGCTGGTAAGCGACCCCGTGATTCTGAACCAGCCAAAATAGTAGTCGCCCATGACTATCAGCACCAGCAAGGCTATCAGGATAGCTATGATGGCTATGTCCAGGGCCTTGATCTTATATTCGCTCAGGATATAGTCGGTCCTGTTTGTTTTAACGGTCTTCCTGCCGAACATGACGAAGCCCCTGGCGTCCAGGGCCAGCGATACATCTTCAGCCCTTCGGAGCGCCACCGCAAATACGGGCACAACGTACATACCGTACTGTTTTATCTTCTCCATGATGGGCAAGGTCGAAAGGTCAAAGGCCCTTGCCTTCTGGGCCTCCTGTATGGTGAAGAAATCTATCAGGGAGACCCCTATGGCCCTGAATGAAAGGCCTGCTACCAGACATACGCTGTAAGGCAGCTTTAAGAATCTAAGGCCCTGAACTATCTCCCTTTCCCTTATGGTGGATAGGAAAAAGATTATCACGAACACGGCAAAGACGAGCTTCATGGCCGTGACAACGGCAAAGATTTCGTTTTGAAGGCTTATTATAACAGGGCCAAGCCTATACAGGATGGTATACCCTGGGGCATATCCGCCGGCGAACGTGTAGGCGACTATCACCACGGCTATAAGGCTCACTATGAGGTATCTGTACTGCTTCAATATGGACAGCTCCACGTTTGAAACTTGAAGCAGGATGAGCATGGCCACCAGCCCAAGCGCGTTGAGCCCTGGCGTATTGACCAGAAGAGGATAGGCGCTGACCAGTAGCAGGAATGCGATCTTTGTGATCGGATGCAGCTTCTGCATCGGCGAATTTGCCGGGATGTACCCCAGCAGCGTCCTCATCATCTTCTTGGCCATCAGCGCTTCATCTTAAAAAATAAAAAAAGTTGGGGTCACGCGAGCCAACCCTTGCAGAAGGCGCGTGACCTGACGACGGTCTTTGAAAGTATTTTCAACACTATTATGCCGAAGATCAGGCTCGGCAACCCATTGCCTATGAGCCAACCACTGAAGAATAGGGGCGTAGACGTTACTGTGATCAAGTGGAACGATGTCAACGCCGTGACGGCCCAGGTGGCTCCTAATGCATTGTTAATTATCACCGCGAAAAGGACATATGCTGCGTACCCCACCCAGTTGTTGAGCCTCGGGTCCACCTTAAGATACTTGAAGACCAGGAATGGAAGGAGTCCCTGAATGAAGTTGGAGGGAAAATACGCAAGGCTTACGTAAAGAGGTGCTCCTGAGAGGGAGTTGCTGATGAATGGAAACAGGCCGCCTGCGAGCGCGCCCCATAGCCCGAACCATATGGAGCCAACCGCCTGTACCGCTACACCGGGCCAGAACCCGGACACTCCATAGCCCAATGGAAACGCGATGCTTCCAAATGAACCCGTTACGGCCCCTATTCCTATTAACAGTGCAAATATAGCGATATGTATGGATCCTGGTTTCCTCACCTCGCCCTCTTCATATATCCATGGATTTCTTGAAGGTGTAGTGACCACCGCCCTGATGTTGTCTGCCAGATTTTCGAGAGATAGTTTTATATCCATCAGTTAGGCATTATTGTTATACCTATTTAAATACTTTCCTAACGCAAGGGCGGCTGCCGCGATACGACATTGACCGCAGGCCAATTGAAGCCATCGGCCGGCGAAGGAAGCCAGGCATGGATGGATCAAACCACACTATTGGCCGTCTGGAACAGTATAACTATATATATCGCCCAGCGGATGAGCCACCATAGAACAGGGATGCATTGATGTGGCCGACAGGCTAGCGCTCTTTTTGTCGGATAGACATAATTTAAGGGAAGAGATAGCATATGCTTCCCTCGCGGAGCGCGAGGGCTTTGAGTCAGTCTGGTTCGGTGAGACAAGGTTAGCGCGCGATGCGATAGTCCCCATGGCCGCAGTTGCGGCGAATACCAAGAAGATTAAGGTAGGAAGTGGTGTGGTTAATAATTGGACTCGAAACGTTGGGTTGATGGCACAGACATTTAGCACGCTCTATGAACTGGCTCCCAAGAGGCCTATACTGGGAATCGGCGCATGGTGGGAACCCCTGGCGTCAAAGGTGGGCGTTAAAAGGGTTAAGCCGTTAAAGGCCATGCATGAATACGTAACAACTTTAAAGAAGCTCTTCAATCTAGGGCCAGTAACATTCCATGGCGAGTTCGTAAACGTAGAAGACATCGAAATAGACATAGTTTATGGAGACAAGAAACCAAGGGATATACCGGTTTATATTGGCGCTACGGGGTTCGATATGTTAGAGCTAGCGGGGGAGATCGGAGATGGTGTGGTACTGAACTATTTGGTATCGCCCAAATACAATCAACAGGCACTAGAGGCCATCAAAAAAGGGGCCAAGAAGGCCGGTCGAAAACTGGAGGACATAGACAGGCCACAGCTCGTTGCCCTCTCCATGAATACTGATTTCGATAAGGCCATGGATATCTCAAGGGAATACATTGGATTATATCTGGGGCAACAACCCCATATCATGAAAGCGAGCGGCGTCCCCGAATCCCTTATCAGGGATATAAACCAGGCCCTGGGCGGATGGCCGGCAGCCCCCGGGGGGCTTGATAAGGCAAAGAAGCTTGTCCCAGACTCCGTTGTCGAGATGTTAACGGTAACCGGTACTCCCGAGGATTGCCGAAGATCTATAAGGAAATATACGGAAAGCGGAGCCACGGTCCCCATCATGTATTCACTTGGTGATGACGTAGCGCTTGTGATCAAAGAGATGGCATCCTTTTAACGTTATATATAAGCGATCAACGATATTCAGGATAGGCGTATGGGTCGCTTGAACGATGATATAATGCGTTACGAGGAACGCGTGCTGGGGGATTTGATTGCCATCGGCTCTGATCTCTCCAGCGCCGGCGGTTACAAGCGGTGTGCGGAACTGATAAGGGAAGAGGTCGAGGGTCTGGGATATCCCGCGGAAATTATGCCCAGCGGCGGCGACGCGCCAAGGCCCAACGTCAAAGTCGAGATATCTGGCTCCGGCCCTATCCTGTTTGCGTCGCACTTCGATACCGTGCCCATCGGCCCTGGCTGGACTACAGATCCATTGAGGTTAGCCAAAAGTGGTGATAAATTATACGGAAGGGGTTCGGCTGATGATAAGGGGGCCGTTGCAGTGCTGCTGGGAACGCTCAAGTCGATCGATAGGGCCCCGCGGATAAAAAATGGTCTGACGCTCTGCTTTACCGCAGACGAAGAGGTGGGCGGTGCCATGGGGCTCGGGGACCTGATCAACAGGCTGAACAGGCTGCCGACCTTCGCCGTCATAGCCGATGCGGGGAGCGGTAAGGTGTCCTGTGGCGCTAGCGGGATAGTGAACGGGGAGATAATCATCAGGGGAAAACAGGGGCACGCCGGATATCCGCATCTGGCAAGGAATCCCATACAGAAGGTCCCCATAGTTCTGGAGGCCCTGGCAGAGCTTTCAGCCAGGCGGGAGCGCATGCGGTCCGCCCTAAATTCACCGGAAGGTCAACCATATCGGAAGGTCTGGGGCAGGCTATCGCCCACCATCATAAGCGGAGGTTTCAAGAACAACGTCATCCCCCCGAGCGTCACCATTACCTTTGATATGAGGCTTCTGCCGGAAGAAGATATGAACTCGGCCATGAGCGAACTGAGGGGTACGATAGAGAGATTGGCGAAGGCTGGATTGGCGGATGTGGAGCTCGCGTCGTCCGAAGGCGGCGGGAACTACCATACAGATCCAGGCCATCCGTTGGTCAGGGAATTCCTTAAGGTTGCGGAGGCGCAGGGCTGCGGCAGGGGGTGTGTAGGGGAGCTAGTGGGCAACGATGGAAGGTATACTAGTAGAAAGGGGATACCGACGGTCGGCCTGGGCGTGATAGATGATGACAGCAACATTCATGGGCCCGACGAGTTCGTCAGATTGACCACAATGGAAAGGATCACCAAGATATTTAAACACTTTCTGTCGAAGCCTCTAGATTAGGATGGGAGATTATATTTCAATCCTGTTAGGGTTCGATTATAATATGGCGTTGCGTCATGGGCGAAATCGGTTTTTCCCACACAGTATTATGCGACGATATGCTTTAAGGCCCATTTTGCAGCATCTCCACCGCTATATCATCGCCTAAAATATTTCTTTCCTTCATTCTTTCAATATGTTCGTTTAAGGCCTCCTTCTCCTCCCCATTTACATATAACAGGAACAGCTTGTTTAATCCCACCAGTTTATTCGCTATAACTAGATCCGCCGCCAAATCCTCAATATCCAATGAGTGAAGGAAATAGGAACCACGGATTTTATCTATCCTATTAAACAGGCTACGGTATTTGGCCGATATTGGGAAGGACAATACAAACGAACCATTTTTTTGATAGTATCTCGAGCTCTCGGTATTCACAAATGAACTCTCTATCTGGATGCCCTTTCCAATATCGTTTTCCTCCAACAGGCTTTTTGTACTATCATATTGCCTGGCTTTGTTGACGATTTCTAATTCTTTTAATGAATTAAAATTTTCCCCATTAAACTGTTCTACAAGGTTTTCATATATGACGGCATCGCAGTCCTTATTTTCCCTTAATGCAGAATAAACTATTTTCATTGCCGCGCAATCGGAGTGAGGCATTAGCTTAATCCTTTTAACGTTCCCTTGCTTGATTATCCTTACTATGGAGTTTCTTAATCCCTTTACATTAGCCCCCCCGTTTCTCATTATAACAAACTTTTCATCATCATTGATTACGCTATCTATTGCGTCCTGAATTCTGTAATCCATGCAGCTTATTATCAGGCTCATTCCATCATTCATTATTGCGCGGGATATCCCTTTTAATCATATAAAAAGGCGCCGTCGATAGCGCCAGGCCAGCAATTAAGAAATTTCGTAACCATTTGCCGTTTTGAAGTAGTGAGCGTCGATTGCGGTCGGAATACGGTTAAAATCGATAGAGCTGGGGATATATTTTATATTCCTACCACCATTTTCACCGGGTCTCAACCCCATCGAGTTCAGCTGGAAGGACATCAAGAAAGAGGGAGCTCAGCAAGATAATGGACTTTGACGATATGGTTGCGGCATCAGAACACACCGCCAGAGTTGTCCTGGAAGGGCACAAGGAAGGGTATACGGGCAATTGGAGGAAGAAGTCCCTGCCTAGTATCGGACAGGTGTTGCAGGAATGACTACGAACATGCACTTCCTAGTTAAGGATGATGAGATGTACAGGCTGCACGTTTCCAAGTTTGTTGAAGGCATCTTCCTTGAGCACAATGAAACCCCCATACGGGGGATGATAAGGGTATTCACCCACTTCTTAAACTGGTACGGCTTTCAGAAAACTGCACAGCATTGATCGCAATTTTAGACGCCAAATGAATTAGGGTATCGCACGGACCTGAAAAGATTTAAAAGCTCACATATGAATATAAAGTGTGAACATAATTTACCTTAAACCAAGTTTTGAGGAGCTGAGGAACCTGATCTATGACCTCCACATGAAGCTGAGCTCATGGCGCCAGGACGTGAACATAGGAATAGGCAGAGGAGGCCTGTTCGTTCTTAGAATCTTGCAGGACTACTACATAGCTGCCGGCGTAAAGCTTCCGTACGCTGTTGTTGCAGCAGAAAGGTACACTGGTGTTGAGGAGGCCGGCAGGCTGAAGGTGAGGGGGGTTACCAAGGGCATGGTCAGGGGAAAAAGGGTGCTTGTCATCGATGATGTGGCCGACCAGGGCCTTACGCTTGCAGGTGTTATCAGGGAGATTAAGGGGAGGGGGGCCCTGGAGGTGAGGACGGCCACCGTTCACGTGAAGGTTGGTTCATCGTTCAGGCCGGATTATTATGTGAGCGAAACAGATGCGTGGATAATTTACCCCTGGGAGCTGTATGAAACAATCAGGCAGATAATCGAGGCAAGGTCAAAACTAAGCTCGGAGCAGATATACTGGGAGCTTACTGCAAAGGCAAACATCCTGCCGGAGGAAATAAGGAAGCTGAACAATATAACGAAGGGTTCAGCCCTTCCGGAGAAGACAAGGGAACTGATTGGCAAAGTTGCAGAACATGCTATGGCATGAATTCAGCAATTGATTGTCTTAACAGCCTTTTCGGCAACGCTCACGGCCAGCCTTTCTGAAAGCCCCACGTAGTCCTCCGGCCTAAGCTTTCTCAGCCTTTCCCCCAGCTCACCGGTTACCCCGGCCTTGAGCTCCTCAAGCCTGTCGATGTTTTGCCAAACTTCCTCGTAACCCTTCTCATGCCCCTGCGCCCTCAGCGCAACCTGGACCGCTTCCGAAAGGGCTTCGCTGTGTGCCGACACTTCTATCAACATTTTTCCCCTGTCAACGTTCATGTGCTTTAACGATTTGATCAGCCTGCCGGCCGCAATGTATGAGTGGGCAATGCCCAGCCACAGGTTTCTCCTCACTGTGGAATCCGTAAGGTCCCTCTGCAGCCTTGTCGGTATTATCTCATATGCAATCAGGTAAAGCAGCTGGTTTGAAATTCTGGCCTGTCCCTCGGCATCCTCCAGGTCCACTGGATTTACCTTGTGGGGCATGGTTGAGCTGCTCACGCCCTTCCTCTCAAGCCTTACCAGGCCAAGCATATTGTACATCCACAGGTCCCGGGCCAGCTCGACTATAATCATGTTCAGCTGCATGAGGTAGTGCAGGGAATCTGAAAGGCCTTCATACGGCGCAACCTGCTTTGACGATTCGGGGAACCTCAGGCCAAGTGATTCAACAAAGGACCTTGAAAATGCAACCCAGTCAAATTCGGAGTTGATTATGCAGAATGAATTATATGAACCAACCGCACCGCTCAGCTTCCCGTACGGCTGCTCCGAACACATGCCACTAAGGGCCTGGGAAATCCGCCAGGCATATGTGGCCATTTCCTTTCCGAACGTGGTCGGCACCGCGGGGACGCCGTGGGTCCTTGCCATCATCACAGTTGAAGCCTCTTTTCTGGCTATTTCAGAAAGTTCACTGACAAGGTCCCTGAACCTTCCGGCGATAATCTTCCTCACATTCAAATATATCAGCCCAATTGCGATGCTGTTCACATCGTCGCTCGTCAGCCCCAGGTGCACGTACGGGGCAAACCTTCCTGCAAGGTCCCTCGTGAACACCTCAGACGCCTTTACGTCGTGCCCGAGCTCGGCTTCAAGCTCCTTTACCCTGCTGAACCAATCATTTCCAATATTACCGATAACTTCGTCAGCATGGAGCTCAGCCTTAAAGCCGAGCGCGTTAGATGCAAGCAGGGCTTCAAGGTACTTAAGCTCAACGTATATTCTCCTGTAAAAGAGCTCCCTTTCACCCGAAGGCGCGGCCAGCTCCTTCACCTCTTCATAGTACCTGCCGTCAACCGGGGATATCGCGTCAGAGCTCAACCGTCATCCCCCTTTCCTGCCCCACTGAGACCGTTGAAACCTTAACCTTGACTTGGTCCTCTATGAATTCGACAAGTTTCATGGCCTGCTGTGGCAGCCTGCCTTCCCTCGCATACCCGGCCCAGTCAACATCGGGTATTGGATCCAGGTCAGTGTACTCCGGAACGGCGTTCCCCGTAAATATTGAAGTGAAGCTGTCGGTTGGTCTGCCGTCAACGTTGTACTTCGTAGCAACCCTCAGCCTGCCGAGGCCGGATAGGACGTCGAGCTTTGTCAGGATTATCGAGTTTGTCTGATTCAGCCTTACAGAGTACTTTAACGAAACAAGGTCAAGCCAGCCGACCCTCCTGGGCCTCCCCGTTGTCGAGCCGTACTCCATGCCCTTTCTCCTTATCCCTTCGGCAAGCTCGCCATCAAGCTCGGTTGGAAAGGGCCCTGACCCGACCCTTGTCTGGTATGCCTTGGAAACTCCCATGACTGAATCAACCATGCTGAACGGAAAGCCGGCGCCAACTGAAACATATGGAGCAATGGTGTTTGACGATGTAACGTACGGGTATGTGCCGTAAATTATGTCAAGCAGCGAGCCCTGCGCTGATTCGAACAGCAGGCTTCCGCCTTTATCATGAATTTCCATAAGCTCTGAAGGAACATCCCCAGCAAACTCCTCTACCTCCTTTCTTGCCATTTCAGCCCACCCTGTGAGGTCCTCGCTGTACCCAAATGCCCCCGCCAGTGGGCCGTAATCCGGCGGTTTGCCTGATAGGAGGTCGCAGACCCTCAGGGAAAGCCTGAACATTCTGCCAGCGTATGACGGCCCAATACCCCTGCCCGTCGTGCCTATTGCCGCCTTTCCCCTCATTTCCTCCATCTTCCTATCAAGCCACACTTCAAATGGTGTTAAAACCGTAGCCCGCAGGTCTACTCCAAGCTTCAAGCCCGGGAAAAGGGCGGCTTCCTGAGCAAGCTCCTCCGGGTTAACAGTGACGCCGGGGCCTATGAATAGCCTCTTCCCCCACAGTGCGCCTGAAGGAAGCAGGTGAAACACGACCTTCCTGCCGTTCACCATTACAGTATGCCCGGCGTTGCTTCCCCCATTGAACCTTACAACTGCGTCAAAATTCCTGGCAAGGTAATCTACGAATTTGCCCTTGCCCTCGTCACCCCACTGCAGCCCGACAATTATAACAGACATCATCATGCGCATTATCAAAGCCTGTCATTTAAGCGTTTGTAATCTGACCTTGCGCTGGTGACATCCTATCACGCTAAAGCTTCCCATGCTGCCCCTTTGGGTTTGTCTGCAACTTGTTTCAACGACACACAGCTAGCACCAGTTTGGTGTCCCACCGTTGGTGTCTCCCAAGGCATAAATTCGTACCATCCATACACCATAATAGGTTACAGAAAGCCTGTCATAGTTATGAAACTAGTTAAGAAAATCCGTGTATCTCGGCGCTGAAGCAATTGAGATTTACCTCAAACTCCTAACGCCCTTTTAACTTAAAAACCGGCTCATTTCTCTTCTGAATTCGCCTGATCAAAGAACGCTCAGATACCTGAACTTAAACCAGAACTCCTTTTCAAAACTAAAAAGAAGGTAAATTAATGAACTTACAGAAACATGACTTAACCGCTGATCAAAAATCGCCTCCCTTTAAACAATGAACGTCAAAGATTGTTCACAATCGCTGCATGACCCGCTGAACGCCGCTACTCGGCAGGCAAAGGTTGGAGGTGTGTCCACACAGCCAACCATACCAATTTTTTACAAGCCATGGACAGGGTGGCGCCCAATGTCAATCCTTCCAAACGTTTTCCGAACAAACCCCGATATGGTTGGTTTTTGGATAGAGATCAAGCGTGTCAGGGCTGTCATGGCTGTCGGGGGAGCGGCATATTGTTGGTCCTTAGGTTTTGCTTACCCTATATAAGCTTCCTTTTTTTCTCTTGGTTTGTGTTTA
>JAFLXO010000035.1:3859-13110 GCA_029786595.1 Nitrososphaerota archaeon | reverse complement strand
CCGGGTTATTTTAATTATATCTCCAGCCTTGGCATTGAGCGCCTTAACCATAGGGTCATTAGTGGTTATGCGCGGCAACTGTTCAACTTCTATATGGTATTCTTCTAATAGTTTGATCGCTTCCCTGCTGTTAATTACCTCATGTTTTGGGACTAGCACATGCTTACTGATATCTACGTTATTCTCAGCCATTATAAGTAATCACCATCAAAAGGGAGTGCGTTATTAAATAAGTAGCACCTAAAAAAATTGACACAGTAAAGGCACTCGAGCGGTGTTTATTTAAGCTTTATGGCGACATTGAGCGTACCATCGAAAAGCATGATACGCGGATTTTAGTGTCAAGTGACATAAGGGGACGTACGGTGTACTTTGATTCACAAGAACGCACATTTGTGGTCTGTTATCAAGACCAATATTTATTAGATATATAAGATTGGTACTGATCATGATTGAGCCAAGAGATACAGGCATACTCGGGGTAGGAATAGACGATACCGATTCCCCCCGTGGCATGTGCACCACTTATGTAATGCATAGAATTATCAATGAAGTTGTGGATATGGGTGGCTCATTGATAGACTACCCGCGCTTAATAAGGCTGAATCCAACTTGCCCTTTCAAAACACGCGGTAATGCCGCATTAGCATCGTTTTTCAAGATTGATGAAGAGCTTAAGGCGAGGGCAAAAGAAATGGTTGTAAAGAAGGTGGAGGAACTCTCAGAGATGGATCAACCCGGCACCGACCCCGGTGTAGTGTTTTCCGATACTTTAGATTTGCCCGATGAAATAAAGAACTTCTCTGAGATGGCCGTTAAGAAAATGGTCAGCATGGAACATACTAGGGCGCTACTTAGGAAATACAGGTTGGAATCTGTGGGTTTCAACGGTGGGAGGGGTATCGTAGGCGCGCTGGCTGCCCTTGGTAACTCCTTCAAATTTGGTTATACCTTTGAACTAATAGCATACAGAAGATCAGAAAATTGGGGTAAGAAGCGTTTAGTTAGCCCGCAAAGTGTAGAAAATATGAGCGTTTTAACACGCGGATGTACGTTTGACAATTTAGATGATTTGACTGGAGAAATCAAGATAACACCCCATACATCATGCCCTGTCTTACTTGGGATAAGGTCAATAGATTCCAATTGCCTCGAACAGGCATTTAAGCTATTGGACATAAATGAAGTTGTAGATGGGCATCGGATATTCAAAACTAATCAGGCTACTGATTCCCATATTAGTGTGGTAGATCGAATTAAGATGATCGAACCATACACGACTGTTGCCTTAAGGGCCCATGTGATGTCCCCTCCTAAGGTGGAGGTTGGGGGGCATATATTTATTTTAATAGGGGACGGCGAAAACAGCATACGCGCAGCTGCATATGAACCCACTAAATCATTTAGGGAATCTGTAAAATCCCTAATGGTGGGCGACCTGATTGATGTTTATGGTTCGTACAAGCCGGTTTCCAATTTCCCTCCTACAATCAATTTAGAGAAGTTCGAAGTTATAAGGTTGGCAGCGGCTTATAGCAATCCCCCATGTCCAGAATGCGGCCACACTATGAAGTCTGAAGGGTTGAACAAGGGATTTCAATGCCCAAAATGCAAATTTAGATCTACCAATATACAAAAGGTCCCTATCAGGAGAACATTAAAAATTGGGATGTATACCGTTCCCCCTCGGGCCAGACGCCATTTATCGAGGCCGATATTTTGATCGCCACAGTAAAGGTTTCTATGTTTGTTCACGCTACAGAAGATGAGACGCGTTTACTAGATGCTTTAAAGGGTTTGGTGCCCCCCGATAAAATTACAAGAATTCAATTAAATGGTCACTTCGATAATCCTATAATTGATTTAAAGGCTACGTTAAATGGTGATGAAGCAGATATGCTATTTAACAGAATATGTAAAGAGCTAGATATAGACAGGAAGGAATTTCTTAAAAGGAAGGAAAATAATAAAATTTACTTAAGATTAGATAAGGATGGGTTATTGAATGGAAAGTTGACAACGGGTGGAGATGAAGGAATACACCTTGAGTTCAGATTAAGGTAAATGAAAGTTAAACGCTTGAGGGATGGCTTCCTTATTATCCAAATAGCGCTGAAAGGCCCTCGAGCGCTTCGCCACTCTTCTTTTCTTCCTTCTCTTTCGGTTTCTCCTTTTCGGCAGCCTGAGCGGCAACTGGAGGTGCTGCCTGTTGAACAGCGATCGCCTGACTCTTTATTGCTTCATCGATATTTATCTCCTTTAATGAGGCTACAAGGGCCTTTATCTTAATTTCGTCTGATTTTAATCCTACTGACTCCGAGACCTTCTTCAAATTTTCCTCTGTAACCTCTATTCCTGCACTGTGCAAGAAAAGCGCCGCATATACGTACTCCATCTAAACCACGTTCATAGGTACCCTGAATATCCTATTTAACTTTGTCGTCATCAGCTAGTGCGTCACTTCAATAATTCGCTTTTAACCGCTATGCGGTGGCTTATCTCATTAGCCATATAAAGCTGCATGAATCATAAATGGCAATACTGTGGTAACATCCGCGTGTATCGTTACATGTTTTGCGTTATTCTTGATTTTATTCCATGATATAGCCTCTCTCGTAAGCGCCCCGCTCAAACTACCATCGTACTCATAAGCTGTAGTGATGTAAACCGCCAAATCCAACCCATCCTTAAATTGAGACCACCAGATCGTATGATGTTTGGATATCCCGCCACCGATCATTAAAGCCCCCAACGATTTTGAAGAGAATATGAAGTCTGACATGGCTGTTTCATCCTTCAGTTGATCTACCATGAACTTTCTATGGGATTGCTGATACATCCAGAGTTGTGAGCCGACGGCGCCATCAGTTATACCGGGAATTATAACCGGGATGTTATTTTTATAGGCCCAGTAAAGAAACGAGTCGGTATTATTTAGATATTTTCCGATTGCCCAAGCAAGTTCATATGTAGAAATTGAAGCGTCATCATATTTATCCAATATACGCTGCATCTTTTCTTCTATCAATTGCCCATAAAATTTAGCCGGAACTAACACGTTGCCAAGACGGTGATAACCCTTCTCCTTGAGTTCAATATCATCAAGGTTGAACTCTCCCTTGTAGTATTTCCCAAAGGTCCGGGCTATATCATGATCCAACGCGCCGCATGTTGTAATTACCAAGTTAAACTTATTTTCCATAAGTAACTGTTTAATTACACCTCTCAATCCTGTAGCTATAATATCTGCTGGGAAGGATAGGATTCGACTGTATTTGCCCTTGAACATCAGCCTCAATATCCTGGTTCCATCCGCAAATTCCCGACCGGAGAACCCCCCAGCTACCTCCATCTGATTGATTATGGATGCTGGAGTCTGATCGTTCATTAAAGAAATATCCTTAACGACTTCCATAACGTTGGAAGAATAGGAGGAATATATAACCCTTTGAACTGTTGATCAGAGTTTTCCTATATCTTCCGGCGCCTTGATTTTGATAGGTTTTCCTCCTTCTTGCCAATTCGCGGGGATTATATCGAATTCCTCCGCAGTTCCCTTATTAGCGAACAGATATTCTAGCCCCTTGAAAGCGTTATATATGTGTTTAACATCTTTACCAAGTCTATCATTGAACACGGAGATGTATTGCACTTTTCCAGCTGGGTCTATTATCACTGTTCCCCTTTTTGTCATACCGGTATAGCTGTTCAGGAAACCATAAGCTGATGATAATTCCTTCTTGATATCATCAACCAACGGAAAGGTCACTTTGCTTACTCTTGGGCTTGTTTCATGCCAAACCTTGTGGGAATATACTGAATCTGTGCTTATACCTAAAACTTCAGCGTTTGATGCCTTAAATTTATCATAGTAGGCCTGAAATCCCTCAAGATCTGTTGCACAAACGAATGTAAAATCGCCAGGATGGAAGGTCATAATAACCCATTTGTTTTTGTAATCCGAAAGAGAGATTTGCCCAATCCTCTTTTCAACCGGAAAGTATGCTTTGGCCGTAAATTCTGGTGCCGGAGCTCCTACTTCTAACATTTTTTATCGTATCTAGTTTGTTAAGTGGTAATTAAAAAGGTTGCTGAATTTTCTTATTTGCGTCAATAGATTGACTGATTATATATTAGAAAGTGTTCTATAAATAGAATGATTATTGTTATAAAAAGTTTTAAACCAGCTAAACTTAGTTAATCAAGTGACTGTCCCCATTGGTTCAGATATTTATTTAATACTCCCGTTAATTATACTCGCTGTTCTGATAGGTGTAGTGTCTGACCGACTGAGGGTTTCATTTACCTCTTCACTACTAGTCTTTGGTATATTTCTAGCAGTGCTCAATGGGTATTTTCACATTTTTAGCGTATCGTCCATATTTGGACAGGCGTTCTCTTCAAATATATTCTTTGGACTGGTGTTGCCTCCCATTTTGTACAAAGGCGCGTTGGATCTAAACTTTAAAAAGTTCAGGGATGAGTTAATCCCTATCACATTTTTAGCCACCATAGGGGTTATCGTATCCATTGTGATAGTTGGGTTCGTGCTAAGAGTTTTGATTGGACTGCCGCTAGTCCCCGCATTACTATTCGGTGCGATTATATCGCCTACAGACCCTGTAGGTGTAATAAGCTTTATGAAAAGGGTGAATGTGCCCAGTGGGCTATCAACAATAATCGAAGGCGAATCATTATTAAACGATGGTGTTGCGGTGGTAGCATTTACCACCATTCTGGCCTATCTAGGAGGAAGCGTTGAAACTTTATCCGGCATAATTACTTCGCTCGTCCAGACGATCTCTGTAGGTTTAGTGATAGGTGTTCTTTTAGGGCTTCTGTATGTATATGCAATTAAATATCTAAAGGATTCTAATGGCATCATAGCGTTATCCCTTGTAGTAGCTTACTCCTCGTTTGAAATCGCCCAACAGTTAAATTCGTCGGGAATCTTGGCCGTAGTGGTTTCGGCGATTATAATAGGCTATTCTGTTAAACAGAGAAATAAGGAGGCGGCGGACCTTTTGAATGGGTTTTGGAGCGTCATAAATTACATTATGTTAGCCATAGTATTCATAACAATGGGGTTATTCATTGATCCTTTGTTTATCATCCCTTATATATTGCTTATTGTTATTGCATTTGTTGTTGTAACAGGAGCTAGGGGGGCCGTAGTTTATATATTTCACAAGATTTTCTTAAGGAGCTTTAAATCTTCGGAATGGAGCACCACCATTGCGTTGAGTGGTATTCGAGGCGCTATACCTCTCGTCCTAGCCCTTAACTTGCCACTATTAATAGGAAATACAACGTTCCAGTACAGGGAACCAATATTAGCCCTTACTATTGGTGTCATCCTGGTATCCTTGTTGGGGCAGAGTTATGCCGCGGAACGATATACAAGAACACATCTTTCATATTCTGTAGAGGAAATACGCGATGTGGCTACAGCTGGAACGGGGGATTCTACTAAAGTTAAAGCGCGGGACAATGAAGAATTTGAAAAGTTATAAAAGCATCAAATTGTAAGCTAGTTATAATAATGGTTAAATTATACGATATTCTTAATATATCATTATCTGATAAAAAATCGAGCGCAACTGCGATAGCTTTCAAAATGTTGGATGGCCTATTGATGGCCAGTGATTTGACGCCATCATTATCATCGTCCTTGGACCATATGATTGATGTGTGCCGGGAAAAGAGGCCAGCCATGCCTATATTGGGCAATATTTTAAAACAGGTCAGGGTGAACTTTGAATCTAATCGTGATGGTTCTCACTCGATAAACTTGGCTAAAAAACAGCTCACTGAATCCATTCGGGCTTCTGTGAATAATACTACAAAACTGCTGAAAAGGTACAACAATATAGCAACTATAAGTTACAGCAGCAATGTCAAGGCATCAATTTTAGCAGCAGAACGAAGGCCAAAGGTCATTGTGATCGGATCAAAGCCTGGAAGGGAAGGCGAGGTCCTGTCCAGAGAGTTAAATGGGGAGGGGATTGAAGCCAAACTCCATCCGAATTCGCTTTCGTGTTATTCAGCGCATGTAAGCGAAGCCCTAATAATTGGTGCAGATGCATTTTTTCAAAAAGGCTTTTGGAATAAAATAGGTTCAAGACAGCTCGCCCTCTGTTTTAGTGACTTGAAAAAGGAGATCATAATTTCAACGATCAACCTAAAACTGGGTGCATTAAGGGATGATTACTATGAATTTGACCGCGGTGAACCTACATTTGAGTACGTCCCGTTCTACCGAGGTTCTAAATTAGTTACAGAAAAAGGCATCCAAGCGTTCTAAGTGATTACTAATATGTTATGGTTTTGCCGGTGATCGCCTGTATCCACTCCTTTGCGTTCATATAATAGGGGGCGCCCTTATTTTTATTTACATAGGCATGACTTAGCCTGACTGCAAGCGGCGGTATTATAGCGGCCTTATCAAGTAGATCAGCGTTTGAGAAAAAGCCCCTCGTTGGACCATCATAAATAGCCCTACCTTGATACATAACTACAACTCTTCTTGTATGTTCAGAGACAAGGGTCATGTCGTGGGTTATCGCCACTATCGTAGTGCCCTTCTGATTTAACTCCTCTAATAGATTCATTATGTCTTCAGACATCCTGAAGTCCTGGCCAGTGGTTGGTTCATCAACTATCATCACGTTAGGTTTAAGCGCCAATATTGAAGCGACAGCCAGGCGCCTTTTCTCGCCTTTTCCCAAGAACATGGGGTCTTCGTTCACCTTACCGCCAAGCCCCACGCTTTCCAGGGCATCCTTTACCCTTTGGTCCATTTCAGATGCTGGTACCTTCAGGTTCTTGAGGCCATAAGCCACTTCATCATATACGCGCCTCATGAATATTTGATGGTCCGGATTTTGGAATACATAGCCTATGTGCTCTGGTATATTCCTTACTACGTTCTTGTCCCTTAGATCCTTTCCCATTACCTTGACCGTACCCTTGTATTTTCTTAGAATACCGGCTACAACCCTGGAAATGGTGGTCTTGCCGGCTCCGTTCTGCCCTATCAGGCCTACAAATTCCCCCTTACTGATTGTAAAGCTAAGGTCCTTGAGGGCGTGCGTACCATCATCGTACCAGAAGTTAAGGCCATCTACTTCTATTATCTTTTCGTCATTTTGCTGAGCCTGCTCGTCCTTGATAGTGAACTGGTTCAATTTTTTACCTTCAATTGATGTTAACATTTCATCTATAGTGAATGGAACCCTGTTTTTATACTTGATATCACTGTAGTACCCTATTCTAGCTATATCTGAAGAATACAGACCGTGGTCCATGAATAGTTTCATCTGTGAGTAGACCTCTTCCATAGTTCCATAGGCTATCATTTGCCCCTTGTCTATCGCAAGGACCCTGTCTGCATAGGTCTGTATGACTTCTGGGTTATGTTCAACAAGTATCGTGGTAATCTTGTACTCATTCCTTATAGTATCTATGGCCTTGATTATGCTCAGCTTCCCCTCCGGATCAAGATCCGACGTCGGCTCATCCAGTATGAGAACCTCCGGCCTCAACGCCAAGAATGATGCTATTGCGGCCCTCTGTTTTTGCCCGCCAGAGAGTTCACTTGGGTGGATCAAGCCAGCCACAGGCCAAAGCGCCCCCAACCCAACTATTTCCAATGCTTCTTTTATTCTTCGCTCAATTTCATCGGATTGCAAACCAAGCAATTCCATGCCAAAGGCTATTTCATGGAGCAAATCCATCCTTAGAAATTGGTTCTCTGGGTCCTGTAATAAAAGCCCTATCCTTGGCGCCGTCTGGGCCATTCCTACTATCTTATCCTTAATTTCCCCCGTCTTTTCATCCTTGACCTTCTCAACCTTCGTAAGCGTTTCCCCAAAAACTCTTATTTCACCCTTAATATTCTCCGCCTCCTTCCCCTGAGATGGCTGGAAAACGTGGGGTATTATCCCGGTCAGCGCATAGCAGAGTGTGGTCTTACCTGCTCCGCTCGGTCCTATTATGCCGAAAAATTCGTCGTTATTCACCTCAAAGTTAAGATCCTTTAAGGTGTACGGGTTCTCCTGCCCTATATACGATTGGTACTTCCATGAAAAGTCCTTAACTTCTATTATGGCCATATACCTTTCATTTCCTCCTTATATTAACGCCCTAATGGTGTGTCCAAGTATAACTGTATACACCAGGAATCCTATCATTATGGCTATCACTATAACGTCCATATATGAAATCCCTCTAGTTTCCTTATAGTCAACTGGTTTCTTGGCGTTTTCAAACCCTCTCGCATACAGGGCCACCCCCATTTCCGTGGACCTCTTGATCATTGAAGCTACCAATGGTATAGCAATATATGCAAGGTCCACTATACGTGCCAATATGTTCCTCCTTTGAACTTCAGCGCCTCTGGCCCTCTGCGCTGTCCTTATGTTCTCATAATCTATCAATATTATGTTGAGGTTCCTGAACATAAGAGCCGCAAAGAAGGCAGCCCTGAATGACGCCTTTAGCTGTCTTAGCGCGCCGGCTATTTCCGTATCCCTAGTGGTCAACAGGAACAGAAATGATGTGTATATTAGGACGGCATAACCAAGCACCTTACCGAAGGCCACCGTGACTGAGGCCGCTGGAAGGGTAAAGGCGAATAGCCCTCCCGTCTTGATAGCGAGCCATGTATACGGATAAACATCCAAGAACGCGGGAGTTATAGAAATGAACCATAAAATGAGGGCAGCTAAAAGAGGCCACATAACGCTTTTCATCCTATAATAAAGGCCAAAGAACACAACCAGAAGAAGGACCGTAGATATCCCTATGGGGAAATATCCAGGCCAAATATAAAACGGGATGGTCGGCCCAGCCAAGCTCCTGTCAAAGAAGAGCCACCAGAAGAACTCTCCGAATAACACTGGCAAAGCGAGCAGAAGATAAGATGTAACCAAATACTTTGCCGACCTTGCAAGGCCCAATAAGATGAAAACCAGCGCCAAAAGGAAAACTAAACCTACTATATCTGGGCCTCCTTTGGACATAGGTATATCAAACATGTAGAGGGCGACTATTGACATGATTACTATCATAAGCGCCTTAGTTATTACATGAAGTTTTTCAACCGGTGTGCCCACCTTCATTGAAAAAATAAAGGTGCGCACGTACTCCTTTTTAGTACGTGCTTCTGCGTCTTCTTTTGCCACCTTTTTTCACTGCAAGCGTGCTATTTTTGAGCTATATTAATATTTTTGTATTGGTTATGATATTTG
>JAFLXO010000035.1:0-3760 GCA_029786595.1 Nitrososphaerota archaeon | reverse complement strand
CCCTAGCATTACTACACTTAGGTATGATAGGATTATGATTACAGCTATCTGAACTATGTAGAGCGTATATTGTGTAGATGTAACCTTCCTTCCGCCTCCGATGCCGAGTGTATATTTGCTCCATGGGTACTTGTCTTGTGCTACAGCGCTTTTAACCGTCTCCGTGTTACTCATTAAAAAGGGGAGTACATAAGCTAATATTTAAGCTTTTTTTATTTTATGCGTATATTTCCCACTTTCAACTCAAAAAAAGCTACCGGACTGTCTATCCCGAAGTTTTCTAGCACCTGCGGATTCACTTCACCAATTTCCCCAATCGTCGTCCCCCAATTCTTGATAATACCGCCCCTTAACATATAAGGGATGGATGACCTGTCAAAGGACAAGTTAGCATCAAAACAATTCAATAGGGCCACTAAGTTCGACTTGATTTTGCTGAAGTCACCGAACTTGATTGCCGCCGCGAGGGCCTTTTCTTCTTTGTTATTTATAACTGGCCCCAGCTCGAACATTGCCTGTGGATTTTGCTCATCAGAATTTAACGCTATGACATTGAGGATGCCGGGCATGATGGTATCTCTCAAACACGCGTGTTCAGCGCTCTTCGAAAACTCAACGCACCTCAGTTTAGCGTTTCTACCCATTTTGTCAACAAGAACGGCGTAAGAAGTCAGGATTGGCGTAATTACTTCGGAGAACCCAAGACCTATCATTATATCTCTTATTTTATCTTCAAATCGGCCTTCTGCCGATGCATTCCCAGTACTGTATGGGAAGTTGAAATCGGGGTTGATATTGAAGTATCCGTACCCATAAGCTACCTCTTCCACTACATCTATCGGATGAATTATATCGATTCGGTAGTTTGGCACTATGACCTTGAGGATGTCTCCTTCTTTCTTGGCATCGTTCCGGCATTTGCGTAATGCTAGAATCGTTTCATCTAAATTTATATTGATACCAAGTAGATTCCTAGCGTACTTGGGATCAAAATCAATTGGCCGACCGGCTATATCCGGGTATGTCAAATGTTGTGAAGGTGAATAAATAACATTTGCGGCCTTGACGACGCCTCCAGCATCCCACAAGGCCTCTGCTATTATTGACGCCGCGTACTTGATAGTATCTAAATCCGTTCCTGTAATATCTACCAAAAGTCTACTTGTATTGGTTGTTACGGTGGTGGCAGCGCCGTTTATTATTGGCGGTATGGAAAGCGTAGTGCCTGCATCGTCTATGAGGGCCGGTGCGCGCTTGAACCCACCCAACAGATGACCATACTCTACGCCTTGGCGGGTCTCCTTAAGCACGTTTGATAATTTCATAGCGGCTGTTGCACCAAGTGGAACAAACTTATGATTCAAGTCAACTGTGGTGTACTGGATTGGCGATTTGATGACTGAAAGGTCATGATAACCTATTGCAACCTTTTTCCTTTCCCTTCCAATGCCGTGATGCAAGTCCTCTTGCATCGAAATCAATTGCTTGATCAGGCCGTCATTTAGGTTCAGGTGTTCAGCTACGAATCCTGCTATATATGGCCTTAAACCCCGTGTCGATTTATCCACCACAAAATTTACCCCCGACCCCATTAACTTGTGTCGTGGGCGACCAAGCTGATCTCCGAATAAGCCCTTTAATGCCCTGATTATTCCATAATCAGTTGAAAAATCAGGCCTGTTTGGCGAGTATTCCACTCGGATTGTATTTCCGTCGTCGCTTTCGATATCAAGGCCGATGAACGGGAGCATGTCCTTTAATTCTTCGTATTTTTTACTATGGTAAAGCCCATTTAATCTAGCCTTATGGAGTTCTATTACAGGCATTTTCTAGACCTCAACCATGATAATTTGTTTCTGTAGAGTTCTCTTATATCTTCTACGCCAAGTCTAAGCATGAGCAACCGTTCCAAGCCCATGCCCCACGCTAAAATGGGTTTCTTGATACCCAGAGGTAGTGCCACCTCAGGCCTGATCATCCCCATACCACACAGTTCAACCCAATTATTCAATTTTTTAGAATATACCATAGATTGGGCAGAAGGCTCAGTATACGGAAAATAAGTTGGCCAGAATTTGACCTGATCAAAACCCAGCTTTTTATAAAAGATGGATAGGTAGCCCATCAAATTTCTGAACGTAAGGTCGCTATCCACAGCTAGTCCGTCAAGCTGATAGAGTTCAACTAAGTGTTTGAAATCGACCTTCTCGTTCCTGAACACTTTACCTATGGCAAATATTTTTGGATCCGTGTCGCCAAGTTCGTATAATGCTTTTACAGTAATCGCGGTCATGTGAGTGCGCAATACTGCCCGTTTAGCGGTATACCTATCCCATCTATAGTGCCACCCATCGGAACCGGTTTCCCAACCGTTTTCGTGTGTTCTAGATACCCTCCTTTCTAGTCTCCTGTCATTTAACTCCTCAACTATATCCTTCATATAAAAGGTATCCTGGAGTTCCCTGGCTGGATGATCCTGTGGAGTAAAGAGTACGTCAAAGTTCCAGAAGGCCGGTTGAACGAGCGGGCCGTTAACTTCTACGAAACCAATCGAAACCATGATTTCCCTTATTTCCCTAATGAATTCGGTTACTGGATGAATTTTAGCGGGAAATATCGTAGGAGCAGGCAACGTAATATCTATTTCAGAGAACTTCAAGTTTCGCCATCTTCCAGAAGAAATGTGTTCCGCTTTAAGCTGGGTAGTTTCCTCATCGATCGCTAGATTTCTCAATTTATTTATCAAATTATTTTTAATTGATATTGTTGTAGTTTGAATATTACGTTCGCTTATCAATGAAGGCCTTTTAATTAGCTCAGCTATATCCCGCTTATAATCAGTGGATATAGATGATTGGGGTGATGCTGATAACACCTGAAGCAACTTGGATATTTTATTAACGGGTTCGGTCAACAGTGGTTTGACCATACCGTCATTAACTGATAACCAACCATTCTTTATACATCTTCCAAGCGCCGCATTGAACTCGTGATCGTCCATCTTGGTAATATTTTTGAGGGCAACTATGGAAATCGGACCCCTTTCCAAGGATGTGTTGGCCAGCCTCTCCTCAGGTAGGCCATTAGTTACTGCCCTTTTACCCTCTATGCCCAGTTCGTAGACAGTCTGCTGCTCGTTCTTTACATCTATCAGGCCTTTAATTTTCAGCCATTCTGTAACCCTCCTCATTTGATCTATTTGCATCCCGACCTTAGCTGCCAATCCCTGCAGGTCGATGGGTTTACCGTCTGCCAATGAACGGAGCGTCCTTTTTTCAAGTGGGTGCAATGGCGGTAGGTTGTAATCTGACTCATTATTCATTTATATCGGCTTCTCCATTACTTCTTTGGGAGTGGATGCCATCAATTCCTTGGCCGATTCAATGTATTTATTCCTTATTTCTCTATGTGTTTCGAGTTTTTTATTGACGAGTTCTAACGCCTCTTGCTTGCATTCACCACAAAGCCTACTGCCGCCCTTACATTCATCATATACTCTGCTGACTGGTTTATCATTGTCTTCAAAGTACATATAGAGATCGTATATTGGGCATTTCCATGGTTCCCCTCCAAGGCGCCTTTGTTCCTCAACTGTGGACCTCCCTCCAGTATATGCATTAGAAATCTTTCGTTCAAGCTCTTCACCACCATCCGAAAGCGTTATCATAGCCAAAGGATTCCTTTTTGACATCTTTTCATCACCGCTTAATGACCTTACTAGCCTATGATATATGGCCGAAGGAGCTATAAATTTAAAGTC
>JAFLXO010000034.1 GCA_029786595.1 Nitrososphaerota archaeon | reverse complement strand
TCTCAGGGTTCAGCTCAGCCTTCCTCTTCCTTCCCATACTCATATTTATTTTCTCCTCATTATTATCATCACCATTTCCATTTATAACAACACCATCCTCCTTCCCCCATATATTACACAATTTTTTCCTCCGATCCCGCATAGAGTTCACCATAGACCTAGGCTACGAAGGCATATAGAAGGACTTCCCTGAGCTCAACGCCCACATTCCGATCAAGAGGAGAAGAAAGAACGGGAAGCTGACGGGCGAACACAGGCTTTACAACAGGGGCCTAGCGAAGGCCAGGATAGTCGTTGAGCACACCATCTCCAGAATGAAGTTAAGGGTGATGGGCGAAGAGTTCAGGAACAGGCTGAAGAACTACGATATGGTGATCGATATAGTATCGGGCCTGGTGAACCTGAGGATAATTGGCGCATAGAGAAGGAATGTCAAGTACTGGTACATCTCGATCCGATATTAATTATGCCTAAGGTCTATTCATGACCTACTTGAGACTGATGATAATATCAATCATGATATCAAATGTTGTTAATCATCTGATGAAATTATTTTAGCCAAATTACCGTTTCATGCAGTTTAATATTTAGAAGTTCTCTATAGTTGAAACGTACAACTTGCGTGCAATAATTGAAACCATCAATCCACTTCTACCATGCCATCCTCTATAAAAAGAAACTGGTAGTAAGGAAGGCAACTGGAATAGCTGCAATGTACCCGAAGTATACAAAGATGATAGACTCTTCCCAAAGGTGGCTACCATCGGTTGGGTCTGTTATTCTGGATTATCTGAGCCACTAACGCCGTCTCCAAAAGCATTGCTACGCCTGCCGGCTCTTAACGATACAACTTGCAGAATAACACCAATCAGGATGGCAAGATAAGCGTACTCTGAAAACAGGTTTGCGTAATGGGAATAGTTTAAAGAAAACATGATGGCAGCAGCCACCAGCAGAACTATGAATGCGATGATAAACGGAGCCCCTAGGTTCTCCCTGACATAGGCCCTTGCCCTGTGATGGTCGGCAATGAAGAGCCCAGAATAGAGCACCACTGACATCATGATGCCTATTGTTATTATTGTGCTGTCGACCGGAAGCATTGCACAACAATCCTGTAGGAAACTAATAACCTTTTAGGAAAGCTTTTAGGTAAACCTTAATTCAAGGTGTGCCAAGGGTTGCACAGGATTGAAGATAGCTCTCATCAACGACCACCCCTCCGGTACTGGAATTTACTCCTATAATTGGGAAATATACAGAAACCTGCTGGAACATGGCGTACAGGTAAAGCTCTACCAGTTTGGTGGGAACGGAACGGCTGGAGCGCTAAAATCGGTAATAATGCCCAGAATCAGAAGGCCAAACCTTTCAGGTTACATTATCCACATTTCAAACCCAAACCTGGGGTTCATACCAGGGACGTTCATGACCGTGCATGACCTCTACTACCTGAGGTACCGAAGCAACAGCAGAGCTTGGTCGTGGTACTGCAAGATGAGCTACAAGTACATAGCCAAGGCCAAAATGGTGATAGCCAATTCCCACAGCACCGAAGAGGAGGTAAAGAGGGAGCTGGGTGTAAATGCCAATGTGGTTTACCCTTCAGTTGGGCCCGAGTTCAAAAGGTTTGGCAAGAGGGCTGACCCCTGGCCAGGCAAAAAGGCTCTAATTCATGTGGGACACGACATGCCCAATAAGAACATAACTGTAATTTTAAAAGCGCTTAAAATGCTGCCTGACAGTTACGTGCTGGTTAGGGTGGGGCATGACTCTGACGGGCTTATCAGAGGGGTCAGTGACCTTGCGCTGGAATCAAGGTACAGGAACCTTGTCGTGGACAGCGCAGAAGGGCTTGCTTCGCTTTACAGGGGGAGCTTCGCGCTCGTATTTCCTTCCCTCTATGAGGGGTTCGGCATACCGCCGATTGAGGCTATGGCCTCCGGCCTGCCGGTTGTGTGCTCTGACAGGGGTGGGCTCAAGGAATCAGCGGGCGGCAATGCGCTGATAGTTAATCCGGAGGACCCCAGATCTATTGCGGATGCCGTGCTGTCACTCGAAGATCGGGGGCTGTACAAAAGGCTAAGCGATGGCGGAAGCGTTAATGCCGCCAGATTTTCCCATGAAAACCAGTTCAAGCAACTCATTTCAGCTTACTCCTCCGTAGAACTTTAGGTACTCACTGAGCGCTCTTTCCTCCCTGTAATAATCGCCGAACCCGGGCCAGGGGTCCTTATCGTCTGCAGCCTTCATTATCTCCTCAGCCCACTGATCTGGGTTAAACGGGTCGGCAAAATGCCCCCTGTTCATCATTATCTCCCTGTGAACCTCGATGTCCGAAGCTACGACGGGTATATTTGAGTTTATGGCCTCGATAACTGGATAATCAAAACCCTCTTCGATCGAAGGCGCTATAAGGCTGTCCGCCGCGTTATAGTAGAATGGTATCAGTTTCAAGGGTACTTCCCTTTTGATCACCATCCTGCTGCCTTCAATGAGCCCATCGATGCTCCCTCCATTCCTATCAAGGAATGAAAAGGGTTCCAGCCTGACCAACATAAAATCGCTGTCCAGGCCTTCCATTATTTTTGGAATTATTTTCGAGTTCTTACGCGGCAGGTTCGAGCCCACGCTCAGGACAATGGTCTTATCGACCGGCAACCCCAGCTTCTGCCTTGCACTGACCCTGTCTCTCTGAGTGAATTCCCTTTCAGTCCAGTTGTGGATAACCGAGGTGTTTACGTCGGGAAAGGCCTCGCCTAGCAATTTCTGTGTAAACCTTGATACGGCGATAACCCCCTTCAGCTTCTCCGCGAACTCCATTTCCCTTTTGAAGTACATCCTGTAGGAAAGGGTGAACCATTCAGGGTGCATCGTAACAAATATATCGTGCACCGTTCCATAAACACATCCGTTATACTTTATCATATGGAACCAGTCTGGGGATGAAATGTGAAGCAAGGAACGGGATAGGGCATAATCGCTCCACCTAGACCTGAAGCGGGTTGAAAATAGGGTGACAAGGCCATTGGGGTTGAACCTGTACTTTACAACCCTGTCAAAACCGTCTTCAGGGTATGAGCCATTGATCTTGAACATCGCCAACTCTTCGTGTAGGCCAAGGTTGAACAGCCTGTGAGCGTAAACCCCTATGCCGCTGTTTAGCGGATAAACGGATATCACCGATGACCCTTGAATTTTACCGTAAGCGCTTGCAGCTGGTTGGGAAAACTGGCTCACAGGAACGGTTGTTTTTTTCATTATAAAAACGTTAACTCGAGGCAATGCTTTTATACAATTGTATATAACTTTAGCGCATTGCCAGTGCAACAGCTATATTTGGGAAGGCGTTGGCGTAACAGATGGCGTACAGCATTCAGGAGATAATATCATGAGGAAGCTATATGTAAGGCTTACCCTGCTGTCAGAGCTCCTGATATACAGCGTGTACTGGTCTTACATCACCGTAATGAAGTTCTTGGCTGGAAACGCGAACGTGTTTGATCTCGGGCTGTTCATGGAGTTCGGGTGGGAAGTCCTCCATCAGGTTCACACGATATCAGCGTTCCTGTTCTGGTTTTCATACAACGGAATCATATATGTAATATCGCCCATCACCCTGCTCGGCAGCTACCCCGCAATACTGATCCTGCAGTCAGCGTTCATAGGGGTCGGGGCCCTGCCTCTGTTTGGCATAGCTAAGCACTACCTTAAGGATGATATGTCAGCCCTGCTCTTGTCCGCATCCTACCTGTTGTACTTCCCTCTGGCGGGTGTCAACTGGTATGACGCTCATTACCAAGCATTCTTTCCAACCCTATTTCTATTAGGTTACTACTTTTTTGTAAAGGATAGGTACAAGCTGGCGCTGGCCTTCCTTATACTCAGCAGCATGGTCAGGTATCCATATTTTATTTTCCCGTTTATCTTTGCCGTAATCGTGTTGATCGAGCAGTCAGTGCGCCACTTGAGAAGCGGTGAGCACAGCGCCGGCAGGGTCTATCTTTCGATATCCGTAATAGTTTTTGGCGCAGTGCTCTCTCTGCTCTACTATTTCTTTTATGCACATGGATCCTTTGCGGCGAGTTTTGCTGGAACGGGGACCGTCGGGGGGACCGTAAGGCTGTACAATGGTGCTGTGACATACATGCTTGATACAAAGGTGTTTACGGTGCTGCTGTTCCTGGCGCCGCTGCTTTTCCTGCCTATCCTTTCCAAAAGGTGGGCCATCCTTTACGTTCCATTCTTCTACCTTCTGTTCACATCAAACTATTGGGGCTACATGTATCCATACGTTTTCATGCTTCAGTACCCGGCGGGCATCGTGCCGTTCCTGTACCTTGGGCTCATCGAGGGAGCGGCATGGCTAGGAAGGGACAGAAAGAGGAGGCTGAGGGTCATTTCTATAGTCGTGCTCGTATCAGTGCTGATCTCTGCATCCGCATTTCAACCCTACGGGCCGTTTAACAGCGCTTCTGGAATGAAATACGATATCGGGCAGCAGACGAACGCGAACATGAACGTGTATGGCGAACTTAACACCATGATATCGCTGATAAGTAAAAGCGATCCCTATGTGCTTTTTCAGTCCAATGTTCCTCAGGTTCTCCCAAGGCCATTGAAGTACCTCAATACGCCTTTGATTACGAACATTCAGGAGGTGACTTACAACCTGATGCACGTATATCCGAACGGAACTTCGGTGCCCGTAAGGGTTGATTACGTGCTTTCGGACCCGTATTCAAGTTGGTACTATGCAAAGCAGGGGCCACCATATAACGCCAGCATGTATGACTTTATCAGGGAGTTTTACAGCTCCCAGAGCTATGGCCTGCTTGCCGAAGCTTCGGGCATGATGCTGCTGGAGAGAAATTACATGGGAAGCGTAAAGTACTTTGTGCCGCTGGATCAGAGCTTTAACTCGTCCCAAATGTTTTCTTCAATTGGGCAGAGCGACAACACCTACCTGAACTTTACAGATATTAACAGCCCTGCTTACACCATTGCCTGGTATGGGCCGTACACTACGCTTTACCCTGGAACGTACAGGGCTACTTACTGGCTCTATACGGACAACAGTAACAACTCGGTTCTGCTTCAGATCACGGCAAACGGCGGTGCACAGACGCTCATTTCAAGGCAACTCGGCCCTGATTCCCTTAAAACAGGGACCTGGAACCAGATCAATTTAACATTTTATTCAAACGAGGTTTACGGCGCGGTTGAATTCAGGGGGTTAATCTCACATTATAATGGCACCCTGCTACTTGGTGGCATCAGCCTGACGCAGGTAGGACCGGGGTTGCCAAACGCCAACGATCTCTACGTGTACCCTGGCCAGCTTGACCTTGGGGACGGAACACACGCTCTTACCAACGGCTCGATCACGGCGGTAAACGAAAGCAACGAGATGGCATGGTATGGGCCGTACATCACGCTGCAGCCTGGGCATTACCTGGTGAAGTATATGCTTTCCACAACCAACAGCTCACCATACAATAGGGCGATGCTACAGGTGACGGCCGACAGCGGGAACGTCATGCTTGGGGAACAGGGGATAACCGGGGCATATACGGCACCGGTGCAGCTCTGCATTAATGGCACCGCCACAAACGTGGAGTTCAGGGGGTACGTGGAAAACTGGCAGGGGAACCTGACGGTTAACGGCATTGAAATAATCGAGGCCGGGCCGGAGGTCAATTACACGTACCCCGCTTATGGCCTTTATTCAACATATTATACAAACGGAACCATAAGCGGTACGAACAATGAAATGGCATGGTATGGGCCGTACACCACCCTCTGCCCCGGCAACTACAGCGTTACCTTCTGGCTTAATGGTTCAGCAAGCGTCAACCTGCAGGTCACCGCCGGATACGGAAGCGTTTACCTGGCGAGCAACACGGTGCACGTCAGCGGGCCGGGCCGATTCACGCTTAACTTCACGGTCAGCCAGGAGGAGCAGTACGTGGAGTTCAGGGGGTACGTGATAAACGGATCGGTAAAGCTGAAGATGTTAAACGTGAACGGGCAGTTTGCACAGGTAAATGAAAAAGGCTTTGGGAGCGGGTACGCGTGACGCGCATAAAGGCTGTCCATACGGCACTAGTTTCGATGTTCGCGGCATATACGGCAGCCTGGTCCTACATTTCAATGCTCAGGGTATATTCGTTAAACGCGTCGATATTTGACCTCGGGGTAAACATGCAGTTCGCCTGGGATGCGGCTTACAGGTTCACTGTCGGTTCATTCATTCACAACTTTGCATATAAGGGAATAGTGTACGCCGTGCTCCCCGTGTTCCTCACCGGCAACTATGCTGCGGTCCTGATATTCCAGTCAGCATTTCTTGGATTCGGCGTTTTTCCCATTTACGGAATATCAAGGCACTATATGAAAAACAGCCTCGCACCATTGCTAATATCGGCATCTTACCTGATGTACTTTCCGCTGGCGGGGATCAATTGGTTTGACTTCCATTACCAGGCGCTGTTTCCGACTCTCTTTCTGCTTGGCTATTATTTCTACCTAAATAAGAGGGAATCTGTAGCGTTTATATTTATGGCGTTGAGCGCTACCACACACTATCCGTATGCCGTGTTCCCGTTGATGTTCGCCCTGCTGCTGCTAGCTGGAAAGAACAGAAGACGTGATCTTAAACTTTCAATTTCGCTGCTTGCATTTACCCTAGCGATTTTTGCCTTGAACTTTATCCTTAACGGTGCCGCGGGGGCTACGCTCGGCGCAGTTGGGGGGGCTCAGGGCAACCCATCCACACTGGTAAATGCCTACACTCTGTTCATAATACTGCTGCCTCTCCTCTTCCTGCCGCTTATGAGCAAATGGGTTTTATTCCTAGTACCTTATACCGCGCTCATATTTATATCAGGTTACGTGTATTTCAGGTTCCCGTTTGTTTTCATGTTTCAGTATTCAGCGCTGTTCGTGCCCTTTGTGTTCCTTGGAACAATTGAAGGAATCAGCAGGTTTAAAAGGAGATCAAAAACCGTTTCCGCATTACTGTTCGTTACAGTCATCGTATTTGCATCAGCTTACGAGCCGTACAGCCCCCTCAACTCCAGCTCGTCAGTTAACTACTCACTGCTTGGTTACGGCTTTAATTCAATAATTAACACGAACTGGATAAGGTACAATGGGCTGGTAAAGACGCTTTCCATGATACCCCCCAATTCGACGGTAATTGTACAGAACAACATGCCGGAGATCTATATTTTGCATGAAAACCTCACGGTGTACGATTCATTGTTCGTGGGCCCGCAGCAGGTCAACGGCGCAAGCGTTGAGGTTGTAGACCCGTACGCGCTCTGGTTCTTTCCCAACTATTTCAACGAACTATGGAGCACCGGGAACTATGGACTGGCCTCCGAAGCTGATGGCATAGTGATGATTGAAAGGAACTATAGCGCACAGCCGGAGTACTTTAGCCCGCTGACGATGAACTACCCTTCAAACCGGCTTGCTATAACAGGCAGCGCTCACCTTTCAGACGGAGCTATTGAAGCTTCAAACGTCAGCAATTCAAAGCTCTGGTTCGGTCCGTGGACCAGCATTGTCCCCGGGCTGTACAGGGTTACGTTCCTTTTAAAAGGGGTCAATCTGTCCAATGAAAGCAAAGTTGAGCTGCTGGTGACCGCGAACGACTGGGGCACAGTGCTTGGCTCCAAAACCATAAATGGTACCCAATTTGGAGAGGGATGGACACCCATTACCCTGAACTTTTACGTGAACAACATATATCAGCAGGTCGAGTTCATAGGGTACGCTGACAACATAAGCGGCACTCTGTTAATGAAAAACGTCAGCCTGACGCAGGTCGGGCCGGGGTTGCCAAACGCCAACGATCTCTACGTGTACCCTGGCCAGCTTGACCTTGGGGATGGAACATACGCTCTTACCAACGGCTCGATCACGGCGGTAAACGAAAGCAACGAGATGGCATGGTATGGGCCGTACATCACGCTGCAGCCTGGGCATTACCTGGTGAAGTATATGCTTTCCACAACCAACAGCTCACCATACAATAGGGCGATGCTACAGGTGACGGCCGACAGCGGGAACGTCATGCTTGGGGAACAGGGGATAACCGGGGCATATACGGCACCGGTGCAGCTCTGCATTAATGGCACCGCCACAAACGTTGAGTTCAGGGGGTACGTGGAAAACTGGCAGGGGAACCTGACGGTTAACGGCATTGAAATAATCGAGGCCGGGCCGGAGGTCAACTACACGTACCCCGCTTATGGCCTTTATTCAACATATTATACAAACGGAACCATAAGCGGTACGAACAATGAAATGGCATGGTATGGGCCGTACACCACCCTCTGCCCCGGCAACTACAGCGTTACCTTCTGGCTTAATGGTTCAGCAAGCGTCAACCTGCAGGTCACCGCCGGATACGGAAGCGTTTACCTGGCGAGCAACACGGTGCACGTCAGCGGGCCGGGCCGATTCACGCTTAACTTCACGGTCAGCCAGGAGGAGCAGTACGTGGAGTTCAGGGGGTACGTGATAAATGGATCGGTGGAGCTTGAAAAATGCACGATACGCTCAAACTCCATTGGTGTTTACTCCTAGATTTTCACATAAACGTCTCTCTATGGTCAAGTTTTACGCCCCCCTAAGGCCAGTACCTTTTTCGTCAATAACCCGTAAGTCCGGGGAAGTCGACCATGGCGTTGCCATGTATGTGATAAGGTTTAGGAGCCCATTCTATTGGGCAGCGCTGGCCTATGCACTAAAAATGGATGAAAGGAAGGAAAAAATAAAGGAAGACATGAAAAAATGAACGGTTGGTTAGGCATAGACCTGAGGGACGGCTCCAGCGCGTTGCACATACGTTCTCCGTACACCTTCACTGCGAGCCCCTCTTCATACACAGACGTGATCTTCGGGCCAGCCAGCTTCAACGCAGGGGCTGAACGCTGCGCCTGTGCTCGCCAAGTTCTGTTCGACCCTTGACAGGAGTATGCGTTGTGCGGTGGCTAAATCTTGGCCTCTCATCCCCTTACCTTATCGGCTATTATCCAACCCACCTTCTTCTGGTTCAGCTTCACAGCAGTACTTGAGCCGTTAGGGAATAATATTTTTGGATACGAGAGTGGGCTTTCATATCTATAAAAGTTTTTATCCGCGTGATGTTCAGCTTTAACATGGTGTCCTCCTGCATAGTCATACCTGTCCTCAACGAGCACGATAACCTGAAAATGATGCTGCAAACCTTTCACTCGGACGCGCACCTGATCCTAGTGGACGATGGCTCGACGGACGGGGTGGAGGAGATAGCGGCCAAGTACCCGAACGTCCTCCTGATAGAGAGGGGCAGGGCCTCAGGCTTGGTCTCCGCCATAATGGATGGAATGAAGGAGGCGCTGAAAGGGGGGGCCGATTACATCATAACCATGGATGGGGATGGCCAGCACGATCCGCTTTACATCGACGATATACTCGAGTTTGCGAAGGGCGAAGGGGCCGACCTCGTCATCGGCTCGCGGTACGTCAAGGGAGGGGGAACCCAGGGGTTCACCCCGCCCAGGAGGGAGATCAGCAGGGTTGCCAACTATTTCTACCGGATCAGCTTCGATGGCGGGATAAACGATGCGACGAGCGGCTTCAGGGTCTACAGCAGGAGGGCAGCTGAGTACCTGGTGAGAAACCCCCCATTACGGGGTTCGTATGCTGGTCAGGTCGAGATAGTAAACGAGCTGTACAGGGCCGGGATGAAGGTAAAGGAGTTCCCCATAACCTTCAGGAGGAGGATGTCGGGGGATAGCAAGCTGTCCTGGGCCGACATTTTTGATTACTTCATTTATACCCTTGTAAGCGGAAACCTGTGGAAGTACATACTGGTAGGCGCCTCGGGCGCCATCATAAATGAGCTCTTCCTGTTCCTGCTGGCCCCTAGGATCTGGTTTCCAGTGGCCGATATCATAGCCATAGAGGTCAGCATAACTACCAACTTCATGTTCAATGAACGTTGGACCTTTTGGCGGAGGAAGCTGGACCGCGGCCTGAGGAGGACCGTCACGAGGTTCTACCTTCACAACGCTTCGTCGGTCCTGGGCCTGTCGGTGAACTTCATCGTCTTCATCGGCCTGGCGCTCCTCGGCTCCAACCTCCTCCTAGCTAACCTAGTAGGGATCGTCGTCGCCTTCTCAATAAGGTATCTGATGTCCTCGCAGGTGATCTGGGTGGACGGGCACCGTTGAGCGGGGATAGGGACCTACTTGAGAGGATAGGGGCCATAGGCGCCGGCACGGCGCTCATAGCTACCGCTTACTACCTGTGGATCCTCGGCGGCTACCTAAATTCCACCTACACCGTAATCCAGTGGGTCCTCACCATTTCTGGAGCGGTGCTCATAGCGAGGGCCCTGACGCTGGAGCCGGTCACCACCAAGAGGACGTTCGAAGGTAGAACCGGGCTTGCCGTCGGGTCGGCGTTCGCCGCCATCGCGCTCTACGTCACCGTAGTGGAGGGGTGGGTGCAGCCTGGATACCTTCTGATAGAGGCCTTCCTGTACGGGCTGGCGGCCTTCATAATCGCTAATGCCTCGTTCAGGCATCCATTATTTGATGACGAAGAGGTGGCCTCAACCGCGGCGTTGATGGGCTTGGCGGGAGTTTCCGTAATCTTTGCATATGCCTCATCCGCCATGGGCGGAGGCATCATCATGACCGGCGTCTTCCTCGCATGTGGAGCGCTGGCCCTCGCTGGCTTCGCATTCAAAAAGCTCTACGCCGTCTATCCAGTGGTCCTGCTGTTCATGATAACGCTCTTCGCGCTGCTGCTGATGAAATCCATACCCCAGTTCTCCACGGACGAACTGGCCATAGATGCCTATGCTGCGCACCTCCTCCTTTCTGGTGCGAACCCCTATATCCCCTCACTAATGAATGGTGCCCTTTCATATTACCACCTTTCCTCCTACTACCAGACCCCGCTCACCACCGGCGGGTACGTGAGCCAGCTCGGCTATCCGGCCCTCTCCTTTCTCATATACGTGCCGGCGCTGCTGCTGGACCTGCAGCCGAGGGCAGTGCTGGTCGCGCTTTCGATCGCCCTGCTGCTCGTCGTGTACCTGCGTTACAGAAACCTCAGGCGGCTGGCGCTTCTGGCACTGCTTGTGATCGTAGTGAACGTGAACATAATCTACTACCCCGTTGGCTCGGTGCCCGATGTGGTTTGGGCGCTCCTGCTGGCGCTTTCGCTGGTACTGAGGCGCCGGCCGTGGGCTGCCGGGGCGCTCTTCGGCCTCTCCATCGCTTCCAAGCAGATCGCCGCCATCGTGCTTCCATACTATCTGTACATGATCTACAGGGAGAGGGGCAGGAAGGGCGCCTCGATATTCACAGGTTCGATGCTGGCTGCCTTCATGGCCTTCAACCTTCCATTTATCATCATTTCGCCGGCCTCATGGGCCTCCGCGATCCTGCTGCCGGAGACCTACCCACTGCTCGGAATAGGCCAAGGGATAGGGATGCTTTCGTTTCTAGGGTACTACCAGCTGCCATCATACTATTTCACGGCCATGGAGGCGTTCGCCGCCTTGGCCCTGCTGTTCCTATATATCATGAAGTACAGCAAGTACAAGTATTCGTTTCTGGCCTTTCCCATAATCATCTTCTTCTTCAACTTCAGGTTCCTCTTTAACTATATCATCTACTGGCCAGTCCTCGCCATTCTGGTGGCCCCCGAAGCTACAAAGGAAAGAATGCCAGAGGCTACAAGGGTCAGCTGGCGAAGCATCGAGGTGGTGGTGGTGGCCGCGCTCCTGATCGTCCCGGCAGGTGGCGCCGTATATTTACACTCCTCACCCGGTCCATATACGGTCACAGGCGTATCCGGTTACTCTGACTACCTGAGCCTGCCGGGCTATATAACCTCCATGGTGGTGAACGTGACCGGCCCCGGAGGGCAGGTCCTCTTTAGGATCTTTCCGAACGGCTCCATGACGGCCATAAACGGGTTGCTTTGGAGCGCGTTAAACATCTCCCGGGGCGATGGATGGACGCTATATACCATCATCCCTAGTAATCCCAGTTACGCCCTCCCCCAGGGAACACAGTTCAGGCTCGAAGTCTATTACGGCAGCAACCAGGCGTTTATAGACGAGGTCAGCCCCCGACTGTCACCTTCCCACCTTCTGACCAATCCGGAGTTCCTCCTGTTTACATCATCACAGACGCCGGGCTGGTCCTTCAGCCCGTCACGGGCCGGCGGCGCGGCAGGGTACAGCTCCGCTAATGGGAGCGTTACGCTGACCGCGGACAAGGTCTCAGGTGGATGGGCGGCCTCCCAGCTGCTGCAGCCCATCAACCTCTCCCTCCTCTACGGTTATCAGCTCTTGTACAACGTTTCGATCATCGGGCCTGCCAGTGACATCGGGCCCGGTGAGAATCCTGACGTGGCCGTTGGAGTCCAGATAGACGGCGGCCCGTACGAAATATGGTACCTGTTCAACCCGAATCAGCTATCGATGAGCGTCTACAGGCCCAACCAGCACACGCTGGTGATCATATCCAACTCGACTTCGGTGTCCTTCAGCGATGCGTACTCCCGCTTGGTCGACCTCGGGTGGACGCCCGGAGATGGAATGGCCACCCTAATGCTCCTTGCGGGCAGTCAGTATACTGACGGTCGTGTATCAGCAACCTTCTCCGATCTTACTCTGGAAAACGGGCAAGTCTAGCTATGATGTTTCCGATTCCCTGTTATTTCTGGATGAAATGACCTGCAACACCACACCTATCACTATGGCGAAATAGGCGTATTCCGCAAGGGTATTGGCTATCCCGCCTGTCCCCAGGGACTCAAAAACGGCGGCGGCCACCAGCAGCACGATGAAGGCTACAACGAAGGGCACGCCATAGTTTGATTTAAGGTAAAGCCTGAACTTGGGATGGGCGTCCGCGGCCAGCCACATATATAATGCTATGGACGCGGCTAACCCGCCGACCAGTATGAGCTGATCCACCTCCGGCAACTTCAATAGATCATCGTTGCGGCCTCTTTTAACCTTTTTTAGCCGATTTAATGGTAAGTGAATATGATATCGTGATGGAGGGCAACACTTAGAAGCACGACTCGATGAACTCAAGTGACGTTAGAACC
>JAFLXO010000033.1 GCA_029786595.1 Nitrososphaerota archaeon | reverse complement strand
ATTATGTGCGTAATCCCCATCAGATGATCGTCTATTGCAGAGGCCCAGTTATACAGCGGCCAAACCCTGAAATCGCTCCCTACCCTTGGGTGGGCATGGCTGGCCGGATCGATGATCCTCATGGCTGGCCAGTCCCTGACCGCCGGGTTGGGGTGGTCCAGGTCCGTCTTGACCCTCACTACCGCCGAGCCCTCCTTATATCCTCCTTCAACCATCTCCCTAAATCGCCCAAGTTGTTCCTTGGCATCAAGTCCTCTGCACGGGCAGGCCTTGGAGGCCAAGGTGAGTTCCTTAAATTTTTCCTGTGAACAGGTGCATACATAGGCGCTGCCACCTCGAATGGCGGCCTCCGCATATTCGTAATATATCTTCATCCTGTCGCTCTGAATATACTCTTCATCCCATTCACAGCCGAGCCACCGGAGATCTTCACGAATGTAATCGTAGAATTTCAGATCCGACCTCTTGATGCGCGGGTCAGTATCCTCGAACCTCAGGATGAACTTGCCGCCGTATTGTGCAGCATAATCATGAGAGAGTATTGCAGGGCGGCTTGAGCCCAGATGCAGTACGCTGTTGGGGTTAGGTGCAAAGCGTGTCCTTATCTCCTTATATCTATCCCGGGATGGTAATGGAGGTAGTTTCCTTTCCTCCTGTTCCGACCGAATTCTAGTTACGGGCTCTCCCGCCATTTCGCCCTGTTCCCCCTGGGAAAGCGCAGAAACCTCCCTGCATATTTCTGCTACAATCGGCGCTAGATCTTTGATGATGGGCCTAACATCGGGCCTCATGGCAGCTACTTTACCCATCACCGCTCCGCTTTCAGCCTTCCCTCCGTGCCTTACAGCGTTTTCGGCTGCCAGCCTTTTTATGAGTGGCTTAACAGCTTCAATGAGATCTTTTGATGACGAGTTCGACAAGTTCTCCCAGTTCATCCCTGCTTTGACATTTTGGGAAGCTTGACAGGGCCCCCCTCGCCTCTTCAGCATAGGCCGATGCTATTTCCTTCACTCGTTCCTCGATGCCAAGCCCCCTGATTTGCTCAACGAGCCTCTCAATCTGCCCCTGTCCGCTCTTACCTTCATATGCACTAAGTATATCCTTTTTCAGGCTTTCGCCGGCCATACTGAAAGCGATAAATATCGGAAGCGTCTTCTTGCCCTCTCTTATATCGTCCCCAACTGGTTTTCCCGTGTCCTTTGGGTTCCCTACTATGCCGAGCAGATCATCGACTATCTGGAAGGCTGACCCCAGGCTTTCCCCGTACCTCTTGGCGGCGCCAATGTGTTCGTATTTCCCTGCGGCTAGGACACCAGCCTCCGACGCTGCTATGAACAGGGCTGATGTCTTCTTTTTTATTAGCTCCATATAGTGGTCCCTGTCATAGAAGTCACTTATCTTAGTAATATCCATGGCCTGGCCTTCGCAAATGTCTATGCTCTGTCCTGCAAGCAGGTCGGCTATCTTCATATATCTATCTGGATGACGCCTCAGGATCGCCGATAGAGAAAGGATCTGGAATGCCTTAGCGAAAAGAGTATCGCCGGCGAGTATTGCGAAGGGTTCTCCATACGCCCTATGCACGGTGGGCACGCCGTGCCTGAAATCATCGCGATCCATTATATCGTCGTGTACTAGAGTGAAGTTATGAATTAGCTCCACTGAAGCGGCTACAGGCAGTATCCCTTCATGATCATCTTCGAACATTTCAAAGAACTTGACCACAATGAATGGCCTTAATCGTTTTCCGCCAGCGCTTATAAGATGTAATGCAGCTGCATAGAGCTTGGTGTCGTTCGGCATGGCCTTTTTAATAAGGCCGGTAACTTCGCTGGCCACTTTCCCGATTGGCTCGTCCATCCCCATCAACCTAGGCATTTCCTCCATTCCTCTAGTGGTCCAAGCAGCACCCTCCTCTTGGCCTTAAAAGAGGCGACGCTCTTTGAACCGGTTAAAAATTCAGCCATCTTAAATTCCTCTATTACATTCGAGAGCATTTCCGTACCCCCCTTTATACCTCCTTGCTTGATAGCCCTGATCACTGGAAGCGCCATCGCTGCCATATCCGCACCTATGGAAAGGGATTTAGCGACATCCATGCCGTTCCTTATTCCACCGGATGCTATGATGGGCATGGGTGTCATATGCCTAACTTCGAGTATGGATGCTGCGGTAGGTATGCCCCACCCCCAAAAGGGGCGTGATAGTTCATATTTCCTGTCATCCCCCAACCTTTTGGCCCTTATTCCCTCTATAGCTGCCCAGCTGGTGCCCCCGGCTCCTGCCACGTTTATGGCGGCGATCCCTGCCGTGTGTAGCCTCATTGCTACCTCCTTCGAAATACCACATCCGACCTCCTTTGCTATAATGGGCACCTTGATCTCCTTCACCAAGCTGGAGATGGAAGCTATAACGCCGGCAAAACTGGCTTCGCCTCCCACCTGTACTAGCTCCTGCAGCGGATTAAAGTGAATTGCCAGGGCATCCGCCTTCACCATGTTTATTATCTTCCTTATTCCCTCAATATCCAGCTTTCTTCCGATCTGGGCGCCACCGATGTTCGCCATTACAAAGGAATCCGGGGCCACATCCCTCACCACCGAAAAGGCCCTTTCCTGATCAGGATTTACAAGCGCAACCCTCTGAGAGCCGACCCCCATACCTATCCTCAGGGCGGCCGCAACTTCGGCTATGTTCCTGTTGAAATTGAGGGATTCTGCTCCCCCACCTGTCATACAGTCGATCATCAGAGGCGCTGAAAATTTGTGACCTAGAAATTCTACCTCGGTATTCACTTCATCATAGTTCAACTCCGGTGCCGCTTGGTTGATCAGGAACACGTGTTCAAGCCAAGTAGTTGAATACCCTTCGACATTCTCCTCAAGGGCAATAGCCAGATGGTCATCCTTCCTTTCTTCGATGGTCACCCAATACCTTCACCGTAGTTCCGTGGAAGCTTTGTCCATTTAAAGCTTTCAGTAGCTCATCGCCCTCATCACCCTTAAGCAGAAATACATCCGCTCCATTTTCTGCAAGCTCGAATGAAAAGTGAAGCTTGGCGGCGAGGCCACCGGTCGCATCATTCGCCTTACCTTCAAAGAGCTGTAACTCCCTTTGCGTAAGCGTTTTAATGGTTCTCCCGCAGCTGTCTAGTACCCCTGGGGTGTCCATGGCGAAGATGACCCTTTCAAAGTGGAGCATATCATTGACTTTCTTGATTATCTCATCCCCGCCCATAACTCTGAAGCCCCTGTCTTCATGTACGACATCGCCGAATGACAGTGGAATAACTCCGGCCGCGGCCAGCGTGCGTATCAGTTCTTCGCTTTGTGAAAGGTGCTGGGCAGAAATATAGAACGGCTCAAGGCCGGCATCTACAAGAGCTGACTGTACCCTAGAGCTTAGGGCAAGCATGGCCGCCCTTGTCCTTCCGACTCCAGTTGGCTCCATCTTGTAGGAGGAGCTGCTCAGCTTGAACTTAATGGCTAAGGGATGCCCCCAAGAACCACCACCATGAACAAGAAAGAGGGGCCTATTGAAACGGGAAAGCTCAGCAGCCATGTGCTCGATTGCTGCAGTGTTTATCGAGAAACGCCTGCTCTTATATGTGATGATCGAGCCACCCATCTTTAATGCTATCATCCTGACGGCCTCCTAGTATTCGCTCGTACGGAAATAGGGTATAAGCATTTATTCAATTAGGCAGACCTCCATCATGTATGTGAGCCGGTTCCTCGATTTTCGCTCCCCCAACCCCTAGGTTGGCGATAAAGGAACCCGTCCACCGCCTCGTGTTTACGCCGATGACATCGCCCTTAAGGATATTTATTACGAAGCCGCCACCACCGCCCCCCGTGAGTTTACCCCCGAAGCTTACCCCTCTGAACGACCTGATCGCCCGCTCGATCTTATCTGTGGATACACCAATGGCCTTCAGTAGCTCCTGATTAAAAGCAAGCAATGATCCCAGGCGGGCCAGGTCCCCTTCAATTAACGCCTGAGCCGCAGATGAGGAAATTGAATTTGCCATGCTCACCATTCCATCAAAAAGTTCCCTGTTCTTAATTGCAAAGGTTTGAACACCATTTACCATATCGCCCGTCCTGTGCCTTTGACCAGTATCCACCACCAGCGCCCTGAGCGGAGCGGTGTTCAGGGGTCTGGGTTCTTCCCCCTTCCTGTAGAGCATAAACCCCCCCATTATGGAAACCATTACATCTATTCCTGAGGGATTGCTGTGCACCAGCCTCTCACCTTTCATGGCGTGCTCGAACACCTCCTGTCTTGTAAGAGGTTTGTTCAGGAGCCCGGAGATGGCCAGTACGGCCGCAACGCTTGAGGAAGCCGATGACCCCAAGCCAGCCCCTATGGGTATGTTGCTTTCTACGTAAAGGCTTGCCCCTTTCCCATCCAGCAGATCCTTTATCGATGCATAAATATGATCCCTTGCGAGTTTGGTCATGGGCTTCATTCCCGGGAATCCATATCTCACTGAGAATACGTCGGCCGGTCTTGCCCTTACCCTGATATATCTGTCGACGGTGCCTGCCAATGCCAGCCCCCCATTAACTACGAAGTGTTCCCCTGTGAGGATGATTTTGCCCGGCGCTATTGCGCTCCTTTCAAATCGACCTTCCTTTCCCATTTTTAACTATCCCCTTTTTCGCTCGGCCATCGGCGCAAGCTGATTCTCGGTTATCAGAGCAAGCTTGTAAAGGGTTCCATGGACCGTAGGCACCGTAATCGAAGAAATATGTTCAATCAGGATGGACAATCTCCATCGCAAGGCCATCTCCATTCCGACCTTGCATTCATATATGTGTGTTATTAAATACAACTAATAACATCCTCTCACGGCTCAAGCTCGTGAGCTTCCTGTGGGACTAGCCAGTTTGCGGGTTCATCAACCGGAAGGGGATTCCTTTTCTGATTCAAGGGCACACGGTTAACATCGGCTTGATTTCCAGCCAATTTTATCTGCACCGGTATGCATTCTTGCACGGCCAACCCCACAACGCATTATCATCATAAACAGTATTTAAAGGCTGTCAGCGTTGTTGAAGCCAGTTTATATCTCTAGATATTAAACCAGAGGCCTTACTCCTTTCCCAAGGTTCCTAACTTCTTTATAAGCCCTGTTCCTTGCGATAAAAGGCTATTGTAGCATAGCCTACGACCGAAGAGTTGTCGTATGTGGTATCCCCACTATCGGCGTGCTTGAGCAACCTTACATCTGCTGCCCCAAACCTGTTGCTCAGGTGCATTAGGACAGCGGCGGCACCGTAGCCGCACATGGTTATATCATATTTTTCCAGCACCCTGTACAGCTCAGAGACATCGCGGGAAAGGATCGCTTTTATAGCAATTTCATCCTTCTGGGCAACCTTGACCTTATCCTCATAATGGGTCATATCCGACGATGCTATAATGAAGAACTTCCGGCCCTGAAGCTTTCGATATAACAGCTCTGCCAGCTCAAGAACTGTACCTTCATCCATCATGGCCAGCGAAATGGGCAGAATTTTGACGTGCCCCCTTAAGTATTGAAGAAATGGAATTTGGACTTCGATGCTGTGCTCCCTCCAGTGTGCTCCATCATCCATATCTACTATGGACCCTTCATCTAAAAGCGCCCTGGCCAAACTACTATCGATTTCAGCATCTCCCAGAGGTGTATTCCATAGTTCGCTTGCCGGTACGGCCACACCGCTGCCTATTCCGTAATGGTTTGGGCCGATGATGACATATACTTCAGCATCCACGGCCGACGCTTCCAGGTAGCCGTGAGCGGCGACCTGGGCCGAATACTCATATCCAGCATGAGGTACAACCATCCCAAAGATTTGAGATGATTTTAAAGGTGGGGACTTGCCGGGCCCCAGCGGCCCTATAAAGGATGATCTTATGGCTTCGCGTAGTTCATTTGGATTGGATGGATAGAACAGCCCCGCTACCGCAGCTCGTCTAACCCTCGGCATTGTCCTCCTCTATGAGCTTGGTTTCAAACTCTTCAGGAGTGTATTTCATAGGATCCTGCGGTGATAAGGTGCCCTGATGAATCAGGTAGCTCCTGCTCAGCAGCCAAAATAGGGTTGCAAGGGCCTTCCTTCCCCTGTTGTTGGCAGGTATAACCAAATCTACATAGGAGGTGACATTATTGGTATCACATATGGCTATTACCGGTATATTGGTCTTGATGGCTTCCTTTATTGCCTGTACATCAATGGCCGGATCGATAACCATTACAACATCGACATCCCTATAGTTGGGTAACTGTGGATTCGTAAGTGTACCCGGTAGGAACCGACCAAGGGTAAAATTTACGCCAGTAAGCTCTGAAAATTTTTCAATTGGGACCTGAGCTGCCTCCCTAGATGAATATACCATGACCCTCTTTGGATCGAACCTGGCCAGAAACTTGCCGGCTATTTCTATATGCGATTGTATCTTATTAGCGTCGATTATGTTAAGGCCATCCTCCCTGGTCCTTTCCAGATACTGTCTCATATGCTTTGTAATTACGTTGGTGCCTATCCTAATTCCGGACGCCATCAATGCCCGTTCTGAAAGCTGCGGCGCTATCTTCTTCTCCGCAGAGCCTTCCTCATCCTTAATATCCTCTTCCTTTGACAACTCCTATACCACCACCTTAACCATCTTAAGACCTTTATCAAACTTTGCTATTTTGTCCAGTTCCATTAATTTTGCTGTCCTTTCCCCGCCGGCCACACCGCTTTTCATCAATATTGAAGATGAACCAACGGCTATATGAGCAAGGTATCCCTCCGGGGTATCGCCGCTTCTATGTGAGGTTACGACCCCCATATGCCCCTCCCTAGCCAACCTTGAAAATTCCAAGGCGTCGTAAAGGGTACCCACCTGGTTCACCTTCAGAATTACCGCATTGGCGGCGCGCTTATCTATCCCCTTTTTAAGCCGCGATACATTTGTCACGAAGATATCATCACCTACAACAAGGACATTTGAAAGTCCCTTTGTAAGATCCGCGAACGATTCAAAGTCCTGCTCATCGAACGGATCCTCTATATATTGCAGGTCGTACATTTTAGCTATCTTTTCAACATAGGCTAGCTGCTCTTCTGTATTTAATTTCTTACCCTTTCTACGGTAATCGTAGATCCCATTTGAATAAAAAGTTGAGGAAGCCAAGTCCACCCCCATTATTATCTTGAACCCAAGTTCCTTGGAGGTTGCGTCAACGGCGTTCCTCACGATTTCAAGGGCCTCTTCGTCCTTAAGGTTCGGTGCCCAGGCCCCTTCATCGCCCTTGCCTCCTGCGAACTGTGGATCCCTTTTCTCTAGAAGCTTTCTGACCTGTCTGTGAACATTAATATTTCCATTTATAGCCATCCACGGATCGCTAGCCCCCACCGAAGAAACCAGAAACTCCTGGATATCCGGCGATCCATTGCCCGCGTGTTTGCCTCCACCCAGCACGTTTCCCAAGGGAAACGGCAGCAACCTTGCACTTCCGTCAAGAAGCCTGAAAAGAGGAATTGATCTGGCCTTTGCCTCAGCCGCGGCAGATGCTACAGAGACAGCGAACGCAGTTGCCGCTCCAATCGACGAAAAGTTATTCGTACCGTCGACTTCTTTGAGCAGGTCAGAAACTAATTTTAGATCAGAGGCATCAGCCCCTATAAGCTTTCCAACTCTGAACGCTTTGATCGCGGCCTGTGCCCCACCTTTCGGCAGATGCAAGGCTTCAAATTCGCCGGTGCTGGCACCAGCTGGTGCAGTGGCCACCGCTTCGTAGCCACCCTTCACCCTGACCGTCGCTTCTATTGTTGGATCGTTCCTGCTTGTAATGCTTGGCCTCAGGGACACTGAGTCAATCTTCATGTTTTAATCCTCCTCCTGTTGTAACTTGAGCCTATAGACAGATTCCGCGTATGGAATCAATTGATCCATGACGTTGAAGTTGCTTAGCACCATCCTCCTGCAGCAATACCTTTTGATTTCAAGCTTATCAAGAGCTTCGTCCTCCTTCATGCCCCCCTGAACGAGATCCCTAAACTTTTCATATTTATCGCCTATCACGGAGCCACAGCTAAAACACCTTACGGGAACAAGCATAACAATTGGCCGTCAGCCTGTATTTATAAGTTTGTCGGAAATCCTCAATATGTCTCATATATGTGACTAGTCTTATACAATTGCGTTCAAGCCCTACAATCAGGTAGGACAGCTACTTTTAACCGCTTTTAAGTGTCGTACAATCTCATTTTATGTTAATTAACGAAATCCTTTTTGACCTCTAGATTTAATATAATTGTCAATCGGCTTTTTATAACTGGCCAGCAAAAATTAATGAATGACAGCGGCGCACAAGGAGGAACTCATTGACGCTGACTTCGTAATCGAACTTCTAGGATTGACCAGAAATGACATGATCAAGTGGGCCAAAAAAAATAGGGTTAAATTTATTAAAGATAAGGAAGGCGCGATAGTATACTATAAGAACGATATCGCGAGGGCCCTTGCAAGGCAGACAATTTCGGAGGATAGGGGCAACTCTTTATAGGGGCCAAGCATGACGTTAAATGGTTTAAAACAACTATTGACTACATATCTTAATGTTTAATAAATAGTATACATACTACATTTTAAATGTATAAAGTTAAGGACCTTACGTTAAAGGAACAGGGTGAACAGAAGCTCAAGTGGGTGGAATCACGAATGAAGGTCGTAAACAGCTTTGTGATGGATCATATCAAAGACAAACCACTGAATGGAATTAACATAGGCATGAGCCTCCATCTTGAGGCCAAGACCGCCATTCTAGCTGCCAGCCTTGAAAGATTGGGAGCTTCGGTAAGCGTTACCAGCAGTAACCCTCTGACTGCCCAGGACGATGTGGCCGCAGCGCTAACCGAAAGGGTCAGTCATGTCTATGCGTGGAGAGGCGAAACTCCAAAGGAATATGATGATAACCACAGGCTGATCCTAAATGATAGACCCAATATAATCATAGATGATGGAGCCGATCTCAGTATAATGGCCATAGAGACAAAGAGGACGAAGGACATCATAGGCGCCGCCGAAGAGACCACTACGGGTGTGAAGAGATTTAAGGCCCTTGAAAGAGAACATCTATTGAAGTTTCCGGTGATAGCCGTAAACGATGCGAAGGGCAAGTACCTATACGATAGCAGATTTGGGACGGGACAGAGCTCTGTGGACGGAATTTTAAGGAGCACTAATTTGATGATAGGGGGGAAAAGAGCTGTAGTAGCTGGCTATGGCTGGGTTGGGAGAGGTGTCGCCTCTAGGCTGAGGGGAATGGGGGCTAACGTGACAGTGGTTGAAGTTGATCCCTACAGGGCCCTGGAGGCCTATTTTGACGGTTACACGGTTAATGGAATGGATGAAGCGTCACAGTACGGCGACCTTTTTATAACATGTACAGGAAACGTCAGGATAATAACACTGAAGCATTTCGAGAAAATGAAGGATGGCGCCGTTCTTCTCAATGTTGGACACTTTGATGTAGAGGTGGATGCCAGGGCGTTACGGCAGAACGCTTCATCAATAAAGGATGTCAGGCCCAACGTACAAGAATTCACGATGAAAGGAGGGAAAAAGCTCTATTTAATTGCCGAAGGAAGGCTAGCTAATCTGGCGGCAGCAGACGGCCACCCAATAGAGGTTATGGATCTTACCTTCGGACTACAGCTAGAAAGCGCCATTTATCTGGCGAAGAATCATCAGAAGATGAAGGATATAGTCTATAAGGTGCCCGATGACATAGACGAATTAACGGTAAGACGATTCCTGGAGTTGAACGGCATCAGAGTTGACAGGCTTACCGATGAGCAGAAGAAGTACCAGAAAAGCTGGCAGGAAATGAGTTAGAGTTACTCACCCTTTCATAAGAGTCAAGGCAGTAGGACGATGACTATGTAGGCCATTAGACCGGCCATCGCTATCTGTACTACCGCCTGAACAAGTGCAATCCTGAAGTTGGATATGGACCTCCTTATCACGTCGCCAGAGCTATGGCTGTCTCCAGTGAAATTTCTGTAAATGATGATAGAATTTGGTACAAAGAACCCGAAGACAAATATGAGGAGAAGAGCGGCAAGGGCATAGACAGTATAAATCAGATAGCTTGGAATAAAGGCATATACCTTGCTCATAAGGTCTGCGCCTGAAACTATGGTGACCACAGATATTGACGGCATAAAATACAGCGTCAACGGTAAGAGCCTCCTGCTTATGTCCAACCTGTCGCTCTCTGGTAGGCTGTTCATTACCCGATAGAATATGATGCCCATGAACACGTTGTCACCAACCCATAGTGCGGCGCTTAGCACGTGTAGGTAATCTATTAACAAAAAGTCATTTGATATCAATATAATTATGAGCGCCAAGAGGGGGGCTGCAAAAGCCGCAAGACCGAATCTGTTCAGCGATTTCATCTCTTGGCTCATATATATATCCCCGTCGCGAGTTGCGCCATAAGGAAGATTATCATGACCTGGAATACAAGGATGAACAATGATATACGGAGGTTTAGCATAGTAAGCCTGATCACCTTGCCTATATCACGTTGGCCGGTCTTTATGAGTTCGAGATAAATCCTGAGCTCGTTAGGCAGGAATACGCCCAACCCTATCGCCGTCAGGATCGTTACTATGATCAGTACTACCACTATGATAGGGCTAACCGGACTGAAGAGGCCATCATGTATTGCAAGGAAGACCCCCGCGGTGGTGGTCACTGTCGTAATGGATGGCATGAAAAAGAGCATCGTTGGCGTAAGCCTCATGGCCACCCTTGCCCTTCCCTCATTGCTTAGCCCTCTCATTACGTTAGAAAAGAATAACCCAAGTATAAGATCCATTCCTGTCCAGGTGAGCCCACTCAGTATATGAATATAATCAAGAAGGAAAAAATTTCCAGATATCAGGATTATTATCAGGAGTGTCGGTGGGATCAGCAGCATCGGCAGGCCTACCTTGAGGGAGCCCCTGATGGTCAAGCTCGTGGGTATTTGTAATGTACCCTCATCGTGCTCCATGGCATAGCTATAACACCGTTATTATTAAACTAATTTTAAAATTATTTACCGGATGATTTTTCAGCATTCCGGGCCTGTGCCTTGACCTTCTGGGCCTCTCTGGCTATGTCCTTCAATACCTGAGATTTTGGCTTTGTTTTCCTGATGCTAATATATCCCGATATGACGTTCGGGCGCGCTGGATGCCTAGCCTCCTGAACCGTTGGCTCCAACCCAAGTACCTCTGCCGCCTTCTTTAATGAATCAAGCTCAAAACCCCTCAGCGCCATGCTCTGTGGCACCCTCCTACGCCCTCTCCTAGGCAACGATGATTCGAAATAGTCAAGCCAAATTATCTGCCTGTCTTCATCCTTCATACCATAGCTCAGCCAGACTGAGGCTCATCCCGCAATATATGTGTTCTGGCCATCCTTATTGCTAGGCGTGCAGCCTCCACTGGGTCCTCCGTTATACTAAACCTGTTGAGCTTCCTCCCATCCAGGTATTCATGCTCCTTTAATAGGAGGTCACTATCAAGTCCAGTTCCTCTTAGTATCACCGTCGGTATGAGGTTCAAATAGGCCATATACGCTTCTATTATGGTTCCAGCCCTGCCACCGAGCACTACAAAGCTGTCGCTGGACCTGACGAGCGGTACGCTCCTCTGCTGATATGTCAAACCTGTCCTGATTTCTATTACGTTGAAACTATTCCTTTTCGAAGAGTTTCCGTTCATCATCTCATTTTCAACGGGCACAAATCCTACGGTTATCCCTCCAGCTTCAGAAAATATTCTAGATGCGAGCGTCATCAACCCGCTTGTCCCACCGGTTAAAAGCACGGCCTGATCCCTATATTTAGCGAGTTCTTCAGTGAAGGAGGTAACAGCCGCGGTTGCCACTTCGCCCACATCTGTTTCACTGGAACAGGCTATCCCTATGTGAAGCAGCTTTTTCACACGCTAGGGAGGCCTGTCCATGTATTTAAGGACCACGACGGGCCTTTAATAAATCGTGGTGTCCGGAGAAGGACGAAGCTTGTTAGGAGTAAATTTTATGCCCTTAACGATATCATGATCCAATCTTTTCTATATTAGCTTCTTGAAATCATCAGGAGTTATGTCCCGATAATTTCTAATGTGTACGCCACCGGTCATGTTATAGTACTCCACCGTGGGATTCAACTCGGTAAGCCACTCGAGCAGCTCCCCTGCTATCTTCAACTTTTCAATCTTCCTTTGAACGTCCATAACAAAGGATTTGGAAAAATGGCCTATGGTCTCGCCAAGGTCCATGCCAGCTAGCACGAGACCCTTGCAGCCCATCTCAACCGCAAAGAAGGCTGCCCTATCCCCATCGGTAAATCCCCCGAAGTTGTAGACGTTACGGAGAGGCCTGTTCTGGGTTGAGCCAATTGTCTTCAACATTAAAGGCACCATCGACCGTATTGCACTGACGTTATCGCAATGAGCGTGAACAACCACCGATGAGCCCCTCCTTGATGCCTCCACCTCCTCTTCAACCCTATAACCATCTAGGTCGGTTACAATAAAATCCGGATAACCCCCCAGAATTTCCCTATATGCCGATGTTGCACCGTCTGCGGCTATCGAGATGAAACCGGCTGTCCCACGAACGCTTAATAGGTTTCTTTCCAATGACGGCCCGGCCCCCAAGACCAGGGCCAGCTTACTATTCATAAAATTCCGTATGGCACCCATGTTCGCGCCATTCCCCCCGATGAGCTCCGACAATAACTTTGATGACTTCATATCGCATTCGGTATCTATACCCAGCCTTCCAGCAATTCCAAGGTACTTGGGCTCCCAAGCCTTGTAATCCAATATGCTTTTCCCCGGCCTGTAATTTTACTTGTCCGTCAAACCGGTTTCCTTAGCGTAGATCCCTGTAAGAGGCCTAAAGCCAAGGCTCTGGTAGAAAGAAGCCGCAAGGGAGTTCTGGAGCGGAAACTCGGCGAATATCATTTGGGCACCTCTGGCCTTAAGTTCCTTTTCAGCTTTTTCGATGAGCTTGTAACCGGTTCCCAATCTGCGGTACTCTGGGAGGATATATATATCCCCTATTTGTCCCACCATCCTGGGCTCGAATAACTCCCTATCTATGATCCTAGCTGCAATGACGCCCACCACCCTTTCCCCATCCACGGCCAAGATCAGGAGAGAGCTCTTATCTGAAATATCCCTATCCAGCAAAATGTCCAACTTCTCATTTAGCTGCTGACTAGGCCTAAGGAGATTATCATATTCCCCGTTCAAATGATGAAGGCGCTCGATCAACCTTCTTAATTCGGCCTTCCTGTCACGAGTAGCATATACGTACTTCATATCATTGATAAGGCATTTGCGTATATAAATGTGTAGTGGGGGTAATGGATAAAAACGGCCCTATGCAGCGTACAGCCCCTCTTCGATAACATATTTTTTGTTAGCAAGATCCATCATTTTTCTTGTAAAATAAATACCGTATACGGCTACGACCACGGCAAATATTATGGAGATCCAGGCGGCAAAACCGATCTGCCCGCTTGCTATGGAAACATCCAGCAACTTCATCATACCGGTCCCTACTATGAGGGAATAATGCCCATATATGTTTGGCCAGTATTCACCAACCATGAGCCCACCCCAGGCGCTGTTGATGGTGCTGGACAGGCCGGTTATAAGATATGGAAAGGTGGCTGGAAGGATAACCCTTCTCATCTTTGTAAAGAAGCCAAGGCCGTGATTCTCCATTATCTCCCAGAATTCTGTGGGTATGGATTGAACTCCTACGATAAAGCCGAAGAACACGTAATAGAATGTGCTGAGGAAGCCCAATGTAAAGACGTATAGTTCTGTAGTGATGAACGGAATATGAACGTTCAGGAAGACCACAGTTG
>JAFLXO010000032.1 GCA_029786595.1 Nitrososphaerota archaeon | reverse complement strand
GCTGGCGGTGCTTACGGAACCTCTCAAAAATGTGGTTAAATCCTTTGACGTCTACAGGACAGTATCCAGGCGAAGCATAGCGCAGTGCGATGATGGTTCATTTGACTGCAGAAGGGTGACCGTAGCTGGAGGAGGACCAATAGGCATACTCTTCGCAATGATCTTCAAGTCATACGGATTTGACGTTCAGCTGTTTGACAGGAACGACCATCTGGGCAAGCTTGGCAGGATCTCTAAGAGGCTGGGTATAGGGTTCAAAATTTCCGAAGGAACAGGCCTGCCCCCCGATCTCATTGAAGGATTCGACGTATTCGTGGACACAACAGGAAGCCCATCAGTCATAGGAAAGGGGCTTGAAGGGCTGGCGCACAATGGCCGCATGATACTCTTTGGCACAAGCACAGGAGGAAGCTATCCGCTGACCGGCGATGCCATAGTCAGCCTTATCGAAAAGAACGTTACGATAATGGGTACGGTGGATGGTTCAAAATCTCATTATATTGAGGCGCTAACATACCTCTCATCGTGGAGAGAAATGTTTCCAGGGGCCCTAGAGGATATGATTACTCAGGAGGCGGCACCACAGGACAGTATTGCCGCATTGAACACCAAGGTCCCAGGGGAAATCAAAAGGATCATCAAGTGGTCATGATTAAACTGGCGCTTTGTCCCAGGTGCCCCTTACGACCCATACCGGTTCGTCTGGGTTCCATTCCTCCATTCCTTTGAATTCATACTCCTTGATCATCCCATCTTTCACATCAATTCCCAGCCCAGGCCCTCTATTGACCTGATAGTACCCATCGATTACAGGCGTCCCATTCCCAACGAGCTCCCTTTTCCATCCCGGGAAAAAGTCATAAAACGATTCCTGTATTTCGAGGTTAGGTATTGAAGCGTCAAACTGGATCGTTGCGGCATTTTGAATTGGCCCAAAGGCGTTATGTGGCGCAAGCGTAATCCCAAAGGCCTCCGTCAGTGCGCCCACCTTCCTTATTTCTGTGAATCCGCCGATATTACATATGTCAGGCTGCAGGATATCTACAAGCCCTTCGTAAAGGTACTCCATCGCCTGCTCCTTTGATATTATCCTCTCGCCCAGAGCTATCCTCACATCGGTCCTATTTCTATAGTTTCTGAGCCCCATTAGGTCATTGGGGTGAACCGGCTCTTCCATGAAAAGTGGATCATACTGGCCAATTTCATCAGCTATCATTATGGCTGATTTTGAATTGAACCTTCCGTGATGTTCTATCATCAGTTCTACTCCATTGCCTACGCTCTCACGTACTGCCCTGACTATTTCTGAGCTGGACTTTAGGCCGTTTTTATCTATTCTATCATAATATCCTCCAAATGGGTCAAATTTTAGCGCACGATATCCCATTTTAATCGTCATTTCAGCCTTTTTCGCGAAATCGTCAGGCGTTCTGCAGTCGCTGTACCATCCATTTGCATAGACCGGTATCCTTTCCCTGTACAACCCTCCCATTAGTTTGTGAACAGGCGCCCCAAGTGACTTACCGATTAGATCCCACAGCGCGATGTCAACCGCACTATAGGCCGAAGTAGACTCAAATGAACTGTGCATGTAAAAGTCGTTCTTTTCCCATTCCACCCTGTTCCTTTCGACCTCCGATGGGTCAAGGCCGGTGTATATCCTGCCAATCTCTTCTATTGCGTGGAGCATCGGTTCAGCTCTTAGTGTAGGTACAGCTTCTCCGTAACCCACTAGGCCATCAGAAGTTTCGACCTTTACCAGCACCATTACGGACGCCCATGTCGCAGGTCCCTCCTTGTTTCCAAGAATGTGCCCTTCCACGCGACTTATTTTACTCATAATTTTTAGTTTCTTTTATCACTTATAAAGATGTTGGGGGCTTTTTTTTTTTTTTTTTTTTTTTTTTTTTGAAGCGAAAAACTGAGGACTCAGTGCGGAGGGATATACACAAGCTTCCCCAATAACGGTTAGAGCCCTTAAATACCACGCCTGTTGAGATATTGCTGGCTGAACATCAAGCTGATGTTAGCCACGTGAAGCAAGTAGAAACAGGGCAGAATCTTTTTATTATAATGATCATAAAAAACCAGCAAGGTTTATTACAAGTAAAGGATATTCTTAACTTTAATAAGATGTCTTACATATATTATCTTTCCCAATTTAAAATGATATCCATGTTCCTAAGTTCCCTCCGATCGCTCAGTATTAGGTTGCCAATTGCCATACATGAAGCCGGGCAAATTTATATACCACTATATGTGTTAATATCAGGTCCACTTGGATCAACAGCGGCTACTATAATAATTGCCGTACTTGTAATCTCCATTCTCGCGCTCTTCTATGGCAAGGAGAAACGGGCCACTAGAATCAAGAGATCCGTATTGGATACTATAAATATAATATCGATTGGAATAGCGACTATTAGTGGGGCCGGTTTATTGGTTGATGTACCGGCTTTGCAGACGGCCGGTTTTCTTCACTGGGCTGTGCTACTGATTTATATATCTATACTGATATTTCTCACCTGTACATATTTTATCAGAAGGGTAACCCGCTCGCTACCACTTATCTCATTATTTTCATCATTAATGGCTGTCCTGATGTTAATAGATATATTCGGTAACCTTCCCGTAAGCGATTATTATAACGCCCTTCCCAATTTCGGGTTAAAATATCTCCTCGGTTTCGGGGCAGCAGGCACAGCTTCCTCCTTTTGGGTGTCGTTGGCCTTTGTACTATTGCTTGCGGCCTTAGTACTGCAGGCTGCAATGAGCCTTGTTATATGGAGAAGGGTCAAACAGGCTAGATTATGAAAAATTACTAGTAATACAATACGTAATTATCAATAGATCTGATGGGCCATATTTTAAAAAGGACTTAGCTATGTTAAAAAAATAATAAAAGGGAGTTATTGCGCTTATTTGTGTTCAGTATGAGTTATATCCTGATGAACCGGATGTGCTGCCAGTTGAAGTAGTGGTAGTAGTTGTAGTTGTGGTAGTAGTAGTAGAGCTAACGGCCGGTGTCACTACGCCGCTGTATATCATGCCCGGGTTGCTGGGCAGGCCCCACCAATCCCCTGTTAGAACCCACGCACCATTCTGATAGCTATAATCAAGTTCATATGGTAGATAGAGCGTCTTTGTGTTTGCACCGCTGCCTATTACATACCAGACGTCAGCTGTAACCACAGCCTGAGTACTGCTGGTGAAGCTCACTGAAAAGTTGTATACGGTCCAATATGTCGGACCGGCCTTAAAGAACTTCGTCCAAGTCGCGGATATGCCGCTTCCTGTGTATGCGGCAGTGGTCGTATTCAGCGCACTATCGTGCACATACCACCAGAGAGAAGCGCTTGAAGAGTATTGTGAAATGGTAGCAGTCAAGTTTGTATCACCTATCGCTGTCCAGTGCGCAAATGCCAAGCCTGTTATTACCTGTGAATTGTCTACGGGTGTAGCTGCTACATTAGTTGGTCCCTTAGTCAAGTAAAGGCCATATCCGACCCCTGCTACGATCACCAGTACGACTATGATTATGGCCGCTATAGTTGTTGATATAGCTATTCGCTTATTTTTTGATAGATGGTTGCTCAATTTAAATTTAATGCCTAGGTTAGCTATTTAATGGTTATGCAAGAATTTAGAAAGACTTGGTACCGTTCATTTTGTATAAAATGTATTTACCATTTGTCTTATTTTAATTCCTATCTATATAGATTATATATCCCAATATATAGTATATACATAAGATATATCAATGGTCGATTGACCGCCATCTAAACGTTGCAAGATGAGTAATGACGACAGAAATTCTTATGGAGGAAAATCAATTCTAGATGATATAAATGAAGCACCCACATCCGGTTTCCATTATAAGACATGGATAATATCGGGAATGGGGTTCTTTACCGATGCATATGACCTCTTTATAATAGGGGTGGTAACAGCGCTGCTACCCCTTGCTGGATGGGCCACGTTCAGCACACTAGAAACATCGCTGCTGGTATCTACGGCCTTAATAGCTGCTGTAGTAGGTTCCATAATATTTGGAAGGCTCTTGGATTATCTTGGGCGCAAGGCCGTCTATGGTCTTGAAGTAATGCTGATGGTGATCGGTGCACTGGGGAGCGCCGTATTGACGCCTTTAAACGGCCTGTATATCCTCATAATTTGGAGATTCATCCTTGGGATAGGGATAGGGGGGGATTATTCAGCAAGCTCGACAATTATGGCCGAATTTTCTAATACAAAGAAGAGGGGGAAGCTAATAGGGATGGTGTTCTCCATGCAGAGCATAGGTCTATTGGCCGGGCCGCTCATCACCCTGGGGCTTCTTTATGGTGGAGTGGCACCTGTTATCTCCTGGAGGCTTCTCCTTGCCATAGGAGCCATTCCACCGTTATTTGTGATTTACTGGCGCAGACATTTACCTGAAACTCCCAAATATTCGATCAGGGTAAATGGTGATCCGGAAAGGGCGTCCAGTGATCTTAAAAAGTTCACAGGGATGAAATTTGAGGCCAGATCAGATGGTGCCGAAACTGGCGATGGATCCACTGTAAAGGCCAAATGGTACCAGCTCTTCACCGACCGCCAGCTCCTTACGCTTCTTATCGGTACAGCTGGAACGTGGTTCCTCATGGATTGGGCCCTTTACGGCAATTCGATAATGTCTTCCACAATGCTGGCTTTCCTTGTCCCAGGCTCGATAATCGGCGTTCAGCACGTGATCATGACTACCGCTTATACGGCGCTGGTGTTCGGAGTGGCGGCATTTCCCGGATATTGGCTTGCTACACTCTTGGTCGACAGGATCGGAAGGAAGCCCATTCAGATCATAGGTTTCCTTGTCATGGCTATATCATTTGCGCTATTAGGACTCCTTCCAGGGCTTCTTACCGCATCAAGTATAGTTGAATTCTTGGCTTTATATGGAATAAGCTACTTCTTCATAGAATTTGGGCCCAACGTGACGACGTTCATATACCCACCAGAGGTCTATCCTGTATCCGTCAGAGGTCTCGGAACTGGAATTTCTGCAGCTGGTGGCAAGACCGGGGCTTTCCTTGGGACCCTCCTGAACCTCACAATAATAGCCCTATTTGGCGAGAGTGGCCTTTTCATATTATTGGCCATTTTTTCGGCAGTTGGGGTTATGATGACCTTTGCCCTGCTCCCAGAGCCCAAGCTTAGAACGCTAGAAGAAAGCTCCGCAGAAGGCAGGTTCCTTAAACCCAAAACATCGGTGGCCACCCAGTAACGGCCACAGTTGAACGCGATATCACAAAAGCTACTCCATTTCATTGCAACAGTGTTAAGGACCGTTCAGAAACGTTTAAAAATTTAGCATATAGATCAGACCTTGTGCTCCTAGACCAAGAACTGGCTTCTTACAACCATGTTATGAACGTCATGACGTTCAGTGTTAAATATGATACATATGGAGACATCGTGCCTGTGAGCGCCATAGTGGCGGGCGATTCGGTCATGGCTAAACATATATTTAAAACGATTAGTTGGCATGAACGCGGAGGCTTGTGGTGCTCAGGTCTTACAGGGAAACTTGGCCGAGGCATACTTGATCAATATAACATGAAGGGAGTGTCTTGAAAACCGCATATGCCCAATTTATACTTGGTATAATATTAGTATCGGCCGTGGTGAGCTCCACCATGGTAGTTGTAGCCGTAGGCGAGCAGCAGCCCGTAACCTCGATTTATCTTCAGGCCGATGGCTATGCAAACGTAGTGGAATATCTAAACGTGTCATCGTTTATACCTGTCAACGTTACATTGTTGGGGGTTCCCCAAGGTTTAACCATAACTTATCCTAATGGCGGACCGGTCCTGTATAATTTATCGGCTGATACCGTTCAGATTTTACCTAGTGCAAATTCCACGATCGAAATCAACTATTTCACCATTTCAATAATTCTAAAGAACGATGTATCATGGACAGCAAATTTTACATCAGCAAGCCCGGTTATCCTCTACCTTCCACAGGAAGCCACCTTATTGTACGTTAACAGGCAACCCACTAATATATCCAATCAAAACGGCCTCCTGACGCTCGCACTCCCGGCTGGAGGCTGGACAGTTGGGTATATGCTGGCTGCTGGCAAGGCCCCCCCTCCCGGCTATCAAATTGCCGAATGGGTCTACTGGTTGATAATAGTTGCCGCAGTTGCCGTCGTAGCCCTACTGGTAATATTCCTTAGGAGAAGGCATAAGGCTGTTAGGGGCGGGGTTGGCCTGAACGTAGCAGATAGCCAAGTCCTGGATTACCTAAAAAAACGAGGCGGTTCGGCCCTCGAAAGTGAAATACGCAGGGACCTGATCATCCCGAAAACAAGCGAATGGCGAACCATCAAGCGATTGGAAAGAAATGGGTTAGTCAGAGTTGAAAAGACAAACAAGGAAAATAGGGTGACACTGATATGACAGTTCACAATGGTCGCGCCATCGTTTCATATCGTTCCTGCGTACGCCTTATTAACGATCCACTCAATAATCAAGCATCAATGATGGCGAAGGTCCTGTTGATCATGATCTTGATTTTGGGAGCTTCCTATCCCTTCATTACAGCCGTTGCTGCTCAAAATCAGGTTTCACCTGCATCCACCCAATCGCTGGTCGTATCTTTGCAGGCGGGAATCAGGGCAGCGCTCACTGTGCCTGGGCAGCCTTCCATCTATTATTCAAGTTTGCATAACGCTTCTAGCCAACTGCTTTTAGCTCAGAATGACCTGGCTGTCGGCAATACCACCGGCGCGGCTGTGGAGATAGGGCTGGCTATGGCTCTGACAGGAATGATAGCAGAGCGGAATACTACCCCGGTGGCCGAAAGTCCAGGCATCGCGGCGGCCATTGTAGGCAACTACACTTCCAGATTAAGCTATATGGTCCAAGGGATAAACGATTCAGTCATCCGTGATACGGCCGGCGATCGACTGGATAATATAATTGCGAACATATCGATTATAACGCACAGCAAAAACATCAGCCCATCCGCCTATTCTGAGGTCTATGAACAACTGGATGAGTTAAATACATATATTTTACAGAATTATTCCCTGCCCCAGTTTTCAAATGAGTTTCAGTTAGAATACTCAACCCATTACCAGGGCTATATTAATTCAAAAATACACAACGCCGAATCACACGGCAACAGTAGCCTATCCGATGAACTTGGGGCATTTAATGATACAATCAATTCGATCGTCGGAAACCTTACATCAACCAACTCCCTAAATGGTTACATACATGATTATAATCAATACTATAAACAGATCGAGAACTTCAACTATACACTGCATGATGACTTTAGCAGCGGTTCTCGCTCACCGGGTTGAACTTGAGTTATCCTTTAGCTGAAGGAATGCAGCCATAGAAGGCCGGATATCAGGTCAGTTCCTGATCGGATAGGTTACGTTTCTCCATGTGATGGCTTTCATTCTGGACCCCACTATCAGGTTGATTATGTAGATGTAAGGCATTATCAGATAGACTAGAAGCAGCTTAGGCGTCTTCCTGACGGATCTTTTTAAAAGGCTATAAAATCCCATTAAAAACGGCGTTATGAGGATCAAGAAGTATGGAGAAATGATAATGGCGGCTATTATCGACGAATATAGCAGCGCTATATAAAATATCTCATAGATAACCCCCAGCAATGGCAGGACCGGGATCTGCGTAGTTAACACCGCCGTCTGCCTATTTGACCATTCGAAAAACTTCTTAAAATCGTCATCTGAATTGATGATCGGGCTACAGCTCTCCGTATAATATATCGTAAGCCCTTTTTCCTTGGCTATATTAGTTAACGTTATATCGTCCACTATCGCGCTGGAAAAGCGTTTAAACGAAATTTCATCCAAAAGGTCCCTGCGGAAGGCTATTGAGCCACCCCATCCGAACCTCGTTAGTTTGCTCCTCATGAGGGAATAACCTATGAACCCCCACGCCATCTTGGTGAGAGACCAGAAGCCGCCTTTAGGGTTGAAATAGGGGAAGGTTGTGCTAACACCTACCCTTTTGTCTGCAAGAGGTGATACGAGCGTATCCAGCCAGTGACGGCCCACCAGCGCATCCGAGTCCGCGATTACATATACTTCATACTCCTGATATAGCTGTATAGCAGTCGAAATGGCCCTGACCTTACCGCTTCCCTGGTTATGATGTTCGGAAACTATATATTTGATTCCAGCCCCTTCTATTATTGGGACAGAAAGGTCATCCCGATCGTCCACGACGGCCAAAAGTTCGTGTCTCCCTCCGTACTCCTGATCCTTGATTGATAACAGGTTATCCATTAGCGTAAGGTCCATTCCCTTACACGGTACTATCACTAGGACACTGGGATAAAACGTTGCGGAGGCCTTGTGTGCTGAACTAGGCCCCTTAAACTGTAACGACATCATAAAAAGGAAAAAGAGGGAAGCCCATATAGTATAGATTAGCACAGATAGATCCATTGGAATAGTTTTTCCAATGTCACTTGATAAATATTATGCGCAGGCCAGCTACGTTTTACTTTCAGACAGCCTCTGATATTTGCTCCATGTGTATATAGATTATTGGAAAGATATATATTTAGGTCTTAATTTATTAAATGCAATGAGCGAAAGATCCATCCAACTGGTTGGCAAATCCACCTATATCGTCTCCTTACCGAAGGAGTGGGTTCGGGAACGCGGTTTGGGCCAAAAATCTAAGGTTATATTGACACGCATGTCGAACGGGACGCTTGCCATAGTTTCTGGAGCATCAGACGTCAAGAGGGCGACCCTACCTGTCAATCAGGACCCGGACCTTGCGGTCAAGCTTCTGATCGCAGCGTACCTTGACGGTTATGATTCTGTTACGTTCACATCCGACAAAGCGGAGATAGCCGAATCCGTAAGATCAGCCCTGCGTCGGGCGATGAGCCGGCTGGTGGGCTTTGAAATACTCCATCAGACACCTACCGAGTTGGAAATCGAGCTCGCAGCTGAGCCAAAGATGCTAGCCACAGAAAGCGGCCTTACAAGGATGAGCCTGTTGGTCGAATCTGCAGTGAACCTTGGCCTTGGTTCATACAGCGAGGCGGTATCCGAGGACCTAGATGAAGTGGATGAGGATTCGGACAAGTTGAATTTCATGTATATAAGGCGACTCAGGCAAAGCCTTACAAATCCCTCACCTTCTGCGTCCATCAACCTCGACCCATTGTCGATCTTTGATATTTTGATGACCTTTAGGACGCTTGAAAGATGCGTAGATCACTCTGTAGCGCTCTCAAAGGCATGGCTGGAGAATAGAAATACTATAGACGATGATACGAAGGAGAAGATAAGAAAACTGGCATATGCAACCGTTGATATGCTCAAGTCCGCTGTGAATGCATTTATAAAAAAGGATGTAACAAAATGTACGGAGATATCAAAGAGACGTTCGGCAATGAGGAGCGGTGAGTTTGCTGAAGTACGGAGGATACAGGGTGTCGATCCGCTTCTGACATATCATATATCCAGGATTGTGGACTATTCGGCGGATATCGCAGAGACGGTTCTTAACGAGGGGTATGGTTTCATCAGATAGCACGACCAGTCGTCCTGAACCGTTCTTTTTCCTTAAATGAAGCTCATTAGCTAATACGAAGGTTACGTTTTGAACATTTAATCATTATCGTGCCTACATGAAGCTCCTGTGAAGCTACGCTATAACCATAGCCATTAAGGATGGCCTTGATAAATTCAAAACTGCATTCGGTGGTTTCGATCATACGGCCGGCTCCTATGACATTCACCTCCAGTGAGTTTCCATCGGTCCTTCGTATGTCTATCTTCTTAGTTGGAATGATCTCAGCAAAGTGTATTGCAAGGTCCCCCAGCTGTTCGATATCCGGAGCAACCATCTTCATAAGGCCAACAAGGTCCTCTCCCAGCTTGGCGAACATATTCAGTAAATTTTCCTTTTCCGTAGCGTAGAGCTTAGATATCAATTCTTCTACAAAGTCAGCTGGCAGAGTGATAATTTCTACCTGTTTTAGTATAGAGCATACACGCCAGTGTCCCAAAACGTCCTGAGCGGTTCCGCCCTCAGCGGATATCTTGGATGCCACTTCTATCCATTCGTTCGCAAACGCGTAAAGCGTCTTTCCCTTATGTTCAGCCTGAGTAGAGAATTCGTCGGCGATCCCCCTGTCAACTGATAAGCTAGCCCGCATTGTACACGGTTTTTTCAGGCGTTCGATATAAATATTTCTTAGACTTAGGGTTTATAACGCTATTCCTCCGTAGCATTCTACATCCTTACAATTTCCCTTTATGGTGTCCAAGAATTGACTAGGGCCAGGCAGTTGATATTGTAGATTGCGCAAACCTGCACCATTATCAGGACAATTGCAAACATATCAAGGCAGAGGTTTATAGGCAAAATACATCAGATATGACACCGTTGAGGTGTTATCCGTTATGGAATTTAAAATGGAAGTTGATAAGGGTGAAAGGCGCTGTCGGCCATAGAAAATAGGGATAAGCTACAGCATGCCTTAGGCCGTATATTTAAGAACGTCCTCAAGCCTGAGCGTGTAAAAACTGTAAAGATTACAAGTGTAAGGGGGAACGTCGTGTCAGGATTTCTGCTGACCTATTGTCCTGTTGGTGATCGGGATAATTGGAAGGATTTTGAAGCACATATACCTGATAATGAAGCTGATCCAGCAGTTTATATGATAGTAGATGGAAGAAGGTTTAAATCAACCTTGCTGGATAAAGAAAAATATGAATTTAATTCAAAAACATTTAAAATCCAAAATGGAAATCAGGGTGGCTTGGCCAGCTGAATTGTAGTAGCTTCTAATCAGTTTTGTGGGTGCTCGCGCTTATAAACGATGGGGGGCGTTAGCCGGTAAGCTAGTTTTTTGACCAGCTTTTAACACAGGTTCATAATTTTCAGAGTGTTTAGGTAATTGCCTAGCCTTTGAACAAGCGTCCTGTGCCTTCTTTGACGATTTATGGTAAAGGCCGTCGTCAAAGGATCATAAATATTGTTAAGAACCAAAGATATGTTCATCTATAGAAATACCTGTATCAGTTCTTTTTCCCTAATGTATCCAATTACTGTGTGTATCTTCAGGTTGTTTCGATATATTGGCGAGCTCTACTTAGCCATATAGCTAGTGGCCTGTACAGAGCATGCGCGAACTTTGTAAATGGCGCCACCACTAAAAGGTCGAAGACAACAGTAAGATGGATCGTTAGAAGGGCGTATGTCAGCAGCGGCGAATTGACATAATATGCGATCTCTAAAGAATAACCGGTCAGACCGGCCAGGAGCAGTAAAACTAGGAACACCCAGTCGGTGAAATATGTATGTGATGAGTAGATTTCGGATTTATTGACCCTGTTGATGATTGCCCTCGTGGCACCGTATACAAGAAGCAATCCGCTTAGAGTCCCCAGCAACCTTATGGGTTCGGTCACCGGTATGTAGAGCCCATTAGTGAGTGGAACGCTTATAGCGCTGGGTATGAGGAATCCTAGGGTCGTAGTAATAAGAAGGCCTATGAACCCCCAGAATATGGTCATATGAGTGAACCACTCAGAATTCAAGCGTTCCCTCCAGCCTTTGCTGTTTTCGTTGCACTGATCAAGCCTTTTCTGTATGAAGACCTCTTTGAATAACGTATTGATAAATTCCTGTAACCACTTTATACCATTAGCGGAATGGCCTTCCCCTTTAAAACCTGACATCCCCTTTGTAGTCATATAGTACATCTTTCCGAGGCCATATAACATGACCCCGAATATTATTACGCCAAGGGTGATCCCAATATAATCGATATAGTGTTCCGGGAAGAATGTGAACATAAGTACAGAGCTTGAATTTATAGGTCCATGTAAGCCCAGCATCAGCACCAACGGGATGAAGGATATAAGGATCATTGAGATCCACGCAAAGGCACGGGATCTATATATCATCCTTGAAAAGGAAGAGAATCCTGGTGGAGCGTACTGAGAAATGGCGTACCTTCTTAGCGCCATCATCGTCTCGGCGGGATCAGCCTCTCTTGGGCAAGATTTCGAACATTCGCCGCAATAGTTACACAGCCACAGGTCAGGGCTTTCTAACACCTTATCCTTAAGGCCCAACTGAGTGTACGTTATCATCCTCCTGGGGAAGCTGGAGTCACCGCTCGAAAGCGGGCATACGGCGGTGCAGGTGCCACAGTTAAAGCATGCTTCTACGTTTATACCCCCTAGCGCCTTAATCTCCTCTACAAAGCCTTGGTCAGATTTTATTGGTTTATCTGCCATCACAATCACTTCTTATTACTCCATTGATATCTATAGTAGCCATCCTCTGTTTTTCCAGCGACGGAGACCAACCCTCTCTTATAGTAGGTCATAGTATACCAGAGGATAGTCCTTGAATCAAGGCCGGTGGCGCTGGCAAGCTCGGGGACGGTCTTAGCACTATCCTTCAGCGCCGCATTGATCTTAGAACTTATTTCGAGCTGGGACCTCCTCAGGTTAAGCAGCGCCTCCGATGCCTTGGCGCCGGTGCTATCTCGAAAGAGCTTGCTTGTATAGACCTTCTTCTGCGTAGTCATCTTGCCAACTCCTCCACCATGGATTTTATCTCCATGTTGGTATAACCCTTAAGCTGTATGGCCTCAGTAGGGCATACAGCTACGCATGCCCCGCAACCCTTGCACTTTGCACTGGTTACCTTGGCCTTCTTCTTTCCAAGCTCCTCAACGAGCTCGATAGCCCCATACGGGCATTCCTTTATGCATTCCTGATGTGCTTCACAGGCTTCGGGGTTGACGAAGGCGACGAACGGGTCAAGTTCCAGTTCATTCTTCAGCACGAAGGAAGCGGCCTTGGCGGCCGCGGCTGAGGCAGATGATAGCGTTTCCCTGACGTCCCTGGGAGCCTGCGCGGTACCTGATATAAGCACCCCTGTTATGTTAGTTTCAACCGGCCTTAGCTTTGGGTGGACCTCCTTGTAAAAACCATCATTGCCTGCCGGCAGCGATAACGTCCTGTTCAACTCTTCATTCTGGCGGGGTTCCATCCCTGTAACAAGCACCACCAGGTCTACAAGTATGTCAACGGGCTGGTTTTCAATAAGCGAGCTCCAGAATGTAACCCTGCATCTATCTCCATCTTCAGCTACCAGCGGAGGGTGATCTTCGTCAAACCTTATGAAGATCGAGCCGCCCTTTGCAGCGTCTTCGTACATGAGCTCATTCCTTCCGTAAGTCCTCATATCTCGGTATAAATGGTATATCTTTACGTTATTGAATCTCCTGTGGATGGTCAGGGCTTGGCTGGTGGCCGCGTTGCAGCAGTATCTTGAGCAGTACAGGTTAGAATGGCCACCATCCTCTGGAGGTTTCTGCCTGCTGCCGACGCAGTAGATAAAGGCCATCTCCTTGATCCTCCTACCTTCATATGTTAACTCCTTAGAGCCGTCCCCCAGCGCCTTTACTAGGTCCGGCAGGGTTACCACCCCCTTTACCGTCCCGTACCCATACTCCCCCTTAAGCGGCCTATAGGTGTCGAACCCTGTGGCTACTATTATGCTCCCCACATGAAACGTTATCTCCGAATACTCAGAGCCTGATTGTCGATGGGTCACCTTGACTTTCACCTCGAACTTTCCCAAGTACCCAGAATATGACGCGACGGTTGCGTTGGTGTATATGACCACATTATCCCTGCCCTTCAATTCATCGACAAGTCCCTTGACTATCTCGGGCCCTGAGGTGTAGTAGGGGTAAATCTCCCCAAGTTCAGCCAAGTGCCCCCCCAGCGCCGGCGATCTCTCTACAATTATGACGTTAACGCCCATCTTGGATAGGTCTATGGAAGCCCTCAGGCCAGCTATTCCACCACCTATTATAAGGACCGAGTGGGTGGTTTCACTCTTTATCTTCTCGAGGGGTTCAGCTGATTTGACATATGCTATGGCAGCCCTCACATGAGCTAGCGCCTTTGAGGTGGCGCCCTCCATATCGCCCTCGTGTGCCCAGGATGATTGCTCCCTTATGTCCGCATGATAGAGCATATACGGGTTCAGGTCCGCACGCTTGGCCATGTTCCTGAAGGTGGCTTCGTGGAGCTTGGGTGAGCAGGCTGCAACTACCACTCTGTCCAGTTTCTGAGCCTTTATGTCTTCTATCATTTCGCTCTGTGAGGCGTCGGCGCAGTCGAACATCAGGTCCTTGACGATGATCGCGTTGGGCTCTCCCTTCTTGATCTCCTCGACTACCTTCTTTACGTCCACATAATCTGATATGTTTCCACCACA
>JAFLXO010000031.1:4699-14554 GCA_029786595.1 Nitrososphaerota archaeon | reverse complement strand
CATCAACCCTGTCGTTCTTTAGCTTGGACTTACTTTGCTATAAGCTACAGCCTTGAAGGGGAGGCAACGGATACAGGGCAGTCCTCCAATCCTTTCAGCTGATCATAGAGTGGGTAGATAGATAAAACCTACAGCCTCTACTGCCACATGCTTCTTCCCATCAAGGGAGGAAACGTACTTGGCCAGGCTACCGGTTGGCATCCTTTTTTCATCCAGCAGTTCTCCTTCTTTATCAAACGCAGCGACCTGCGATTCCCTTTCATGTACATCCACACCCAGGTATATGTCATTCTTCATACGCTTATCCTTGTCAGGCTTCCTATAAACGCTCATCATAGGAGTCATTTTAGCTAAATTACCGTTCCATGCAATTTAATATTTAGAAATCTCCTATAATATTGAAAACATCCTTTGAAAGTGCGACGTAAAGCAAAAACAATCCGAATATATAGGCAATTATATCCACCGGCTTACTGTTAAGGTCATTATACAATTGTTTAAAACACGGACAGAATAGGTGCCAATTATGGTCAACCTACATATCCTTGGCTATGACGGCTATACACTTACTCCGCAAATGGGAGTTGACACCCTTCCCCTAATTATTTGCCTCTTTGTTTCACTTATCAAACAAGTTCCCGTAGAACTGCCTTAAGGCATTCACGCATTTCTGCTGCTCCGAAGGCAAATTGGTAGACATTGAATAATTTCACCTTGATGTGTTTCATAAACATAGCGGGTTTTAGGTTTCAGTTCTAGTCTACGCCACCATTCACTTTTCTTACAGAATCCCACCGCGTCCTCTCATGTGGATACATTAAGCCTCTGACCATTAGCCTCTTTCTCGAGGCTTTCAAAAACTACCTTTGCTAGGTACGCGACAAAATCAATCAGCGCCTTAGCCTGGTACGGCTCAACACTTCTACTTGCCTGTTTATGAGGCGCAGTAGGATCCTGTCCGGTGGTCACCGCACGAACTAAATCATGATAAGTGTGCTCGAGTAGTTCGCGAAATTTCTCGTCTTGAATAAATTTATCCCAGAAAATTTCCTTAGTAGCATTAGGTCCAGCCTCCCCAGCCAGCCCATTTTCTTTCAAAGCTTCGAAAAGTTTGTTAAGCGCATTCCGCAGTGATGTCTGGGTTCCCCCTACATCAAGCTGCTCGTAGAGTTGCTTTTTAGCCTCTTCAATAGAGGAAACTACCTCAGCGAACTTACCAGAAAGATGGGGAAGCGACGGCAACTCCACCACAGCATAACGCCTACCCGTAAGCTTCGGTAGAAAATCATGCACCCAATCATCACTGGGAATCCTATAGGTATCCTCGAACGTATCGGTTGCAATTTCCAAGGCAGTAGCCCCACCGTCAGAACTAAGAACCCACATATTCGTACGTGAGGTCTGGTAATTTGGATTAAAGTCATAGACCACTAAAGAGTCTATATTACGCCCCCCTGACGTGGACTGGATTTGCTTGAGCTCCTTTAATGCTGAGCTAAGACTTCCAATAGGTATCTCACGTAAGTGGGCCGTGACTAGCTTAGACCTGAGTAACCTAATCAGAAGCCTTATTCTAAGCTCCAGGTCGTGCTTTTGCCTCATCGCACGCACATTCTCAAGATGATCCAAAGCGGGTAAACTGAGTGGAGCAAGAAGCTCTAATGACGTGCTTTGCGGCGCGCTTTGATTATTACACTCAAAGTTTTGAGTTGCTTTAATCTGTAGAGTCTTTGACGACTTTTCATTAATATCAGAAGTTTCACTCAACTCAGCTATGATTTTATTATCTGGCGCGATGATCATCCCCTGTACACCTATAACTGTCTCTGTGCAAAGCATTTTAAAATGTATCTTGAGTAGGAGACACGGATTGAGCCTAGCGTCGTCAACATGCACACTTTCAATCTTGACTTCTAGCATAAATTGTTTTGATTTCATGTCTATTTAAAGATTATTTCAGTATATAGGATACCGTTAAGATAAGCTCATCTCCATAGGAACATATCCCCAGCATCTTATGCCTCCTAGGATGATTGTACAATAGCATGACGAGCTATGCAAAATGATCAACATTTCTTAGATTGTCTTCTTTCGAAGGGATGTTATAACAGAACCTCCTGGTTCTGTTCTTGAATATTCTGTATAACCTCTCTATACAATTCTTCTCTCAGGATGTGATATGAAGCCACTTCTACCCATATCTTTCAATAGCTTATGGCTATCATCAACAAGTATTACAGGCTTATTCATGCATGTGTTCAGAAAGAACTATTCTGAGAAATAACATTGCATTGATCAATTACCTCTGGTAAGAAGCATATACAGCTAACAGCTGCTTCCTTGCTATCTGGGTCTATAGCAGATAATACGAATAGCTGAATACCATTCACCTTTAGCTTAGTTTTATCTATTGCAACTATACCTTTGTATCTCTCCTGAACTCGGGATGTTATTCTTATCAAGTTCTGAACCAAGTAATATACTTAGCTATAGCATGCCCTGATTATCCCTGTTTGTAATATGCTTCTATAGGATAGTCCAGATAGAAAGATAGTCCAGATAGAAAGATAGAGCAGACAGACAAGCAACTCTATCTCCAAAGGTATCTTATTGCGCTTAAATATACCGTAATCCTGAATAGCATTGAGAAGCATGCTGCATGCTCCCGTTTTTGATTAAGGAGAGCTTGCTCCCTAAGCTGTTCAAACATTACAATAAAGATGATTAGATGTCATGCTAAAAATCGTTATTTGAACAGTATCAGAAGACCACTGGAAAGAAGTAAAGATGTTCAAGGGCCTTTCGAAAGTGCTCCTGCCTAGGCACCTTGAGGCCGTAACCCACTACTTCAACTAGTCATGATAAAAGTACTTTCTCAGGGTCAGAGCCGTAGCTAGGCTATTTAACGAAGCTCTCGATCGCCTGATCTTGCTCCGAACAAAGCCCACATAAGAATCAGGCGGGGCTGGCTTTTAAGAGCCGGCAGGGAGTTCCATTAGGAATCGCCCCCTCGCTATCTTCGCTTTAGTGAAATCTGTCTGAATTGTTGCCATATGAAGCGACCCAAGACTCTACCCTAGAACATGGAGAGGACTATAGCCGAGACGCGTCGAATAGAACCTCGGAGCGGAAAAGGCCCACCCCAGGCTTTGTCCTAATCTTTTGCTACTTTCGGAGCCTTCTGTTCTGGAGACAGCTGCTTGGAGCATGTTGTTCATTGGATTGCTATGGGTCTTGGTATTTATTCTCCACGCAGCCCCCGCAATCAGCCGAGGCTAAATGTCGAAGTGAGGTAGAAGTTTACTTCTACATACCATCATTGTGAGACTTTCAAACGGCAGGAAATTAGGCGCCTCTACCGAAGTTGGGAAGGCTCTGACTCGAGTTGTGAAGCCTGTGACAGACTTGCGAGATGGAAGATTTTCAAGCTGATGTTGACTCGCATGCTCCAATTATTCCCTCTAATGCGCTTCTCGCTGCCTTGATAAGATCTGGCATTTTATCCACATACGGGACGCCTTTCTTGTAGGCGTCAAGGCCCCAATAGTCGCTTTTTCCTATTGGCGGATAGCGAGCTGGTTCATAATGTCACGTTGTAAGAAGGCCTAGGGAGAATAGTTTCTGACTCGCCTTGCCCAAGTTGACCGCAAATTCCATTCGCTGTACATTCTTATCTGAAAAGACGTCGAGCTTCTTCATCTGATTGGCAATGAAGATGAACAAACTTATGTTTTTGTCAAAGATAGGATTTTGGTTCATTTCGTTTAATGCTTCCAAAACCCACGTGTTGCTTGTGTCGAGGTTCAAGGTCGTTTTCCACATGCTTTCTTGATCAAGTTTCTAAAGTTCTTCAATTTCTGCGTCTATCTTGTCCTCCGAAATGGCCTTTATGCGATTGACCAGCCGCTCTGCAGGTTTCTTGAGGGTCCGTTTCACTAGGGGGTTATCAAGTTCTTTCATCTGTGTCACATCGTATATTATGCCCGTCAGGTGTTGGAACTTTGGATAGAAATCCTTGAAATCTGAGATAAAAGCTCTATAAGCAAGGTGACGTACCCCCTTTTTATATTTGAGCTACTCCTCAGTTGGCTCGACTGTCCCAACGATAAGACCAAAGGCCTTCGCACCTTTCTCGACAGATTGCTGAAGGTCTTCTGCTGCGTTCGCAAATCTCCCGGCATTGTAGTTGGCTTTCGCTGAATCTGCATCATCTAGTCCACATTAACAGAATACCTAGGACCTGTGTATCCTGATATAAGTGAAATTATAGGCAGAAAAATGTTAGCCACCCCCCTTCTGCCTATTATGTTCTTCGCAGAGTACTTGCCCGTTTTCCACTGTGGTGGGACCGCCTTTCGACCATGGGATAATATGATCAAACCAGACCTTATCGAAAGGAATTTCCTGCGCATCCTCCATGCACATTTTACACTTCCCGCCATCGCGGTAATAAATAGCGAGTTTTTGATGCCTATCGAATTCCCGCATGTTATCTTTCAATTGTAAATTGGGAACATATTCGAGGAATTTATACAGCATTATGTCCAGCCTTTCCTCAATAGACTTCCTCGAGTCCGCCAAGGATTTTCTTGCTAGAGCATATCTATAATACGGGTTATTAGGTACAACTTCATTGCGGTGCTCAGAACTTAATTCTTTTTCTACCATCGTAAGGAATTCCCGAACAAATTCTTTTATCTTCTTGTCATTAGAGCCGAGCACGTATTTACTTCTGAGGTGATGTGCCAGTAGGAATATAGTAATAAAATCACCCCTATTAACGATCAACCTAGCATCTTTACCAAATATCCTATTGAGAAAGTTGAATTCATCAGTGACGATTCCAAGCTTACTATCTGGGGGAAGCTGCTTTTTGTAGGTAGTATACATCTGCATCAAGTTGCCTCTCCTTGTGTCAACAATATTCGGGTATTCTAGAACCAGCCTGACGACCTGCGCGCACATAAGCCTGTATGCGAACCTATAAGGGCTTACCCCTGTATTCAAAAGCAGGTGGTGCTTAGATAGTTCGACTATCTTATTCCTTATGGCCCCCCTGGTTGCATTGAGCTTCTCCGCAGAATTTAATGGAACTCCTTCCTGCAGCCTGAGGAAAATATCTGATGTAGTTTCATCATCGGCTTTATAAATAACAATGGCATTTATTTGAAAATATTTTACCTTATATCTGTATTCTTCTTCAAGTTCTGTGAACCTCTTTTTTCCAACCTCAGGGGTAAATTCTAACGATAACGAAAAGTCATTATTTAGATACTTGAATATACTAGTCAGTCTTTGTTGACCATCAAGAACCTCGAAGCCATCTCCATCTTGTTTTAGAACAATTTGTGAAATATCATACCCTCTAAGTATCGAATCTATTAATTTTTGCCGCTTAGATTCGTTCCAAATGAATGTCCGCTGATATTCCACGTTATACTTAATTTTGCCATTATCATGGAGTTCCTTTAGATAGCTAATCTTGAATTGTGTACGGGAACAGGAAATAGTTTCAATGTTCATTATCACCAGACTTTGGTTGATAAGCTATTTAACATTTGCATAGAAGAATTCGATCCATACTAGCATCTACCTAGATAACCCTCTATCATGATTAATGTTTGTCTTATTACACGGTTGATTTTCTCTAGTTACAATAATTCAAAAAGACACACACCATCTAAAACAGCCTTTCCAATTTAAGATCTAATCATAGAATAGAAATAATATGATTTATAAGGCTGATACAACACTCTGCTTTGTGAGAAAATATGGCTAACCATATCACTATAAGGGCCGTTGTTTATCCCTTTCTCCCCGAGCATGCAGAAAGGATTTTTTCGGGTAAAGATATAGTGGTTAAATATTTGCCTCACCCTCATGTTGCATACAATAAGGGCGCCAAATTATTGATATATATTTCACATTCGGCAAAGAACATAGTTGGCGAAGCCACTATCCAAGATATTGACTTCCTTCCGGTTGAAAAATTGCTCAAAGAATATAGAAATAGGTTATTTCTTAACGAAGATGAATTAATGAAGTATTCAGCCTCACAACCTGGACGTGTATTCACAAAACCTCTTCTTGTCCTGAAAATTTTGAACATTAGAAGGTTTAAAAAACCAATCGTACTACCATTCTCTCCTACTATGGCGGGCCGTTATCTTTCAAATGAGATGTATCAACAAATAATTCGGGCATTAGCATGAAAAAATATGCCAAGACTACTTACAAAGTGGCGGGGCAGCTAGTTACTCTATAGAAAGTGATTTGTGCAAGAGCGATGTTTTTGGTCTAAGCCACAGATCTCAACTTACGAATCTCCTGGAACTCCCTCAACCCTTGTGTAAGTTGTTTTATTTCATCTTCATTCAACCCCAACAATCGGTATATGATTCGATCCAGTTTATTATGAGCAATTTCCTCCTTCTCCGCGGATTCTTTCAATTTCCTTTGAATATCTTGTTCAAAAACACTCTCTGTATTTTTAGATTTCGATTTTATCAGATCCATCTTCTTTTCTATGCTAATCCTCTCTTGTAACGTATCGGCTAATGCGACGAAGGAAGCTGATACTTCGGTAATTTCAGCCTCCGACAACATTGCTGGGTTGATCACGGGGAGCTGCTTCAGTTCGTACGCAGCGAGTTCAAGCACGCCCCCTCCGTAACTTCTACCGTACAGCTCCATAAGGAATGCACCGAAAGACGAGTTCAGGTATCCCAGGAGCACAAGTTCATATCTCTTCTTCGGAATGATATAATAAAATAAATTGGAAGCTTGGGCCTTGGCTTTATTCCAAATTGCCTTGGGCCGCTTGTCAATCATCTTCACAAAGAGAATTGGTGCTGGAGGGTATTCGGGCAAACTATACCACAGTTTGCGCGCCTTGAGTGTCTTATGTTCCGGAATGGGGAGGGCCGCTTTGTCTGCTCCCTTCTTTGAACCGACCTTTGTACTCTCCGCTCTTTCAATGTATTTAATAACACGTGTATTCCGTAATTCATCTTTCGGTTTATTCACCATCAAGAGGTATTCCTGGACATCGCCTTTGTCTATAGCGAGGCCCTTCACCACTTTAGGCGAAGAAACGCAGGGGGTAAGAAACTCTTCCTCAATATTAAATCCTTCAGCCATCTGGCTGTCCATTAAGAAGAACTTATCATACCCAGTAGTGGGCCCTCGAAATACATCGGCGACGTCTTCGAGCCTCTTAATCTTCGGGTTGTTGATAACTTGCTGGAAAATCGGGGGAGCCCGTAAGTAGACGTTCCATTTTCCCGGAATAAGTTCTCCTTGCTTGACCACGTTAATTCTGATTCTTTCGTCTTCGTAACTATCCTTTGAATTCTGTATGAGCTTAATTTCTTCCTCAACATTTATGCGGCGCTTGATGCGGACGAACCTGGTAATGTTCCCATTCCTTCTGTCCCGGTCGGACTCCTTTTGCAATATTGTGATGGCAGTGTTCACTTCAGCGTCCGAGAATATCGCCCTGTCGAATTCTACGATGAATTCGATCCGCGCATAATTGAGTAGAAATTCCTGAAACGATTCCCCATAGTCCACCTCCAGCCACTTATTCGACGAAATGAAACCTAAAGAACCCCCATTTCCAAGCAAGCTCAAGGCATGAACGAAGAAGTAGATGAAAATATCGCTTTGTTTATCCAAGGCTATCTGGTTGCTTGCCCTTTTGATAGGGGGGCCAATAATCACCTCTTTTGCCTTGTGCCTATATTCCATCTCAATCCTTCGCTTGATCTTCTTCTTTTCAGCAGAACCCATAAGTTCTTGCTCAATATAGGGGGGGTTAGCAACAATGATGTCAAATGAAGTTGGGAACTTCATTTCAACGGTCTGGCTGTCAGCGTTTAGGCCTTCAAATCCTGTAAGGACATCGATGCCAGGTAATATATCAAAAAAGTCCTTAACTGCGACGTTTACTTTGTCGGACTTGTTCCTTGCGTTCTGAACAGCCAGGTTGATGACACTAAGATGGGCTGGGAACTGATTGATGTCGATGCCATAAATTTGATCAAGTAGTTGTTGGTGTATTGGATCGTCCAGTGGGCCAGATAAATCAGGGGGCGCGCCATTTAACTCACGCAGTCTATGATAAGCGCCAACAAGGAAGCCTCCACTTCCACAGCTTGGATCTAGGATAACCGCTTTGGCGTTCTTAATGACCATCTTTGTAATGAAGTTGACAATTGTAGGCGGCGTATAAAACTGACCAAGATCCTTTCTTTCCTGAGGAGGTATTAACTCTTCGTACACCCGGCCCACGAAATCACTCCTAAATCGCGAGAAATCAAAAATATCGATGGTATCAATTAATGTTCGTAACCTTATATCAGCCCTAGCTGTAAAGGGTATTTCACTGATTACATCACTTTGATATACGGCTTTATAATCAATCTTCAAAACATCTTTATAAAAGGCTTGTAACGATTCTGAAATATCTTCATCCTCAGCCACTTTTAGCGGTTTCAGTTGAGGGTATGAACTCCTGATTACCTTGTAGAATACAAGTTTGTTTAGTTGAAGGTAAGCGGTCTCCTTGGCTATCTTTGAGTGGGTTTCATTACTAAAGTCCATACCTTGATCATCCAGCCATACCTCATACTTCTTCCTGAACTCCATATCCTTCTTTGTATCGGAACTGAGCCTTTTCCTTAAGGAGGTTAGAAACTCTGGCCAAAGGTCTGAAAAAGCTTCCCTCAAAGTGCTTACTAGGAACTCGTCCGGAGCCTTGAGCCTTGCGGCCTCGAGACCAACCGCGTATCTCAGGAGGGAAACCGCCCATAACGGCTGTGATGAATATTCAAAGGAATCTATTTCATTCTCATAAACAGAGTACCCCTGACGCATTTGGTATAGAATGAGCCGGCCCGTATTACAAGTAGCATAATATGGAAATCCTCCGTATACAGCATAATCCACTGCCTGCTTAATGACTTCCGGATCGCGTGGCTCAATGTCGCGCTCAAGGTTTCCAGACTTTTTCTTGAATTTTGCTTCGATGACTAGAACTCTTTTTCCGCCTTTCCATACACTCAAGTCGCATGGGCGACCTATTTCGCGAATTCGTTCCTGAGTATGGAAATCTAATACATCTACTTCCTGGATTTCTATCGCGGCTTCCTTAAGCTTGGGAAGAAGAAAATTTGCTACAAAATCATCCTCTGAAACATAACGCTCAGACAAAAGATCTTACCTCCTTTAGGAATTGCAGTAACATTATCCCTCCTCTGAATTCTTTAAATATCAAGAATAGATAAAATGCCCTCTGCGAATTTCTTAGGCCTTTCAATATTATTGTTGCCGATAACGATAAATTTTTTTAATTTCATTTAAATGCGCTAATGTATGACTATTGTATAGTATAAATTTATCCCTTGGGAGAGATATCAAATTTAAGAATATAAGTTTCACGCTTTGATAATTTGAGCCTAATGTTGCATTGGCAGAATACGTTATATCGAAACTGGTATCAACCCCGTTATCGCGCCACCGAGCGTGGTCAGGACGAATATCGTCAGTGCCGCCATCAGCACGGCAAGGGATACCCGCCACGCGTTCTTCACCGTAAAATCGGAGGCCACACCCGCGCTCAGCGCCATGAACACCGCCGATACGATGGCCATCATATAGGCGGCTGAAAATAAGGAAGGTGGAATCGAAGTGTTGATGATGCCGCCCAGGGCCGCGCCGCCAGAGCCCAGCATCTTCATGAAGGTGGACATGACGAAGATCAGCACGGCCAGTCCAGGAGGGGTGGCCATGGTGAGTAGCTCATATATCTTCATTCTGGATTTGACCATCGCCTTGGCGTTCGTGAACTTCTCC
>JAFLXO010000031.1:0-4690 GCA_029786595.1 Nitrososphaerota archaeon | reverse complement strand
GGAGGGGTGGCCATGGTGAGTAGCTCATATATCTTCATTCTGGATTTGACCATCGCCTTGGCGTTCGTGAACTTCTCAATGAACTCATGTATGGTCTCCAGCGCCTTGGGAGACCTTTCTCCACTTTTTTGGCGGCGACCGGCCCGTAACGGATTGGCCACATTCAATTCTAAAATGATTAACATGATAAAATAATCAATTATTAATAGATAAATATATATAGATTATCCATTGGTAATCGTCCATGGATATCTACAACGCCCTGTTAAGGTACAAGGGGTACGGCAGCGGGTTGAACATGGTGAAGAGGGATATACCGCTGCCTGAGGGCAGTTTCATAAATTCCATAATAGGCCCGAGGAGGGCCGGCAAGACCTTCCTCATGCTGCTTTACAAGGACATGATCGATCTGCCGGACAGCAACAAGATCTTCATAAACGGCGAGGACATAGACTTTGAAGGGCTGAGGCCAGACGACCTGGACAAGATTGAAAGGACGGTATTCGAGATATATGCCCCCGACCAGCGCAAGGATGTGTACCTCTTCATCGATGAAGTCCAGAACTTCCCCAGCTGGGGCAGATGGGTGAGGACCCTGTACGATGAGCATCGTTACAGGATGATGATATCGGGGTCGACCTCGGACCTGTCCACGGACAACCTGCCGAACGAGCTCAGGGGCAGGGCGATAAATACACTTGTGCTGCCCTTTTCGTTCGGGGAGTACTGCTCCGCAAAGGGGATCAGCCACGGTGAGCACATGCGAATCAGCGAGACGGGCTACCTGGCGTCCGCCTTCAGGGACTACCTGGAATACGGGGGCTATCCTATGGCCGTGGAGGCGGGCACGCCGGAGCTCAGGATGCTCATACTGAGGGAGCTGTACGAAACGGTCCTGCAGAGGGACCTGATCGAAAAGTACAGGATAAGGAGGAGCCCGGTGCTGAAGGCCTTCATCAACGCCCTCCTGGGCTCGGCCTGCAGGGTGGTCTCCCCGGCGGCGGTGTCGGACTGGTTCGCCTCACAGGGCACAAGGCTGTCGGCGCAGACGGCCCTGAACTACCTCAACTATGCGAGCAACGTCTTCCTGTTCTTCCTGATATATCCGTACTCCAGGAAGCCGAAGCAGAGGAATACAAGGCCAAAGCTATACCTGCCGGACTCCGGCCTGCTGAGCCTGTCCGGCGCAGACATATCGAAGAAGCTGGAGAACCAGGTATTCGTGGAGCTGAAGAGGCGCCGCAAGGAAGTGTCGTATTTTGGCGCCGGAGGTTCAGAGGTCGACTTCGTGGTGGGAAACGGCAAAGGCGTTGAGGAGCTCATACAGGTGAGCTACTCGATCGATGACCCCGGAACCTACCTGAGGGAGACCAGGGCGCTGGCCTCGGCCTCGGAGGCTTTGGGATGTAAAAGGCTGACCATACTGACCTTCAACGAAGAGAGACGCCTGACTGTCGGGAAGGAAACGATAGAAGTGGTTCCCGCGTGGAAATGGATGCTGCTGCCCTGATGCGTACACAGGCCCTCCGGTCGGGCCGATAACTACATCACGCCTAGGATGGCGCCCCTCGAACGTGGTCAGGGCGAATATCGCCAGCGCGGCCATCGGAGCATCCATCATTAAATTCAATCTTCGGAGCATCCATCATTAAATTCAATCTTTAGCATCCTGGATATTATGTCATGGTAACTCGTATCCTTATCCAGTTCATTAAAGACACCTTCAATATCAATAAATTTAACCCCCGTTTCTTCCCTAGAATGCGTCCGCGCGAAGAGGAACAATCTGACGCTTTTCCCTCCAGCCGCTTCCGAAAGCTTCCCTCCAGCCGCTTTCAAAAGGCCATTTTTCTTTTCCTTTATCTCTGCCTTGTTCCTACTCTGGGTTACTTGCGCCATTACAAGCTGGCCCCTTTTATCCATGCCGTAGATGTCCACGTCTCGAAGCGTCCTACCTATTGGCAGGAGGAGGCTAGAAATATAGTGATTCTTTACCATGTAATTATAGCAAAGCACCTCGAGTTGGCCTATATCCAGTGATTCAACCTCCCTCTTGAGCATCTTTTCTCCACGCATTATGGCTCGCAGTATCTTGGCCCCTTTTTTCCATTCCACCAATGTCGACTGCCTAGGCATAATTGCCCAAAGCACCGGGCATTCTGCGAACGTCACGGTCTTGCAATTAGCCAACCTGGCCGTCTTAAATATTCCCTTGCCGTTACCCTCTACGCTTATACACTTATTCACAGTTCCTGGTCTCACTTTACCTACAAATATTTTTCGATCGTTTCCTTCATAGACAGCCCCGACGATGGCGCCTTTTTTTCGTATTTCGTTGTAACGCCCCATGGTGCTTTCTGCTGTCTTATTCACTTTCCCATTAATTTTCGAATAATCTTCGGGTCTAGTTGATTTACTATCTTGATAATGAATTCCTATTCTGTGCTCATTAAAAAGAGGTTTGACGTTGCCAGTTTTATATTTATATTTATGTCGGGCAAAGTATACCTTTTCTCCGCCTTCACTATTATTCTGCGTCAATATCAGAGTATATTGAGGGCTAACTTATATTCAGTAGGAATCGGCTCATTAAAATGGGAGTTCTATCGATTTACACTAAAGGGGCAGCAAGCCCGTTATTGCGCCCCCGAACGTGGTCAGGACGAATATCGTCAGCGCCGCCATCAGCACGGCAAGGGATACCCTCCACGCGTTCTTCACCGTGAAGTCGGAAGCCACACCAGCGGAAAGGGACATGAACACCGCCGAGACGATGGCCATCATGTAGGCGGCGGAAAATAAGGAAGGTGGTATGGACGTACTTATGATGCCGCCCAGGGCCGCGCCGCCCGAGCCCAGCATCTTCATGAAGGTGGACATGACGAATATCAGCACCGCCAGCCCGGGAGGGGTGGCCATGGCCAGCAGCTCGTAAACCTTCATCCTGCTCCTGACCATCGCCTTGGCGTTGGTGAACTTCTCCACGAACTCGTGCACCGCCTCCAGCTCCTTCGGCGATCCCCCGCCGGAATCGTCCACTTCGCCCAGGAGGAAGAACAGCTCACGTGTGACCCATGAGGCCGCCTTGGTGTTGACCTCCGAAAGGCGGGAGCCAAGCGAAAGGGAGACGGCTACGCCCTTCAGCATCGAAGTGAACTCCTTCGTATACCTGCCCTCGGCCGCCAGCCTCCCTATCGTCCTGGCCATGCCGTACCCAGACTTGCGGTACTCGGTTACGTCTCGTACGAACCCCTCAAGGCTCCTTTCTTCGTTGTCGGCGGCCCTCTTCTGCACGTACACCGGCAGGCTGAAGGCAAGGGAGCCGGCTATCAACCCGGCCGCCACGGGCGTCCAGAGCGGAACATGGAGGAATGCGGTTATGGCCCCGGAAACGGCCGCTGCTATGATGCCGTTGCGGGCGTTCCCCTCGTAGGTATCGCCCATCTTCGGCTGTGCTGACCTTATCATGAATATGATCACCACCCCCATGACCGGGATCACCAGCACGGTCATCATCCACACGAGGGTGATCGAGGCGGCGGGGGAGATGAACGCGGAGGCTATCACCAGAGTGGGCATTATGAAGAACATGGCGGTCATCATCTCGCCCAGGTCAGAAACCGAGTCGCCGTACTTCTGGAAGCGGAACTCAAGCCACCTGAGAAGGGACTCAGCCCTGTCCGTGAAATACCCGGATATGTTCCCGCCCGACCTGAGCTCGGAAGAGTAGCCGTAAAGCAAATCACGCATAGACTTGGACGGGTGCTCCTTCGCCAGCATGTCTACCGCCGAAAGCTGGTCCTGGCCGATGAACTCGACCGCCCGCTGCAGGTACACCGCATCCCTCTCAATGTTTCTAAACACGCCGCGCCCTATCAGCCTCCTGAGGGCATCGTACAGGGACACCCCAGCGTCTGCCATGGTGGACATGTAAAGAGCGAAAAAGGGAAGCTCGTCGTCTATTGCCCTCCTCCGGTCGCCAGCGGTGGACTTCAGGGAAAAGGTGGGCGCCACAAACACGACGAAAATTGGGACCATCAGCAGCACCAGCGCAAGAGGGGTCTTCAGGAGGAAGGCCAGGGCAAAGGACAGCGGAACGGCTACAGCAAAGGACCATGCGCCATATGTCACCCACCTGTAATAGAAGGCATGAGGGGTCAGATTGACGCCGGCACGAAGTATATCCGTTGAAGTATTCCTTGCCAGCAGGGCGGCCACCGAGTCCAGCCTCCTGTTGCGCCTTGTAGGCCTTACCCTGGTTATCCTCGGACGCGCCGGGAGCCTGACCTGGCCCTTCTTCATTTCATCATAATAATAAAAGAACCCCCCGATCAGCAACCCAACCCCTGAGCCGATCAGGGTCGCCGAAGCAAGCCCTACGTACCCGGTGCGGCCAAGATGCATGAGCAACAGCCCGAGGTAGATCATTGCAAATAAGGGAACCACGGATGCAAAATAGAGGCGCCAGCTGCCGAGCCCTACCTTCATGATTTACTACCCCACGCTGGGAAACAGCAATGCAGGGCTGGCCTTCCTTTTCCTCCGGATCCGGTTGCGGATTTTCTTCAGTATTTCACTTCGTAGCACGCTGCACCACCACCGAGAACACCTCTGCGCCGTCCGAGGCCTTGATAAGCTGCTTGGCAACCGTGATCTCCTTCCCCTTCCACCCATCGGTCTCCCTGCCGAA
>JAFLXO010000030.1 GCA_029786595.1 Nitrososphaerota archaeon | reverse complement strand
CCGGGCTCCTCCTTATCCTGTACTTTTCGATCAGGTCCCTCTGCAGGACCGTTTCGTACAGCTCCCTCAGTATGAGCGCCTTTAGCTCCGGGGCGCCCGCCTCCACGACCATCGGATAGCCCCCGTATTCCAGATAATCGCCGAAGGCCGATGTCAGGCGACCGGCCTCGTCGATCTTCATGTGCCCGGCATGGCCGATCCTCCTGGCGGCACAGTACTCCTTGAACGAAAATGGCAGCACCAGCGTATTTATCGCCCTGCCCCTGAGCTCGTTCGGGAGGTTGTCCGTTGACAGGTCCGAGGTGGACCCCGATATCATAATCCTGTAGCGATGCTCATCGGACAGGGTCCTCACCCACCTGCCCCAGCTGGGGAAGTTCTGGACTTCATCGATGAAGAGGTACACGTCCTTGCGCTGGTCGGGCGCATATATCTCGAATACCGCCCTTTCGATCTGGTCGAGGTCGCTCGGCCTTATGCCTTCAAAGTCTATGTCCTCGCCGTTTATGAAGACCTTGTTGCTGTCCGGCAGGTCGATCATGTCCTTGTAGAGCAGCATGAGGAAGGTCTTTCCGGCCCTCCTCGGGCCTATTATGGAATTGATGAAGTTGCCCTCCGGCAGCGGTATCTCCCTCTTCACCATGTTCAACCCGGCACCGTACCCCCTGTACCTCAACAGGGCGTTGTAGATATCCATGGACGGTTAGCGATGGATAATCTATATATAGTTATCTATTACTAATTGATTATTTTATTAGTTTAATCATGTTAGAATTGCATGCTGGTCAATTCGTTGCGGCCCGACCGCTGTCGAAAGGGTGACGGAAGGCGGACCAAGGAGCTGGAGGCGGTGCACGGGTTCGTGGAGAAGTTCACCAGCGCTAAGGCTATGATCAGGATTATATTCAGAATACAATTCATGGCAGAACTCTCTCCAATCTTGAAGTAGCACAGACCATATTACACTTAATGGGTTATGATTGTGATTTTGGTATTAAGCTTCGAATGAGCAACTGACATATTCCTCTTTAACAAATGGAGGGTACCCTCAGGTTTACAGACTTCTCACATGGGTATATTATAATGTATGGTAATTTATCTAGATCAATGTAATTAAACATTTTATAATTTGCTCTTTTAGCTTCCTTTGAAAGTATCCTTTTTTTAAGATTTTTCTTGGTAATAAATGGATAAAACCGTATTTCTTTATTATTTTCCGATTTGATATTTATAATTAATGGCGGTATTAGGTACCCTGCCTTTGTCGTTTTATCTATTATATCATATCCGCCTCCCAAAATTTCTTTATTAATTTTTTTAACTGTTTTTATTTGAGCTGTAAAAACACACTTGGTACATTTGACATCAATAAGTGGCTGATTTCTAGGCATTAATTGCAATTTACTACCACAGTAAGGGCACTTGACAAGCGCAACAACTTCTTTTTCTCCTTCTAATCCACTATTTTTCATATAAATTAATTATTAAATTTACTTATATTTAGCTCTTATTATCAAAAATTTGGTCCAGTTCTGTAAAACCAAGGGACCTGTGTCACCCACCATCGGTGCAGCATATGGGTAGCGCAACCTGTAATCTTAAGGATACTGAAAGCCTGCTGTACCAGCCATCGTAATTGTCTTCTCTGGTCATCTGCCCGTCGTATATGATTAGCGCCACCAGAATGTGCCGGAACAACTTTATTCCAGTTAAAGTGAATATGCGAGACTAAAGGGAAAATTAAATCAGATAGTAGTTTTATGGAACTCGAATTTTGTAATAGCGCTTGATTTTTCGCCCATCTCATAACGGTCTCACGATATGTCAATTTAATTTCGTAAGTATGATCACTAACTAAACTTTGGCAAAATTTAGTTTACCAATTTGCCAGATAATTTTGTTGTTGCTAATTTTATAGGTGAATTGCTGAAATAATTCATGATACCTATGGTTGAGTATCCATCAGTGGTTTCCTCATACCTGCCTGCCTTTGATGGCATATTCTCTAAACCACAGATGAAGAACTTTGTAAGGTATATCACGGGCCTCATGATATCCAGCAATAAAACGGTTTCAGCGATGAACAGCATGTTCAATTTCTATAATGACGAGAGCGCCCTGAACAACTTGATAACCGATTCTGCATGGCATGATGAAAAGCTTGACAGAGCCAGGTATCAAGTCATACTTGACTTGACGGCCTAAAGATCGGCAGGAGGCTGGATACAGATGGGACGATATCTTCGTTCCTCTAATCGAGCCAGAGACAGTAGCAAGTTTTGCCAAAGGTTATCGACTTAAACAATCATGATTTATGAAACCTTTTCCATTAGGAATTTTCCGAGCAGTTCGAATTCATCTGGGACCTTTTTTGTATCAATCCACTCGCGCAGCGATTCTACTGCATTAAGAGGCTTTTTATCTTTGCTCGTGGGCCCCATTCTAAGAGCGTTTTCAAGGTCCCTCGTGAACACAAAGACATTGTGCCTTTCTCCAAGAGATCTGAATTCTTTAATAAGTTCAGGCAGGTACCAACATGCTTTGTCCTTTTCCACAACTTGTTTCTTAACTTCTTTCAAGCGGGTTACTTCCTTTCCATTAAAGTCTTCCGTAAGTAGGAGGGCCAGCAGTATCGCGGATGTTCGACAACTGGCCCCAGAAACTTTCTTTCCAAGTTGCATTAGAGCGTCGTAGTCACCGACAATAATGTAAGGTAACTTGAGGGCTTTACAGAGTCGTACAAATATCAGGAAGGAGTCCTTTCCTCCAACGTCTATTACTGACCACTCCTTCGATGAGAGGTCGCAACTTTTATCTTCTGTTGCAAGAAATCGATCGACTTTCTCTATCACAATCTTGTCGGATACCCCCTCCACAAGTACAATACCCTTAGCGAATAAAAGAGACCTTATATCAGCATTATCAAAGTATCTAATTAGTTTCTCCTTATCTTCTGAACGGAGCTCATCAATTTTTAATCCTACATTTAATGCCGAGCTCGAGCCGCTTTCCTTATTAAATCGCCATAAACCATTAAGATCCCTGGCGCTAACGAGATAAGGCGAGTGTGTGATTATCAAGAACTGATTATCCATTTTGGCGACGCTATTGTCAATCTCCTCGAGGAGCCTTTTCTGCAGTGTAGGATGCATTTTTTGTCCAGGCTCATCGAGCAGTATCGTGCAATGTTCCTTTCCTCCTATAGCTGTTGCAAGAAGGAGGGCCTCGGTCAAACCTGCAGCTGATGATTCTATTGGCAATGACATATCCTTATCTACAATTTCTATCGAAAGCTTATTGCTGATTTTCGGATGTTTGTCGATCTGAAAACCTAAAGCGAAGTTAGTTTTGGTTTCAGGAATAAATGGGGTATCATCATTTAATGGAACCGCTGAAAATTTAATCCCAGGCTCTTCTTTCTTCACATGTGGTCTAACCAAGACATTAAAGGAAAGGGCGTCCGTAAGATCTTTAAATAATTGTTGGATCTTCTGGTATTTTTTTATATCTCTTACTGACTCGCTGTTCTCTAGCTGGAAAAGAAGGTAAGGTAGCGAGTTGTAAGAGAGTTCATGGAATGGGAAATCCATTTGTTCGAAATCCTCAAGAAGAGGGGGTGATGGTAATTTGCCTTCCTCCGATACCGATATAATCGACGAAAGATAAATTAGCATCACCAAATCGGGAACACCGATAGTTGTAGACTGATCAAACCTAAGGCCGCGGTATCTGAAAAACAGCCGCAGACGGCCAAAGATTTCCGAATTTCCGAAAATTGATTGAACCTGATCAACTCTAAAGCGGTTAAAATCTATTCCTCTGGCTACCCCCGTCGGCGTTTTATTTATAAGCTGGAATATGTTTGAAGCATAATAATCTGGCGGAATAGACGGCATCTGCAATCCTTCTTCCAACACATACTTAGCGAACTCGGTTTGTTTTGTAACCAATTCGTCTGCTATGCCTTCAATCAAGGAAATTGGCTCATAAGATTGCGAAGGAAGTGGATTCGAGGTTATTGTACCCCACCAATGAAAGAAGAGATCTTGGTGGTCTGAGCGCGAGTGCAACGATACCTGAGGCGGATAATACTCGGAAATACCTCCCTTGATAAGAATTGAGAGGTTTGATTTAAAGAATGATCCAAAAACTTGATCACGAAGCTTCTCGATGGCGAGCATCTTTAATTCATGTCGGTGTACTTTGGGTTTCTCTTGAGGTAGGGAGAAGAAATTCGGATCATCCCCAGAGGCAGCCAAACATAGGGCAAGGCTATCGACCAATGCAGCCACCTCCTGATCGTCAGGAAGTATTGAAACTTCAATTTCGTAAGGCTTCTCCACTTCTAATTTGTGGTAGATGGCAGTAGATGGAAGAGAAAGACTCGCCTGATCCATCCGAAGAGCCTTACCTATGAATTCTAAGGCCCTGAACACGTTGGTTTTTCCCGTGTTATTTGTTCCAACTATTCTATTGATGGTTGAAAGATTGGCGAGTTCAATATCGACCGACCCAACTGAGAGAAAATTCTTCATCCTTAATGCCTTTAAATGCATAATGTACTTTTCTATGTGTATTGCTATTTAAGGGCTCCCATGCGTGTGGCTGTGGGGGTGCTATTATTCCCTAGCATCACATGTTGAACAGGTTGTGCCAGAGTTCCATGGAGAACAGTGCGCAGCCGATCCTGTCATCCCTCCTCTGTGCGACCGTCCAGCCCAGCAGCTTCTTATCCTGTGCAAAGCCCGATTCCGAGTTGCTCCTCTTGTGATATTCCTCAAGGTAGCTTACGGTATTGGTGATGAACTCCTTCATGGTGTCCTTCCACTTCTGTGAGCCCTTCAGGGTGGAGTTCCTCTTTGGCATGACGTACACCATGGTCTCCCCACCGAAGGCGTTCACATAAGTCGGGTATGAGTAGTACCTGTCAAACCTCATTGAGCTCAGCTCTATGTCGGTGCGCGACAGCATCGCCATTGCGCCTTCGAACGCCTCCTTCTTAGACCTGAGGCTGTGCCCACAGGCTAGGTACAGCCTGGTGTTCAGGTCCATTATGGTAAAGGCATAGGCGAAGAGCCTCCTTGGCCTGGCATCATCCCCTTTGTTATCGCCGTTCCCCTTCGCCCTGTCCTTCAGCTCCTGGGCGTACGATTCATAGATAGTTCTTCTTGATGGTCAGGGAGTAGCCTGTGCCGTCACCGGTGGCATCGGACGCCGTTACCCCCTTCTTCTTCAGTATCAGCGCGTGCAGGTTGTGCACACCAAGGGCCACCTCTTCGTCCGAATAGTTTCTCCACCGTTTTATATGATATGTCTATGTCGTCCAGCAGGGAGAACACCACCAGCATGCCGGCGAACATCCTGGAATAAGCCCAACTATCCTGTCGATTATCTTTTCCGGGTCCCTTTTTCTTATGTCATCAGGAAGGACGTATGTAAATTCTTCAACTGGAGTATAACTTCTTTCCCCGACTTCAACTTTTATGTTTCCCATTAACATAAATGATGACGTGCTAGTAGCTCTCGTGGGCCCTCGTTCATAATGCCCACTTTCCATATAGTCAGCAAGCTTCCCTATCATCTCATCGGGGGGGATATAGATAAGACCAAAAAACGTGCCGCTTTTTATATCTAAATTCTAAAATTTTAATTGTCCTTATTCAAGTATTTTTTGAAAAGGATTTTAATAATTTTTGACCTATTTTTGAATCCATTTCCACTCCGGATTTTCTGTTTGACACTTCTCAGCCCTCTTTCAGATATTCCCTTATCCTTAACATCCCTAGGCCTCAATACTAGAATCCAGTTGTAGAATTCTTTGATATTTTCATATTCCAGATAATCGTCTTCTTCAATTCCTGTGATCTGTGTTTCGTCGAGGTTGTTTGTTTCCTTGCCTATGTATCTTATCCTATCAGCAACGATGTGTTTCCTATGGGCAATTCCGTCAATGTAGTCAAACTTGCTATCGTTATGCCTTACGTATTGTGTCAAAACATCTTCTAAGGTATGCCAGTATTCAGTTGAAGGCAATAATAAATTATCAGAGGATGTATCACTCTTATAATCAATGAATTTCTCATACTGTATGCCGTTGTAATCCTTACGATAGAGCAAGCATGGTATAACACCATTTTTCTCAGACCCTATAAGCATAAAATTGAATGGCTTTATTTGTTTTTCAATAGGTTTATTCTTGTTTAATGTCTTGAAGCGATTAAGGATTGAAGGCTTTGAAATGGTTATCTGAGATATTGAGATACCGTTAGAATATCCTTTGAAATCCTTTGTAAGAATAGATTTCCATACCTGTTTGCCGTCAATGTCCCTTAGATGAACTATGTGATAAACATTTATTAAGTTCGCTATATAATGTCATATAAATTTTAATATCCCTTTTCTGTTTAAAATATTCTAATAATAAATTGAGAGTTTTCTTTTGAGGGAACAGTGTTAAAACAATTTCTTTAAACATTTCTTTATTTTCAAATAGTTTTCTAAATATAGCGGGGGATAAATCTTTAATTTCATTAAATGATTGTTCTGGTTCTACATCAAAGTTCAATTCTGGCAATTCGGGTATAGAATTTTTCCACTCTTTTAGATATTCAAAGATTTCATTCCATACATCAGGAATTTCCATAAAGTCAAATAATTCTTTGCCATAAAATAGATATAAATCAACACCGTAATCATCTTTCATTTTAGAAAGTTCTAATTTATAGTAGTTTTCATTCTTCCTAAAATCAGGATCTATAAAATAGAATATACCTATTAATTTTTCATTTTGGTAGTTGTTTATCATTAAATTTAGTTTTTTTTCAAAGTTGTCTATTTGACCTCTTTTCTTTGTAGAATCATGATCATCTCTCATTTTTTGCTCTATAAAATATATTGTATTCTTATCTCTAAAGCATTGATCAATATCCAATTTTTCATTAGTAAATTTTTTTTGTAATATAGAATAGCCTAAAATATTAAAATATTTCTCAAGCAATACCTCAAAGGCATTGCCCATTCTTATTTCATGTGATTGCAAGAGATTCTGTAATAATTTACCTTTTGGCTTGGTGGGTCTAAATAAACCTATATACCTTTTTGGATCTCCTGCAATAGTTTCTATAAGCTTCGGTTTTGATTGCTCAAATATTTCTTTATTAAAAATACTTCCAAATGTATTATAATCCATAATTGACATTTATATCTTCCTTAATAATTCCCGCCTGAAATCATTTATGCTTATTAGTCTATTGCCCCTTTTAACATACCAGAACGTCCATCCATTGTTGGCTGGTTTATTTAATATCATTGCGCTTATTTTATGGATCGATCCTGATTTATCACCGTATAACAAAGTTCCATTTGCCAAAGCTAATGCTTTGTATTTTTCATTCTGTGAATATAGATATTCACCAGGTTTTATGTAATCATTTTCTATTAAACTGCCGAATGGCAATCTTTTAGGTTTAATCTCTAATGGGTAATCTAATAGTTGCTGCTGAAATACTGTGGCTTTGCTCAACCTCTCTTTGCATACATCAACATAGATTTTCTCCTTCTCAATGCCTATAAAATACCTGCCCAACTTCTTTGCTACTGCTAAAGTGGTTCCAGTTCCAGCAAAAGGGTCTAATATTATATCAGAGGGCTTTGATGTCGCATTAATTATTCTATATAATAATGCCTCCGGTTTTTGGGTTGGATGTGCCTTTTGCCCGTTAAATTTAATTCTTTCCTCGCCCTGACAGATTGGTATATACCAATCACTTCTCATCTGTAAATCATCATTATAAGATTTCGTTGTTTTATAATTAAAAGTGTATTTTGATTCTTTGTCCTTTGAAGCCCATATCAAAGTTTCGTGTGCGTTGTTAAAGCGTGTTCCCTTAAAATTCGGCATGGGATTGGTTTTAATCCATATAATATCATTTAATATCCAGTATCCTAAATCTTGCATTATTTTACCCACTCTAAAGATGTTATGATACGAACCTATAACCCAGATAGTTCCAGACTTTTTCAAAATCCTTTTACATTCACTTAGCCAATTAAAGGTAAAATCATCATAATCTTTGAATGATTTGAATTTATCCCATTCTTCACTTACGCCATTAACTTTGGTTTCATTGGGTCTATATAAATCATTTTCCAATTGTAAGTTATAGGGAGGGTCTGCAAAAATTAAGTCTATGCTATTATCCGGTATGTGCTTCATTACCTCCATAGAATCCCCCAGAATAATATTATTTAGCATACTTTCAAATTTTAACGTTTCTTTTTGCTCTTCTATCATTTTATCACTCCTTTATATCAAATCTGTTCTTAAATTCATTGTTAATTAACTTATTGCCGGGCATTATTTTCATTCAATCCTCACCTTTGTTTTATTATACATCTTAATATTCTTACCTTCTTTAATCTTTTTCTGCTGATACCATAATGTAGATTTGTTTATTTTTCACGCTTTCTCTTTATGTAGCCTTTGCAATCGGCCGAACATATGATAAATAAAAAAATAAAAAAATATGGGATGAAATGTTGCTGTTAGAATGAGTTGGCTACCAGGCCCTCTGTAATGTCCTGTGTTGCGCCATTGGCGTAGGTTACCACAAAGGTAGCTGTATATTTATTGCCAGCTAGGAATGGTCCAGTTCCAGTGATGGATGTCGAGTAGCTCATCGTGGAACCCGGCGCTATTGAACTAAGGAATGGATTTACAGTAGAGAAGTTAAAGGTCTTGGTTGTAACACTGCTCAATGAAGTGATGTTGACGCTCGTGATGGCGACGGTTCCAGAGTTCTGTATGGTTACGGTAGGTGAGGCACCTCGCTTCCATCAAACGTCAAAGTGCACCACAGAACGTTTATGGGTATATTTGTTCAAGGGCGGGGATAGCCGGCCGCCGCCTTCCGTCAAAACCGGTAGATTAATATCGGTCACCGGTAAACTGCAAAGGGATGGCTGGACATTTACATGCGTGTCCCAAGGCCATCTAGTTCATAATACATATAAGACTGGAATATGTATCAATGATGACATGGGCAGAATTGAAAGACAAAAACTCATTAAAAGAATAGAGCGTGCTAGAAATTCAAGATTATTGGTATATATTACAGGCGATAGAAAGGGACTTGAGTCGAGAATTGCTGTTGACGCTTTACCATTCTGTCTGAACCATCTTTCACGAATGGGCAAGCAAAAGAAAATAGACTTGTACATATATAGTACGGGTGGAGTTACTATAGCTGGTTATGCGCTTGTAAATACGATTAGAGAGTTCTGCGACTCGTTTAATGTAATAATTCCATTTAAAGCTTTGAGTTGTGCTACTTTGATTGCCTTGGGTGCCGATGAAATTGTTATGACCAAGATGGGGCAATTATCGCCAATTGACCCTTCAGTGACGTCGCCCTTTGGTCCTCAAATTTCGGTGCCGGGGCCCATGAACGTGACTCAAACTGTTCCCGTAAACGTGGAAGATGTCATTAGTTATTTAGAGCTTGCTAAGAGAGAACTTAATTTAAAAGATGAGGATTCTCTAGTAAGAGTATTTGACAGGCTTGCCCAGAGTATCAGTCCATTGGCCTTAGGCACGATTAATAGAACCAGGGAACAAATATCCTTTCTCGCAAAGATGCTCCTTTCGCGCCACATGCATGATGAGAAAAAGATGGAGCAAATAATTCAGACAATTACCAAAGGACGTTTCTCGCATGATTATATGGTTGGAAGAAGCGAGGCAAAAAATGTCTTGGGGCTTGATATAGTAGATACTCCAGCAAGGCTCGACAAGGATATACTGAATTTGTATTATGAATACGATCAACTTCTGCAACTCAGTACTCCTTATAATCCTGAAGCAGTTCTTGGACAAAAGGACACCGAGGTGGAAACTTTCAACCGAGCTATTATCGAATCCGATAACCTAGCTTATGTCTTTCGTACTACTAAAGAAGTAAAAAGGGTAACTTTTGGACCGCCCCAAGTTCCTACTCCTACCGTGGGTTACAGTGAAAGAGTTCTGTCAGAAAATTGGATTGAGGATAAGGATATATAGGCGATTTATGTAGGATATTTTGGTGGTGTTAATGGATCTAGAAGAGATAAATGAAATTCCGGGGCTGGGCACTGCCGGGCTGACATCGGCGGAACAGATTACCGACTCCACCAGCGCAGGTATTTTCTCTTATACAAATGGCACATCAGCTCTAGCGGAAATCATATTTACTTCTTTAATCCCAACGCGGAAGATAGAAGGTCTTGAGCCCTCTGCTTCAAGGAGGCAATTGTTCAAAAAGGCTCTAAAGGAATCTACACAGAAGAATACTGAAATATTAAAAGAACTTTCTAAATTTTAATACTTTGAGGTATCAATATCTAACAAGGGAACAAGTAGTAGCAATACATGAAGAGGTAATAATGAAATACGGAGGAAGTGAAGGGATAATCTCCGAAAGTAACATTGAACTTGCAATAAGCAGGCCCAATAGCGTACTATTTGGCTATGAACCATTCCGAACTTTAACTGAAAAGGCTGCAGTGTTATTTCACGATATTGATAAGTTACATCCTTTTGTAGACGGCAATAAGAGAACTGCATATACTGCCGCTGACATTTTCTTGAGACTCAACGGCAAAAAGATTCAAGCTTCTACGGAGGCCGCAGTTTTTATATCATTGGAAACGGCAAAGTGTTCAGCAGACATACTTCAGGTTACTGATTGGATAAATAAGCATACTTCAAAGTTATCAAAACTAGATAGCCCCTAGATCTAATCAAACAATTATATGGAACACCGTGAGGGCACATCAACTTGCTCTTTCTGAGGAATAAAGGCATCAGATACACCGTCTGAGCTTAACACGCGTGGTTTTTACAAAACAAATTACACAGCCATTCTATAAGGGGATCTGCGGGATCCTACTGCCTTCCGATTTTATCAAGTAACGTTGCGAAACATAAGGAAGATGAAGGGATTGAAGATAAAGCTATGGATTTAGTTCCTTGAACGGGGTAATAGGCTTACTGATCAACTCTGTTGAAAGGGAAGGCGTTGTCCTACTGGTTATATACACGATGGCCTTCAAGAAGGCCGGAACCAAGCCCGTGATCATAACCGGGGTCCGGTCTGGGTAGACGACAACCATAAGGTCCTTATTGTAGACCTTCTTTAAGGAGAGGGATGCCGCCCTAGATATGAACGGCAGGCAGGCTCCCGCAACTGCTTCATCATGGATGTATGGGAGGAGTATACCGATTATCGAAGGGTAGACCGTGGCCATTTCTTCAGCATCAAGTGGGACCAGGTAGATGACCAAAAGTTTTGCTATATATCGTACCCCCAACATCCAGGTATTGCAAGCTGAGGCAGTCACAATCTTCTCGCAGAATTTGAGTAGCGATAGGCTTTTTACCGTCAAAACAACTTCGATTCTTTTTCATTTTGGGCACTGTAGCGCCATCGATATCAAATTCCCTACTCCTTATCTCTCTTCATGCAATCTATTAAGAATTATAGATTTTGTAGGAAACTGCCGGTATCCTTAAGCTTAATAGGGTAGTCTTTACAACGAAAAAATATTATGGAAAAGATAGTTCTCATAATATCTTGTTCTAAAAAGAAACATAACCATAGTTCACCGGCTCGGGATATGTACGACAGTCCGCTATTTAAGATGAGTTTGAAGTACGCTGAGAAGCTGAATCCGGACAAAATATTTATCCTCTCAGCAAAGTATCATCTCTTGCCTTTAGGTAAAGAAATTGAACCCTACGATGTTACATTGAATAACATATCTGTAAAAGATGTTAAAATCTGGGCTGACAGGGTAGTTCAAGAACTAAATGAAAATACAGATTTGGAAAACGATCATTTTGTTATTTTAGCTGGCGAGAAATATATCAAATTTATAAGAGATAAGTTGAAACATAAGGAGGAGCCATTAAAAGGACTTTCAATGGGTAACAGACTAAAGTTTCTTAAGTCAAGATCTTAGGACAAATCTCATTAAGAGGGCAATCTTTGCAATTTGGATTACTTAATTTGCAATATTTCATTCCAATAACCCATGCAGGATAATCTAGTTCTCCTGGATATTTAGGATTAAGCTTTCTAGCAATTTCTACTACCTCCTTCCCATTGTCTCTGGTTATTAACCCGGTTCTACGAAAAACCCTGCGCACATGCACATCATTGGACACATCTATGCCACTTTCATCCCCCGTTATTCGAATACCGTAATCTCGTACCAAGATATTTACCGCCATCGAAGCCTTTTTCTGCCCAACCTGCTTGAACTCTCTGAATCTGTTTTCCAGTTCCTTTGCAGAGGCAGGCCCTTTCCATATTTTTGAGGCGTTTCCGTCGTATTTCTCTAATATCAGCTTTGAGGCTTCAATAAGGCGTCTTGCCATATACTTGTATCTGTGAAGAGCTGGTAAACGATTACCTTCTGAATCCGTTTTTTTGAACATTACTTTTTCCAGTTCTTTAGCATCCATTTCTGCTATTTTTTTTTACATCTAGGTGCCCTAATCTATTTGTAAGTTCAAATGGTCCAGACCACGCCTTTTCATATTTTATTCCCTGGTCTAGTATAACGCCAAATACAAATTCTAGCGGATGTTTATTTGGATCTTCGATCCTACCTTTTGTATCTTTTTCATCGATATCACTGTGCCTATGTTTTCCGTATTCTAACAGTTTATCTCTTATGATTAGAGATTTATTATTTTCCATCTTTAGTCTACTTAAATTATAAGGTAAATAGTTGAATTTAAGCCTTTTACCCAATAATATCGGTGGTGCCGCAACAAATATGCTTAATACAAGCTAAAAATGTCAACTGTCCATACTATGGTCAAGCACCAGCCGCCCTAGCAAAGTTCAAGCACCCAAAGCTTGTTTAAACTGCAAGCAATCTCTAGTAGTAGAATTAAAAGAAGATACCTTATAGGATAGATATAAAGAAAGAAATAAAAAATAAAAAAATACGGAATGGAATGTGGCTGCTAGAACGTGCTGGCTACCAAGCCCTCTGTAATGTCCTGTGTTGCGCCATTGGCGTAGGTTACCACAAAGGTTGCTGTGTATGTATTACCGGCGAGAAACGGTGCAGTTCCAGTGATGGATGTCGAGTTGCTCATCGTGGAACCCGGCGCTATTGATCTTAGGAATGGGTTTACGACGTAGGGGTTAAAGGTAGTGGTTACAGCGTTGCTCAATGAAGTGATATTGACGCTGGAGATGGCGACGGTCCCCGAGTCCTGTACGGTTACAGTAAGTGTGGCGTTTTTACCTGACCCGGGCACAAGTGAGTAGCTCTGGATCGTTGCCTGCTGGGAAGTTGCGCCGCTGTGAAGCATCCCTGAAACGTACGCGTAGATGAAGCCCCCTGCGACGACCGTGATCACTATCAGTATTATTGTCGCGATGATTGGTGAAATTGCTTTTGCTTTGTGTATTAGTTTCGTATGACTTTTTGTCATCAGGCCTTCATGCCTGGGTGCTTTAAAAGGCGCCATGGCATAAGCAACCATGTTCCACAGGAGGAAGGCGGTCTCCGAGATGCTCGCGGCCCTGATCTTGATCGTGATAGTCATCGCCGGCTTCTCTATTCTCGTCTATCCCCAGCTTCAGCGCTACATTACAACCTCACAGCAGCTGGGGAAGGGCTCCCAGACGGCGGGAACTAACGCGGGGGTCGGGATAAGCCTCGTGTACGCCTATGCTGCGCAATCGGGCTCGACCACCTCGGTCGCCGCCTATCTGGATTCGTATGGCACATCACCATTTACCCCTTCGTCCTTGATAGTTGATATACCAGGCGCCGGCGCCTATACGGTCTCCTCCTTCACGATCACGTACAACGGCGGCAATCTCGAGACCACCATTGCCCCCGGCCAGACGGTCGAGCTGCAGTTCTCCATTCCCTACACGGGCGCCATGCCTTCGGCTTACTATATCACGGCCGCAGGGAACGGGCTGTCGCTGACCTGGACCGCTTAGGCGCAGTGGTCGGCCTTGGGGCTAGCTTTATTAAGCGGTGTACAGCGTGTAAAAATATGGCTATCAGGACCTTTACGGTCACCATGGAGAAGGACGAAAGTAGCGGGATCTATACGGCACAGTGCGTTGAGCTTCCTGCTGCCATAAGCCAAGGAAAGACGGAGGAAGAAGCTAGGAGGAACGTCAAGGAAGCGATCGAGCTCGTGCTGGAATATCTCGAAGACAAGGCTGGGGTCAAGACCAAGAACAAAAAACTGATAGAAGTCGAGGTCTGATATCGGAGCTGCCGGTCCTTCGCTGGAATGACGTAGTGAAGGCATTGGGCAGGGTTCAGGCCGGTCAGGCAGAAGGGCAGTCACATAATGCTGGAGGGTCCCAGAGGGAAGTTTACAGTGGTTCCAAGGCACAGGGAGATAGCCCCGGGCACCCTGATGAAAATCATAGCCGAGGCAGGCCTGACCAAGGAGGACTTCCTTAAGTTGCTTAAATGAAGGCTTTTTAGAGCCTCACGAACCTAATTACACAAACTCTCTCGTCATCCTTCCATTGACGATGAAGTCTGAACCATATTCGCTTAAATTCCTCTCCACTTTCGAATCCCTCCCTGACGTAATGTTCTGGGTTCGAAGCTATCTCACCTAGGGTGGCAATCGCCACCTCGTTTATCATGCATCTGGCCTTCCTCATTCTGTCGCCCGACTCCGCCCAGAATTCCATCCCGACCTTGTCCTTGTACCATAGATACCATTCAAGTGGCCTAGTGGTCTGTGTCTTCCTATCGCGGATCACAAGGTCGAAGGTCTCCCTGAAGAGCATACCCTTTCTTACGTTGGCCTCCTTTTAAGCTGCCCAATCATATGGCGTTATGCAGTCGTTAAGGTCTGGTGTTATGCAGCCGTTAAGGAGGGGGAAAAGGAGGGCCATCTCGGAAATGCTCGCCGTGATAATCATGCTGGCCCTGACCATAGTTGCCG
>JAFLXO010000002.1:93636-94911 GCA_029786595.1 Nitrososphaerota archaeon | reverse complement strand
GTTGTCCAGCGTTTCCGTGCAAAGTATCTGGAACTTGGGGTTAAATGAATACAGGTATCCCTCTTTCAGCAGAAAGGAGGGCGGCCTCTGCGATACGGTTGTTCTCAATCGCATCCTTAGCCTGTATGGGGAACTTCCTTTTACCTAAGATCGAATCTATAAATGCCTGGTCCTCTAGCATCAGTGGCTCCTTGGTCTGAAGGCGTGGGATCACCGTCTCCGATTCTGTATCAACCCTGATTTCCTGGGTGATAAAATTGATCTGGATGATCCCCTCTTCAAATACCGCCGATAACCTCCTATCCTTTTTTGGAGTTATCCAGTTGGCAACCATTGAGGCGGTAACCCCTTCGCCGAAGTCCAACAGGAGCACCGCCAGATCCTCCACGTTATTCCTAACCTTTGAAACCCGCGCGAATGCCGTTGACGGATGCATTCCAGTAAGGTACCTGCTTGTGTCGATATCGTGGACCATGGTATCAAGCACTACGCCAACGTCCCCGATGCGGTTGGGCCACCTGCCCTCCCGGTGAAATTCTAGCAGGATGAGCTTTCCTAACCGTTTGGAATCTATCGCTTCTTTAACGTACCCAACGGCTGGGTTGAACCTTTCAATATATCCTACGCCGACGAACCCCTTCCCGGCGCTCAGCCTGTCCAGTATGACGGCCCCGTCCTTATATGCGGCTACAAAGGGCTTCTCCACTAGCACATTCTTCCCCGACTCGACCAGCTTCATCAAAATGTCTACGTGGGTGGCCGTAGGGGTGGCCACTACAGCTCCATCAATATCGCTCGTAACCAGTTCATCAAGCGTATCAAAAGATCTTACCTGATATTTTTTGGAGAACTCCTTTCTTCGTTCATCATCAATATCATAAACTCCATACAGTGCGCCCAGTTCGTAAAGCGTGCGCGCATGATTCTTACCCCAGCCGCCGGCGCCTATAAGCCCAACCTTTACCATGATTTAAATGTCGAACTGAAGGTTAATATGTTTTTGCGGATGTCTTGGCAATTATAATGTTGCCGCCGGCCCCCCTTTTCCTTAGAAATTCTTCTGTAGGACGATCACAGGCCACCAATATGTCGTCCTTCCTTATACCGCTATTGACCAAGACGTTTTTCAGATCTGAATAGGAGAGCCAGTCAACCCTTGCAAATGACTCCGATAGCCTTTGTAAAGCCGCATCCTTCCAATATGGCCCTTCGCCCCTCAATCCATATTCATCCACATCCCAAAGCAATTTGATGTTGGTATGCTTTGTCCTATAT
>JAFLXO010000002.1:62109-93540 GCA_029786595.1 Nitrososphaerota archaeon | reverse complement strand
CTCCAATATGGCCCTTCGCCCCTCAATCCATATTCATCCACATCCCAAAGCAATTTGATGTTGGTATGCTTTGTCCTATATCCTAACTCCCTGGCCTTCCGTTTGACGGTGATAAGCAGTTCGTCCAAGAAGGCGTCGATCGCCTTGAGGAAGGATACTGCAACCATGATTATTGCAGATCCCCTAGGAAATGACCGATCGATGAGGTTCAAGTCGCATGTCCCCCTCACCAGTTCATCGATAAAGTACTCCCCTTCAAGGTTAGGAAATGAAGCCCGTAGAAACTTTGGTGTAAACTTCTCAATTACGCTGCTAAAGTGCATCAGCTCTGCTTCATTAAGCCCAAATGAGGTCGTGATGCCAAGCATATCATGCACCCTTCCTCCGGCCGTTCCTGCATATGGCTCAAGCTTGCCTTCCGTGGCTATAGGGGCATACGCATAGTTTATCGTTTCACCATCCCTTAAGCCGCTGAGCGCTTCTACCAACCTTATGATCTCCTGATTGAGCCCATACTCGCTCGGCGCCATGTTGACCAGGTATTGTCCACGCTTAAGCAGCTTTGCTACCTCTTTAACGTGCGAGAGCATATTGCCCCGTGCGTCCTCCCCCCACCTTTTGACCTTTGGAGCAAAGAGCACCACCGTCGCGTTCCCTATGCTATCGCTGAACGACGCAATGTCAGATATATCATGCCTGAGGAATTGCTCTAGGTTATTGGGCATCCTATTCCTTTCTATTTTGGTGGGAATCTTCAGTGTTTCATCTATAAACGTAACATGATCGAAGTCAAGTGAGCTGACCAGTTGGAACACCTCTGACGATATGCCGTAGACCGCCAAATCCGTCATTGTAGTTCAACTCACGCGAACATAATTATACATAGGCCGGGTCCACCGCTGTACCTTTTAACTTGACCTTTTAAGGCCGCATCCCCTGGACTATGAGTATATTTTAAAAAAACAGGCATGATTCGAGATAAGTTATAAAACTATTTAATGTTTGTGTATAAAAAAAGGGTGTAGAGAAGAACAGGGCCATAATTTATCCTGTTGTCAGGGAGATTCCTCGCCTATCCATTGATATTTTATGGTTCAGGCTCCCAGAGAAGACGATTTAGTCGCTATGACTGTTTCCCGATGAAAACCTTTTCTATAAGATATGTTAAAACCTAATTCTCCTAAATGCCTTCTGATTTCCTGTTTGTGTGCAAATTCAACGTATATGAATGCGCCATCGGGAACGAGTACCCTGTGGATTTCGCCCAGCCCAGTAAATATATTTTCGAGTTTCCCAAGGTGATGGAGTATCAGGTGCGCCACAACGAGGTCAAATGTGTTATTCTGATATCGCAAATTAGTTGCATCAGCCCGTTCAACGGTAATAACATCGGGAACCCCGCCAAACTTATCTTCTAGGCGTTTCCTTGCCGTAGCTACCTGATCCTGATCAAAATCGGTGAGCGTGATAGATAGAGGGTGAAATTTTTCATACAACAAGGAAGAAAGGGCTCCATTTCCAGCTCCTAGTTCCAGGATTCTTGAGTTGTTTCCAACCTTTACTACCCCTGATTCTTTCATCCTGAAAAGAAGTTTTTCGAAGTACCCTTCTCCTCTTTTGTTCACGAACCACTTCTCGATACGGGAAAGTTCAGGCACGCAATATCTAAATATAATTAATCTTAAATATCTTTCTTGCAGTAGTAATTTAAGCTAGTCACATAACATCATTTCGTGACAGAGTGACTGGAATACAACAAGAGGGTGGTTAATGAGATAGTTAAGGGTTCTAACCGCTAATGGTAAGACCTATGCATACCCCACAAATTATATCGCATCATGGCCATTCTCCTGCGCCCTTGGGAAGCGGGTCGTTGGTTCGGGCCTAGACGGAACTAACATTTATATAATTCAGAATGTAAAATTTTCTCAATGAAGATATCAGGGATAAGGATAGACATTCCTAAAGGAGTTAATATAATACTTGGTCAGTCCCACTTTATCAAGACCGTTGAAGATATTTATGAAAGGCTGGCCACCTCAATGCCCAATATCAAGTTCGGCCTTGCCTTCTGCGAGGCTAGCGGCCCATCTCTAATACGCTATGATGGAACGGATAAGCGGTCCATCACGTTAGCCACGGACATAGCTAAGAGGATAGCTGCCGGTCATTCCTTTGTAGTTATCTTGAACGGGGCTTACCCCATCAACGTGTTGAACAGGATCAAGGATGTGGAGGAGGTGGTTGGTATCTACTGCGCAACCGCTAACTCGATATCAGTAATAACAGCTGATGACGATAACGGAAGGGCAATCCTCGGGGTTATTGATGGTGTCAGGCCAAAGGGAACGGAGGATAGATCCTCCAAGATGGCTAGGCACAAACTCCTTAGAGATCTTGGCTACAAATTGTAGCGCCCCGATCATCATCATTTTATATGCCAAATCTTGGCATTGGTCATCGTGGTCGGTGGATGGGCATTATATAATGTCAGATGTTAAATATCTATAGCAGTCATGGACTGCATAATAATATAAGGCAATATATATGAATAAACTGATATATAATTAGTGTATATTTGTTACTTTGTTCATTTAATGAGGGAAATGTTTATTATGCTAAAGATTTAAGCGGTATTATGCCTTACAGATTAGTGGATGGAAAACCGGAAAGTTATACTTATACGGCGGCCGAGGTCAGTGCCGCATTAAAGGATAGAGGTATTAAATACCTAGATCTCCAGTTTGTAAATTTAACCGGCAGGCTTCAGCACATAACCATCAGCGCGGCCCACTTGGATAGCGACTCCTTCATCTCCGGTATACCGAAGGTGGACGGTTCTAGCATCAAGGGTTTCACCGGCATCGAAGATTCTGACCTTATATTCATACCAGACCCATCCACCTTTGTGGTGTTGCCCTGGTACGATGGGTCTATAGCAAGGATCATGGGGGACATCTATTGCGATATGGGTAGGAAGAGGCTTGATAGTGATTCACGGTCAGTGGCTCAGAACGCTGAGAAATACCTGAACGGACTGGGTTATACCGCCCTTTTAGGACCGGAGCTAGAATACTTTGTGTTCGGTCAGGTCCACTGGGACGCCCTTACCGGTTATAGGCAAAGCTACTCAGTGGATTCAGAGGAGGCCCCCTGGGCTGATAACCCTTACAGGATGAGGTACAAAGAGGGCTACTACCCAGCACCCCCCTATGACCCGCTTATGGAATACAGGTCAAAGCTGTCCGATGCGCTGGCTATCATGGGATTGCTGGTAGAGGCACACCATCATGAAGTTGCGGCCGCTGGGCAGATAGAGGTCAACACATATAGGGATTATCTTCTGGAAACGGCCGACGCGGTGACAACGCACAAGTATGCCGCGAAGATGGTAGGCCAGTCGCTTGGAAAGTGGGTCACTTTTATGCCGAAACCCATCTTTGGTGACAACGCGAGCGGCATGCATGTAAACATCAGCGTCTGGAGCGGCAAACACGGGAAACACATGGAGAACAAATTCTTTGATGAAAATGATAAGTACGCTCAAATAAGCCAGATGGCCAGGTACTTTGTGGGTGGTCTGTTGAGCCATACCAGGAGTTTGGCTGCCATTGTGGCTCCCACTACAAACAGCTATAAGCGGCTGGTCCCAGGATATGAAGCCCCTACAAATATAGCTTGGAGCCGCGGCAACAGGAGCGCCAACGTCAGGATCCCAATATATAATAAAGGGTCTCCCAGCAACAAGCGTATAGAATACAGAACACCCGATCCCAGCTGTAACCCATACCTAGCGCTCTCAGCCATACTGCTGGCTGGCATGGATGGTGTTAAGAAAAAGATCGAGCCGCCAGAACCGGTGGATGAAGACCTGTACAGCATTTCGCCTGAAAGAGCTGCCTCACTGAAGGTCGGAAAGCTGCCCAAAGATCTCTCTGAGGCCATTGAAGAGCTTCAGTCGGATAAAGAATATCTCAAGCCAGCTTTCACGGATAGCCTGTTAGATAAAATTATACAGATTGAGAAGAAAGAAATAACGGAAGTGTCAGCCAGGCCTCATCCATACGAATATCATTTATACTTTGATGTATAGTTGAGCTGAATGAACCTGTAGAAATCAGCGTTATCCATCTTTTTCAGCGCTGGGATGCCGGCCAGACGTTTGGCGATCCCGGCCCTACTCTCATGGTAGACGACTTGAGCATCCTCATACTTCCCTATGACGGCCCTTATGAGCCGGAGGTCGGCCCGCTGATATGAACTCCTTATCGTGCTCTGTGACAGTGGATAGACATCATGTAATTCTATTGGAACGAGGCCCAGAAATGGCACAGCTAGAAATACATCTGCCTTAATGGATGGAAGCAGCTTAACAAGCTCTTCTGCCCTCTTGAAGGTGAACTCATCAAAGTTCCTTGGTAATATGATTATAACCCTATCGTGCATAGGCTTCCTCCTAACCAGATATTCCCTATGCCTCCTTATTTCTGGCCGGGTCAGGTCGGTTTCATCAAACAAAAACAGCGCCCGTTCCTTAAAGAAGGGCGTCCCGTTATCCAATAGATGCCCAGTTCCTGAGATTCTGGAGATATATCTGGTTGCTTCAAACGCCGCCGGGTGGGACCTCCCCTTTTCCATTATATATTCCCAGAGCCTACCTTCCTTTATGGCCTCCTTGATCAGGTTCAGCTCCATCTTCAACACGTACAGGTTGTGGATGGCCAAATTCTCGGCCAGTTCCTTGTGGCCCATGTCCAGCAGGTTGTTCAAACCTGTATTGCACACCGGGCAGGAACACGGTAAATAGCTCATCTCTTCAAGTTTCCTAGAGCCGTGAAGGGTCATATAGGAGCCCCTCTTGGCGAAGAGTATATACGAAGCTGAATCGAAGATATCACACCCTAGTGCTACCGATAATCCCATGGTCAGCGGATGGGCAGCCCCGAACAGATGTAACGGTTTTTCAATTGGAAGGACTGACCTGGTCACGTTTATCATCCTTGCCAAGGCGGCGAAGTCATAGTTATTCATGAGCTCTACGGGGCTACCCAGTGCGAACCAATCGAATCCCATATCGGCCATCTCCTTTGCTGAGTATTTCACCAGCCGATCGTGCTCGCCACCCTGAATGGGCCCAACCCAGGCCGTCCCCTTCCTGTTTATTACATTCAGAGACCGCCTTGCGGAGTCGATAGTAAACTTGACCGTTTCCTTTGCGTGTTCATATGAGGCATTCTTTCCGGTGGGCCTGTCAAGTATAACGGCTATATCCGATCCTATATCCTGTTGAAATAGGGCTATTTCTTCAGGGGCAATTTCAAGGTCGCCATATTCCAGCATCTGGTATCCTCCGGAATCGGTCATGATAATTCCATCAAAACCTACAAGTGAATGCAGCCCTCTTTCCCTGGCCTGAGAAGCTAACCTCTTATATAGGATATAGGAGTTTGTAATGACGGCGTCAAAACCCATTTCTTTTATCCTTGTAGCCGGTATCTCCTGCTTATACGGGTGGACGACCGGTAGAAAGATCGGCGTCTCAAGGTTTTTTCCGTTCAGCTCCAACCTTCCGATCCTACCCATGAGGTCTGACGATTTAACTTCGAAACTGACCCTCAAACTTATTTAGGTATGATAACACAGTTTTTAACCTTTGAGTGTACCGTCATATACATGTTAGCCTGTGCCTCGGCATATTTTTAAGTCCATTTATCTGCATAAGTACGTGGGCACAGCGTATAATTACTATGGGGACCTTGTGACGCTCGTATCCTCATACGAGTTGCCCGGCAATACTGGACTTCTGAAAGATGGAATAAGGGCCGCCAAGCGGATCATACTGATGGGCACTGGCAGGTCAGGTGACGTTGCAGATATAACGCTCCGCTTTTTGCGCAACATAGGCTTTAATAATTCGTATGGCCCTGGCGAGGTTCCGTACATCCTGAAGAAGGATGACCTGCTACTGGCCATTTCCGGAAGCGGCACTTCGTTCTATACACTGGAAACGGCAAGGGTTGCCAAGAATTCAGGAAGCACGGTGGCTGCCATAACAAGCAATGATAAAAGCCCCTTGGCGACGCTTTCGGATTTAACCATAGCTATCCCCGGCAGTAGCGCCATGCGAAATGGTGTCGATTACTATTCCAGGCAATTGACTGGGTTTCCCTTCGCGGTCCTCACTCCTCTTGGAACGCTGTTCGAACTAAGGGCGTTGCTATTCTCGCTTTCAATAATAGCCGGCCTTCAGGGCAAGGAGATTTCAACCACGCACAGTTCATTGATGGATGCTATTGCGTCCTATTATCCGCCCAAATCTTATTATGAAGAGCTTTATAGGCTGGCACCCAAGCCGCGGTCCCTTACTAATCCCCTTGGGGGAAGGACGGTGACCATAGGAGAGGGGTTGAGTGGGGCGGTGGCCAGATTCTTTACTACGAGGTTGAGGCACTGTGCAAAGGAAAAGGAGGAAAGAATGGTAAGTTACTGGCTTGATAAGGGTACGATGAGCGTATCCGAGGGGGATATGGTGCTCACCATATCCGGGTCAGGAGGGCACATCCCCACCATGTTATCGGAAGCTGGTAAAAGGAAGGGGGCAAAGGTAGTGGCTATAACTTCGTTTGCGGATTCCCCTCTAGCCAAGGCAGCTGATCTGGTGATCCACGTGCCGGGCCGAGTAAACATGAACCTCAAAGGGTTGAGGGCAAGCTATTTTCCGAGCGATCCTCTTCTATCGGTGTTTGAGTTAAGGTCTCTATTCTTCCTGGAGACATTCATTTACTATCTTGCCATACAGGAGGGCATAACAGAAACGGATATGAAAAGGGTCCATTCGGATTTCACCTGACCCGTAAATCCTATATGCTTTATATGCGGGTCTGTCCTGCACGGCTTAATGTTCCAGAACTTGTGTTTGAAGCCGTTTTTCCTCATGCATCTTATCGAATAACGTCTCCCCTTCTTTATATGCGAAGCTGGAACGCTTGTAATACCCATCCTTAAGCGTCTTGCCATTGGCCTTTTCCCATTCCTCTATGCTCATCGAGAATCTCCTCTGTATGCGGTCTCTGTACCATTCAGGGATCACGTTATAGCTGCAAAATGGAATTATCCTGTCGTCCGGCGTAAGGTAATGGATATCGCATCTCCTTACCCTTTCTGCATCATAATTGTATTTATCCATAAAGTGCATCATGCCTAGGAATAACGCCTTTTCCTGTATCTGGCCTAAAGAGGAGTAATCATGCCTGATCAAGGCGCTGAACAGCATACGGCCAAGATTCAAGCCGCTTGGCATTTTGCGCCTGTTTATATACCTGTTCAGCCCAGTCAGCACTTCCGCCCCGACCAGGTACTTGTTCTTACCAGACCTTATGCTATCCGCTTTATCATCAAGGAACTTGAGCATTCCATCTATGTCAACAAACCTTGATATCGGTACATAGGCGGCTCCATCCTTAAATACATAGGTAGCTGCGCCGCAGGCAAAATGGGTTGAAAGTTCGTATTGGGTTTTTCCGGTCCAGGCTTCCACGAAATTAGAAAAAGGCATTGACGCAGGGACTGGGAACCAGTCATCTACAGAAATCTGCCCACCTGATTGTTCATCTATCTTCTTGATTACATCTGGTATTGTTATCCTGAACTTATCCCTCTGCGCCTTTGGCATCCTTCCCACCAATGAGACCGGTTGGAAGTTAATCCCCCTTACTATATCCATGTTCGAAGCAGCGTACCTGACCATATCCCAGACCTCCATATCGTTGACCGAATTGATGACCGTGGGAACCAATACCATCCCCAGGCCCGCCCTTCTGCAATTCTCGAGGAGAGATGGGAACTCCCAATAGTTTTTTGGGTTGGTCTTAGGTGATACACCATCAAAGCTAACGTAAAGCGTATTTACGCCAGCCTCCCTTACGCTCTTACACTTTTCTGGGCTCTGAGATAGTATGATTCCGTCAGAATTAAGTTGCACATGCGTAACGCCTTCCTCCTTCACAGCTTTGATGATTTCAACTATATCCTCTCTTACCATGGGTTCCCCACCGGTTAGCTGGACGGCTACACCGCGGGTAGGTTTTTCCCCCAGCATGTTCCTTGCCATACGTCTGATCTGTTCAATCGATGGCTCGTACACGTACCCAGCCTTCTCAGCATAGAAGAAGCAATACCAGCAGTTCAGGTCACACCTGTTGGTGACAACAAGATTGGCCAGGCCAGTATGGCTCAAGTGGTTGGTACATAGGCCACAGTTGGCCGGGCAGTTGACGGTCTCAGCCCTCGTAGTTGGGTTGCTGACCCCCCTCCCATCTCTTGCATATTTAGAAAATCTTTTGTACACATCATATGAACCATAATAGACATCTTCAAAGTAACCGTGAACGGGGCAGGTTTTACCTATATATACCCTGTCGCCGCGCTCAAACACCTCCGCGTCCAGAATCCTATTGCATTCTGGGCATATGCTTTTTGTCCTGCGTAGCAGAGTTTTAGATATCTCCTGTTGCAATTCCACAACAGTTCACCGATTCTGGGGCATATGGGCTGTTTAAAAACATTACCGATTGCCACCCGTATGAATCACGGTCATAAAAGCATAAGGTATCTTGTAAGTCTAGCAAAATCAGATTACGCGTTCATGTAGGAGATGGTGTTGGGGCCCTATCTGGGCACGGGCAAACAGCAATGGTGGCCATCAAGAATCCCAGACGTTATATAACGTATTAGATAAAATCAGAATGTGTCGAACTAAGCGGATATTTCAGTAAATCCTGGATAGATCAGCAGAACTCTCAAATCCCTCGTTATTGAAGTTAACGTGAAAATATATATAAGGAGAGGAGAGGATTCGATAATTATGGAACATTCCGCAGGGGGTGTAATATATTATAGGGGAGAGGGGGGAGTACCCATGTACCTTGTACTCCTCAGCAGGCGGGGAATATGGGAGTTCCCAAAGGGGCATATAGAAAATAAGGAGAACCCTCAGGGGGCGGCCTTACGTGAAATAAATGAGGAAACCGGCCTTTCAACTATCAAATTGATGGGCAACTTCAAGTACGTAATAAGCTACGCCTTCTATAAGGATGGAGAAAGAATCAAGAAGGATGTGGTTTATTTCATTGCAGAAACTAGGAAGGCTGAAGTGAAGATCAGCAATGAGCATACGGGCTTTATGTGGCTAGGCTTCAATGAGGCGTTCCAGAGGCTAACTCACGCCCAGTCTAAGAAGCTCATAACGGAGGCTAATGCCTGGATAAACGCGCTCGATGGTGTTTGGAGAGCTTGAACGCGGACGGGCATACCCCATGCAGCGGACATTCATCACACAGTGGATATCTGGCCCTACAGAACCTGCGGCCAAGGGCAATTAGCTCCAAGTGCGCCAACCTGTAATCACTAGGGCTGAAAAATCGTTTCAGCGCCTCGGTTGTTTCCTCATAGCCATCACCATCGCGTGCTATGCCCAGTCTCTTGGATACCCTTGATATATGGGTATCCACAGGGAAGGCGCCAAGTTTGGCGTAGAAGAGCAGGAATATATCGGCCGTCTTAGGGCCTATCCCCGGCAGGCCAAGTAGGAATTCCCTCAGGTCTTTCTGCGTCATATTCTCCATGGAGCTCCAATTAAAACCATGGAACTTCGATGCAAGCGATTTAATGGTCCTTGCCTTGTTATGATAGAGCCCACCCACCTTTATTGCAGCCTCGATATCGGCTAAATTTGCACGCAACAGGGAGGTCTGATCGGCCCCAACTTTCTCCTTTAAAGTTTTTAAGGCTTTCATGCTGTTCCTGTCACTGGTGTTCTGGCTAAGAACGGTGGCGATGAGCAGTTCAAATGGATCCTCTCCCTTAAGGATAGTGAACTTGGTTTCATCTATTGGAAGCTCCCTTTTCAGGGAGGTTAGTATAAATTCAGCCTGCAACCGCGTCATATATATCTTCCAACCTTCTCTTGATGGACTTGAGGTCAGTATTAGGCCCTGAAACCTGTGCTATGGCATCACCCCCCCTTAAAATTGTGATGGTATCGTCGGGGCCACTTTTGAACAAGATATAAGAAGGTTCGTTCCTTAAGACCGGATACCCAGCTTTCATCAGTCTTTCTTCCACCGCCTTCAGGTCCAGGCCGCCTTTCTTTCTCCCTCTTATGAAGAAAGTACCAAGGCCGTTGCGTGAGCAGCCCAGCTCCACCCTTTCAAATTCAAGCTCTGTGGGTGGATTTATCCCCTCTCCATCAACTTTGTTGCATACAGGGCAACTCCTATTGACGCTCAAGTCCACCACTTCGGTGGATGGCACGTGAAGGTCTGCGAGCAGTAGCTTCCCGGCCAGCCTCGGAGGATTGCCAGTAAGTATACTGATGGTCTCAGCTACAGCTATTCCCGAAATTACGCTCAATATAGATGGGTGAATGCCCACTTCCGCGCATTTTGGAAGATCAACATCATATAGGCCTCCATAGAATTCCTCCAAGCATGGTGTGGTGCCCGGCAATATTGTGCTAACGTTGCCATAGGTTTCGATGGCGGACGCGAAGACATACGGCTTTCTAAATTTTACAGCCAACCTATTCAGATAGTAACGCGGTGGCATGCTATCGAGCCCGTCGGCTATGACCATGGCCTTTCCAACGGCATCAGCCGCCATCTGGCTTTGTAGGGATGCAGCGATGGGATATACTGTAACTCCACTGTTAAACCGTTTTATTCGCTTCTCAGCGGCATAAACCTTTGGTAACCCTATGTCATCCTCTTCATAAAGGAACTGTCTGTGTAGGTCGCTCAATGAAACCAGATCCCTATCTATCAGGTATAGAGTGCCTACCCCCATCCTGGCCAGCAGCATCGCCGAGGAGGCACCCAGCCCGCCCACTCCTACTACGGTTACACTAGCGTCGCGTAACTTATCCTGCCCATCAGGGCCTATGTCCTTAAGGACCAACTGCCTTGCATAACGCTCCATAAGATAATCGGTCAAAGTATAGGTATCGTATTTATCCAGATTAATAATTCTGTCGTCGATATAGCCGCGATACAGTTAAAAGCATATAAGCAAAGTACCCTAGCGAGATTAAATTGACCAAGGTACTGATTTGCGATCAATTCGATAAGGCTGGAATGGAGCTGTTAAAAAAAGGTAGCATCGAAGTTGATTACAAGCCATCAATAACCCCCGAAGAGTTAAAGGCGGTGATAGGCGGATATGATGGGGTAATAGTCAGAAGCAGGACAAAGGTCAGACAGGATGTAATATCGTTGGCTTCAAGGCTAAAGGTTATCGGGCGCGCCGGCGTGGGGCTTGATAACATAGATCTAAAAGCCGCAGAAGCAAGAAACATCAAAGTGGTTAACGCGCCTGAGGCGCTCACCAACGCCGTGGCTGAGCTGATAATAGGAGACATGATAGCGCTGGTCAGGGACATCTATAAGGCAACCAGCACTATGAAAAGCGGCGTCTGGGCAAAGGCTGAACTGATGGGCTCCGAGCTATCTGGAAAGACCCTCGGTGTGGTAGGATTTGGAAGAATAGGAAGGAGCGTCGCGCGAATAGCTAAGGCCATGAACATGAAGATACTGGCCTATGATGTGATACCCATAGATGAAAAGACCAGGAATGAGCTTGGCGTGCAGCAGAAGGATTTACTCAGCGTCATAAAGGAGGCGGACTTCATCACGCTCCATGTTCCAGCAAGCCCGGAGACCAAGCACCTGATCAACAGGGAAAAATTGGGACTGATGAAAAGGAACGCCTACCTTATAAACGCCTCAAGGGGGGATGTGGTTGATCAGGAAGATCTGGTACAGGCGCTGAAGACAGGATTGATAAAGGGTGCCGCGTTGGACGTATACGAAGTCGAACCGCCCACCAACAAGGAGCTACTATCGCTGGCCAACGTGATTTTGACCCCTCACATAGGAGGGGAAACGACCGAAGCACAGCTAGCAGCGGCCACCATAACTGCCCAGAAGGTCCTCGACGTATTGAGTGGGTGATCATTTTTGTATAGGTATCTCGATAAGACCTGGCAGGAATATTATAGCAAGAAACCCGAGCAGTACAGGGCGTTGCTGATAAAATGGAGGAGCGAGCCCACCATCCACCGAGAAGAGAGGCCCATCAGGCTTGATAAGGCTAGGAAGATAGGTTATCGGGCTAAGGGCGGATTCATAGCCGTAATGGCGAAGGTTTCAAAGGGTGGCATGAACATCCACGTCCCCACCTCTGGGAGACGGCCAAAACACTATGGCGCAAAGAAGATATCTGGGGTAAGGAACGCTAAGTTGATAGCCATAGAGAGGGTCAAGAAGAGATACAAAAATATGAAAGTGATGGGTGCCTATTACCTTGGAGAGGATGGCAATCATAAATGGTTCGAAGTAGTGCTCAAGGACGAGCATCTCCTTCCCGAATGAATGATCATTATAAACGCATTCTAGCTAAGGTATATATTTCGAATTTAGGTAAGATAAGGATCAAGCGGGAGCCGGGGGAGGGGGCTATAATAAAGCGCCTGATAGACGAAGGTTATCTCAAATCTTCAAATGGATCGGTCTATCTGACGCCCCTTGGGCGGTCAATGATAAAGGTGGCATTCACAGGTGGGGTTTTTGATGTAATTCACCCCGGGCATATCCATACGTTAAAAACCGCTAAATCCAAGGGCGATGTGCTGGTTGTATCAGTAGCCCGTCAGGCCAACGTTTTAAGGTTTAAGAACAAAATACCTATCCACGATGAAAAGCTCAGGTTAGAACTGGTTCAGTCTGTTAAATTCGTAGACCTGGCTATACTTGGCGATGAAAAGGATATCATGAAGACTGTTGAACTGATAAAACCGGACATCATAGTACTGGGTTATGACCAATCCCACAGGGAGGAGGACCTGGTATCTGAGGGTCAGAAGCGCGGGCTCAAATTTGAAGTTAAAAGGTTGACTACTCCGCATCCACACATCAAGACGCGGAACATCATAGCAGACCCAAAAAGGCTAGATATTTTTTAGAAGCTGATCGATTTGCTTTCCATTCCGTTTTTGGTGATTACTAAGAGGTCCACACCGTCACCGCTCGTAGAATCCCTTTGAATTGCTGACTTGATGGCCTTTACCGCTAGCGTTTCGGCCTGATCCTTAGTGATGGTTGGGCTATACTCATTTTCTATCACGCCTATGGCGATGGCCTCTCCGGTGCCCACCGAGGAATATTTGTCTGGAATTATAGAGCCTATTGGATCGAGCACATATATTTCCGTCTTCTTATCAAAACCGCCCACTATGACCTGAGTTAATAACGGGAACATCCTGTTCTGGAACATAAGCACAGACATGAGCTTAGCTATGGCACCGGGCCCGAGCACGCGCCTCGTCTCCAGCTGCTTTATTTTGATCAAGGACTGTACGTTCCTAACCAGCACCTGCATATCGCCCAGCATACCTGCACAGGCGGCAGCGGTATTATCCGTGATTGGAAACACCTTTTGAACGTTTTTACTAACTATATAGTTACCATATGTGTATCTCCTTTCCGCAGCTAATATTGCGCCTTCATTAAAGGCTATGCCCACAACCGTTGCGCCGGGGAAGTATTGATTCATCATAATACATCAAACATAGAAAGGACTATTTATAAAGATGATGGCAGAAGAATGGCGGCAGTGCAACGCCATACGGTTTAATCTAAAACGGTTAACCGTCGTAACTTATTAAAAAATTCTTGACCATGGCCCGCATTTAAGTTGGAATTACGGGCACAATGAAGGCCCAACTTACAGCGTTGGCCAGGCCGTTGCCAAGAACAACGGAGCGCTTATTTTAATTATGGAAGAGCACTCCTGAACTGTGACCGGAATGAAGCTACATCTCTTCCAGCACTGGCAGCCCCAGCACACCGAAGATATCACCCATAATTAATTCGTATGCCTTGACAATGGCCAACCTTGAGTTTCGCGTCTGGGCGTCGGGTTCCCCCAATATCCTCCTTCTTTCATAGAAAGTGTTGAATGATACGGCCAGCTTCCGTGCATATATTGCAAGCTTGTTAGGGGTTAAATTATCTACAACGTCCTTTAATATATAATCGTATTTGAAGAGGAGGATCAACAGATTTCTTTCCTCTGCGCTTAAAACACGCTCAATATAAACGTCCTCAGCTGGTTCTCCAACCTTCCTTAATATCTTTTTAGCGCGAGCCAGTGTGTATTGGATGTATGGGCCGGTATCTCCATCCAGCCGCAGAGCGGATTCCATATCGAGGACCATCAGCTTATCCAGGTCCTGCCTGAGTATCGAGTACCTTATAGCCCCGAGCGCTACCCCCCTGGCTATTTCCGGCTTGTCGATCGCGTTGGGGTTTCTGTTCTCCACCTCTTCAAGCGCCGTCTTCTCAAGCAGGGATAGAAGGTCATCCACGTTTATGTAAAGGCCGCTTCTACCGGACATGTGGGCTATGGAACCTTCAACCTTGAAACCCATCCTTGCCGCGGTATCGTTACTCAGTGCGACTGCCCCATATGCCAAAATCCTATATCTCTTCCTTTTATCGATCCGCTCAATAGTGCGGGCTATCATCTCCTGAATCGGCCGCTGTTCCTGCCCTATCACTATTATAGTTTCATCAGCAGCCCTGAATCCAGTGTTAGCGCTTGATCCGCCCAGTGTGGTGGTAAGGAGATTCGTGCCATCCGGTTGTCTGGCGTAAACATCGTAGCCCATATGGTCATTTAGAAGGCCTAGCTTCCAGCCGGCATATGCAAGGTCCTTTGCGGTGTAAACGGCAGTTCCATCGCTCCTTACCAGCACCTTATTTTCGCCGTTATCGCCTGTCAGCACCCAGCAGCCCTGATATTTTCCGCTTGTCTCCTTGACTATTAGGCCCTTCGCCAGCAGCAGTTCAAACATGTCTCTCCAGTATCCACCCAATAAAAAGTGGCTTTCCCAGTTAAGCAGATCATAATGAGCGCCTAGCGCCCAGCTGGTCTTTAACTCCTCATCAAGTATCCTTTTAACTAATTGCGCCGCGAAGGATGAAATCGGTCCGCCATCCTCCAGCTCCCGTAATATGTGTGACCTCTTCTCCCTCAACACTTCATCTGACTCCAATGCCCTATTTACCCCAACGTATACATCATCACCACAATAGTGGTCGAATTTCTTGCCAGCTGGGTCTAGGCTGAACCCCAGCTCTTTGAACCCCAATATGATATCTGCGATCTGCACGCCGGTGTCGTCTATGTAATTCAGGACTTCTACATCCCAGCCCCCCCTCTTTAAACTGCGGTACATGACATCGCCCAGCACTAGATTTCTGGCGTGCCCGACGTGTAGCGCCTTATTTGGGTTAACGGCGGTATGCTCTATGGTGACCCTCTGCCTTGAAATGGGTTCCATGGGAAAACCCGCTTCCCTGATTACCGTGCGAAGAAACTCGTCAAGGGCGGATGGATTTAGCCTGAAATTTATGTAACCTGATGAGTGACGTTCGACGCTTACGATAGGGCCAGCCCTTTGCTTTATCTCCTTAATCAGGTTATCAGCTAAGGCTCCATCGCCATTGCCAAACTTGGATAACAGAAAATAGACATTGGTGCTCAGGTCGCCATGGCCGTCATCAGAGGGCTGAAACAGTGAAAAATCTGCCGTAACGCCCAAAGCCTTAAGGCTATCCGCAATGGCCTTTGATAGATCGTTATAAAGCCTAAGGAAGGTCACCATTTATCATAATTAGTGGGCCGCTGGCTGTTTTTAAACTAAACGGAGGACTCACTCATATGTCAACAACTTCGATATGGCCTCCACCACTCCCTTGCCCGACCTCCCGCTGGTGACGTATGATGCCTCCTTCTTTACGTATTCTGAGGAGTTAGAAACGGCAAAGGATATTGAAGATGCCTTGAACATTGGGATGTCTATCACGCTGTCCCCAATGCTTGCGGTTTCATTCCTGCTAACTTGTAACAATTTCATGATGCGTTCTAACGCGATCCCCTTGTTTACTGTGTCATTAACAAGGTGCACGGCATAGCCACTATCAAGCGCCTTCGCCCTTATGCCGTTTTTCTCCAGGATATCGTTGGCTAGGTTGATATCGACCGGACGTTCCAACGTTATCTCCGTAAATCTTGGCATCGTATTTCTTATGGCAATATCAAGCTCCCTGGACAGGGCCTCCAGAGCCCTAGTCGGTTCTGCAAGGTCCCCTAGAAGGAGCACGTTATGTGGAGACCTGTAGAATATAACGCCGCCGTTCTCTGCGGCGCCTATCCTTTCTAATCCAATAAAGGCCGTTAAGGAGTAAGCTTCCCAGAGGCTCCTGCCGGTTATGAAGATCGGCTTGAGGCCCATTTTTGAGACGTTTTTGATGGTGAACACCGCATCTAGGTCTACGGAGTTATCCTCATCGGTGATCGTTCCATCCACGTCCAGAGCGAGCAGTTTAACCTTCATACCATCGATTTGGAATGCCGGTATAAAAGATTGGAGCAGCAATTTTATTTGATTTCAGATTCCGCGGGCCCCAGCATTAAAAGTCTAATAAAAATATATTAATGGCTTAAATGGCTCATCCTTATGCAAGAAGTTAAGGACATTACAATAAGGTTGGGGGCAGCTGCGGGTGACGGTATTCAGAGCGCTGGTGAAATTTTAGCCAAACTGCTTTCTAGAAGCGGCACGTACATATCCACATTTAATGGCAATCAGTCCGCGATCAGGGGCGGCCATGTATGGTTCCATGTGCATGCTGGTACTCACCCGGTCTACAGCATGGGGTACGGGGTGGATTATCTGTTACCTTTCACCCAGTTAGCGTACGATGAGCATTACTCTTTAGTTAACAAGGGAGGAATCATAATCTATGACCCATCAGCTGTAACTGCGCGCGATCTGGGGGCGGATATATCCCAGATCAAGTCACCGTTCCTTGCTACGGCCCTGAAGTATGATAAATACCCCATAATGAAAAATACGGTAGCCGTAGCGGAGGTGGCGGCCCTGATAGGGCTGGGCTTTGATGTGGTTGAAGAAACTATAACGTCCCAGTTCGCCAAAAAACCTGAAATTGCGAAAAAGAACGTAGAAGCTGCAAAGGAGGGATACGGATTCGGGGTGCAGGCAGGCGTCAGGAAGGCCTTAAAATATTCCGATAAAAGGCTTCCATTCTTACACGCCAATTACACATTTTCAATAGGAGCGGTGGCTGCCGGGTGCAGGTTCTACGCAGCTTATCCCATGTCACCAGCCAGTCCTATAGTGCACTGGATGACCGCCCATGCAAAGAAGCTCGGAATAACGGTTTTCTTGGGGGAGGATGAAATATCCGTCATCAATGCTACCATAGGCGCTGCACACGCTGGTGCTAGGGCGATGTGCGCTACGAGTGGCGGTGGCTTTGCTCTGATGCAGGAGGCCGTAGGGGAGGCTGCTATGACCGAAACGCCGGTTGTTGTAGTAAATGTAATGCGCACTGGTCCGAGCACCGGGCTGCCAACAAAGACCTCTCAGGGTGACCTCAACATGATGCTGGGTATCTCTCAGGATGACTTCCCCAGGGCAATATTCGCTCCAAGGAACGCTCCCGACGCATACGACATAGCCGTGAGATCGTTCGATATCGCGGAAAGGTATCAGATGCCGGTGATGGTGTTGTTGGATTTTCAGATAGCTGACGGTGGATACATGACCATAGACCATGATTTCGAGCCAGTCGATATAAACAGGGGAAAGCTTCTTAATTCTGATGGCACAGATAAGGAGCTTCATAATGGCACGTGGTTCAGGCGGTACCAGCTAACTCCCGATAACATATCTCCTAGGCCATTGCCAGGGACACCGAATATGATGTATGTAGCGAAGACAGATGAACACGATGAATGGGGGCACGACCTCAGTGATGTGCTGGCCGGCCTCAAGGAATCGGTGCTTATGAGGGAGAAGATGCAGGAAAAGAGGATGAAAAAAATGGAACAGTTAAAGGCTGAGATGAAAGCGCCGGAACTCGTGGGTCAGACCAGGGCTGACCTCACCGTTGTAAGCTGGGGAAGTTCAGCTAACCCGGTAAGGGAGGCTATGGAAGTTATGAATTCGAGTGGCCTGAAGATAAACGCGCTGGAGTTCTCCGATATATATCCATTAAACACACAGGCCATAGTACCGCTTCTAAAATCTGCCGAAAGGCTTATGATAGTGGAGGCTAACTATACTTCTCAGTTCGGCGGGTTGCTGAGGAAGGAGATCGGAATAGACATCAAGGACGCGCTGCTAAAATACAACGGCGAACCAATATATCCGGTGGAGGTCGAGCGGATGGTTCGTAACATCATGGTGAAGGAGGTAGAAAGTCATGTCCATTAAGGCCTACGAAAGCGATACAAGGCCTGACTGGTGCCCAGGCTGTGGTGACTTCGGCGTATTAGCCGCGGTAAAGGATGCGCTGGCAGCACTTAATATTCCGCCCCACAATGTAGTTATATCCAGTGGTATAGGCTGTTCAAGCAACTTCCCTGGATTTATCAAGACCTACGGCTTTCACGGCCTGCACGGCAGGCCCATTCCGGTAGCAATAGGTATCAAGGATGCAAACCCCAACCTCACCGTCCTGGTAACAGCTGGAGATGGAGATGAATACGGCATAGGCTTCAACCACATGATACACGCTGCCAGGAGAAATGACGATATCAAGGTTATAGTCATGAACAACGAAATTTACGGCCTTACTACTGGACAGCTCTCCCCCACATCGCGGTTAAAACAGGTCACCAAGACATCACCCTCCGGAAGCATAATTTACCCGCTGAACCCGCTCGCGGCGCTGATAGGGGACGGTGCCACGTTCGTAGCAAGGGGATTTTCAGGGCAGCCAAAACATCTGTCCATGTTGATTCAGGAGGCGATAAAGCATAGGGGGTTCGCATTGGTGGATGTGCTGAGCCCATGTGTTACATGGTATGATATATATGATGAAGTGAGAAAGTTGATGTATAAACTGGAGGACAAAGGGCATAACCCCACCGATTTCTATGCTGCTATGAAGGCAGCTAAGGAAGAGGAAAAGTTGCCATTGGGAATCTTCTACAGAGATGAAACTAAGCCATCATTCCAGGAAATGCTCAAGGAACAGATAGGGGATGGAAGATGGGCAAGCAAAAGTGTAACACCGCTCAATTCAGAGACTCTCAGGGAACTTGAATATGAGTTCAGTTGAACTTCAAACTGAACTACTCCATTTTTAAAAGATTCCTGGACAGTAATGCAGATTCCTTATCGTATGAGGTAAGGGGCGATATCGTTACGGTTACCTTCAACTCGCATATGTCGAGCGCCCTCGATAGGCTTGGATCTTCTAGTTCAGTGAAAATCAGCGGAAACGTTGCAGGCGCTGATATAATATTCAATTCATACAGAAGTGTAGACGAGGCTGGTGAGCACGATCTCCCATTGGGTATGCTGGAGGAGTGGCTTAACTATATAATGATGAGTTCCTGATACATATTCAATGGGGAAGATAACTGTCTATTTCATGGGAACAGGTTCGGCGCATCCTAACAAGTTACGCGGCGCGCCATCCGTTGTGCTTAATACCGATGGTGAACTTTACATGTTCGACTGTGGAGAGGGCACCCAGAGGCAGATGGCCATCGCCGGCTTGAACATAATGAAGCTACGGGCCATATTCCTGACTCATCTGCACGGTGACCATGTGCTTGGCCTTCCCGGCTTGCTAAATTCGATGGACCTTCTGAACCGGCTCAACGGCCTGACCATATTTGGGCCGCCAGGTACAGCATCATTTATTGATGGAGTCAATAAGAGCCTGCATTCCACGCTCAAATATGCTCTAACCATATCAACGACGAGGAACGGAGAGGTATATCGGGGCGATAATTTTCGAGTATTAGCAAGGAGATCGCTCCACAGTGTCCCCAGTTACTCCTACATGTTTGTGGAGGATGACAGGCCGGGGAGATTTCATCCAGAAGAGGCCATCAGGATGAGCGTCCCAAAGGGGCCGTTATGGGGTGAATTACAGCACGGAAAGAGCGTTTCTGTTGGAGATAGGGTCATCGAGCCAGGGGGGATAGTTGACAGCCCGGTGAAGGGCCTCAGGGTGGGCATATCCGGTGATACGAGGCCAACGGCCAGCCTGGTCAGGTTCTTCCATGGCGCCGACCTCTTGATATATGAATCAACTTTTTCTCAGGAGCTAAGCGATAAGGCAGTTGAATCCTTTCATTCTACAGCGGAGGAGGCTGGAGCGTTGGCTAACGCCGCCAATGTAGGTCATCTGATCCTATATCACTTCAGCGAAAGGTACAGGAGGATAGATGGACTTGTAAGGGAGGCTAGAAGGTCTTTCAAAAGGGTTAGTGGAGCACGGGATCTTATGAGCTTTATAATCACCAACAGTTCAGAGCAGCCAGATATCAGTATAAGTGGTCCCGCGGGCAGGACTTGAACCTGCGACAATCCGGTTTCTGTGCGCTTGATAGGCTGACAAAGCGAGCCATAGCCCACCTCTACAGCCGGAAGCTCTACCAAGCTGAGCTACCGCGGGATCTTCAATTCGTCACGTCAGCAACTCTGTGCCGCATCATCACGGGGAGCGTCGCGTCGGTTATATTTAAGTTCAGCTAGACTAAGGCACCAGCCTCTTTGCATCGCGTGGATATAGCACTACATCCCTTATATTTTCCTTTCCCATTAATCTCATCAGCAGTCTATCTACGCCGACTCCCCATCCGGAATGAGGTGGCATCCCCCACCCAAACACCCTCAGATGTTGCTCAAAATCGTTGGGATTCAACCCACACTCGATTATCCTCTGCTTGAGCATGTTTTTATCATGTATCCTCTGGCCGCCCGACGCTATTTCCACATCCTTATGCATCAGGTCAAACGATTCGCTGAACAATTTATCCTGGGGAGAAGGCATAGTATAGAAGGGTTTGATCGATAATGGCCAGTTAACTATAAAATAGAACCCGTCCTGCTCCTTGCCGAACTCCCTGAGATGTTCAGTGGTAAGGTCGTCCCCGACCTTTATTTCATAGCCCCTTGACTTCAAAAACTCAATCAGCTCTCTGTACGAATACCTGGGAAATTCGGCTTCTTCGTCTATCCGGATTGCGACTAGGCCACGGCTAGATATCTCCTCATAGATCTTCCTTACGATCTCCTCTAACAGGGCCATGGCATCCTCCTTTGTATAAAGCGCCGCTTCCATATCCATGCTCAGAAATTCGCTCAGGTGCCTTACCGTGTTAGACTTTTCCGCCCTGAAATAATGGGCTATTTCAAATACATGATCCAGGCCGAGCACCAGCTCTTCCTTGTAGAGCTGGGGGCTCTGCGCTAGAAACGCCGGGGTGCCAAAATAATCCACCTTAAAAAGGTCGGCCCCCCCTTCAGAGGACGTAGATATGATCTTCGGCGTATCCACTTCTAGGAAGCCCTTTGAAAGAAGGTGCGCCCTCGCAGCCTTCAAAAGGTAGGACTTCCCTACAATAACATCCTTTTCATGTGGGATCCTCAGCGCTAAGGGCCTGTTGTTTATCATGGTAGTCATATCGGCCTTAACGCGGCCCGTTGCATCCAACGGCAAAGAACTGTCAGCCCTGTTCAGAACCGTGATCCTGTCGGTTATAAGTTCAAAATCAAACGCCTTGCTTCCACTACTGGGCTTTACTATTCCACCTATTGAAATGTAACTTTGCCTTGGGAGTGCGAGGGCTTCCTTGGCAAGATCGCCCTTGACCACGGCCTGAAACGGCCCATAGTTATCCCTTACAATAAGAAAGACTATAGAACCGAGGTTTCGGATATCCTCTATCCATCCCGCTAATAGCAGCGGCCTACCCTCGACCTTTCCGTCAATATCCTTGGAATATGCGGTCCTCAAATCATTTTCTTTCCTTTTCAAATTTGAAAACGAGGTCATATCCCTTTACTGCACTGGCTATCTTTTTTATCTTTTCTAGGTCTATCGGAAACGAGCTTGTGTAGGAGCCTGCTATTATAGCCTTGATCTGGCGAGAGCCATCCGGAAGCCAGACCTGATTTATGGCCATGATCCTTATTGGATGGATAAGGCCCTCAATGAACCTCCTTTCATCGGAGGATACCTCGCTTACCCATACCGGTTTTCCCAGCCCTCTCAACTCATTCATCAGGTTCCTATTCTCAAGCACGGCTTGGGCCTCCCCCTGTTCAAAAAGGAGCACATAATCACCATCGACTTCATAAGCTCTTTTTAATGTAAGCTTATCAAGCACGGGATTTTTGGCTGCCAGCTTGGATAGCATGAAGGAAATATCAACGTCAGTCTTGGTTATCTCGCCCGAGCGTAACCTTGCTTCACATTTCGGGCACAAAACCCCCACTCGTGCATCAAATTGACAAATGGGAAACTTCAAATTAGACTATGCCTCGAACAGAGGTTTCGTGCCTCGATTTAAAAACTTTAGTATGCCAGCAGCGCGGCTCAGGAGATATTTACACCGTGCTAATGCAGCGGTTAGTCGGCCCCCAAGGCATAGGACTAGAAGTCAATACTTTATAAAGTCAAATAATGGCTGTTAGACACATGATTAACACAGGTTTTGCTAAGGCAAAGGCCTATTGCAGTTCAGCAAACTTGGGCGCTGGCTTTGACGTTGTGGGTGTAGCCCTCGATGCATTTTTCGATGAAGTAGAAATTGAAGTCCGAGAAGGAAATTCGGTCAAACTTGAACTGGCCGGAATGGATGTCAGCGCACCCAATACAGCCAGCGCTGCGGTAAAATTCTTCCTCCAAAGGATAGGCAGGAAGGCATCAGTCGTCATCCGATTAAAGAAGGGAGTTCCAACCGGTCTAGGCCTGGGCTCCAGCGGTGCGTCGGCAGCTGCCGCATCATACGCAATAAATGAGGTATTCGGTAGACCGTTGAGCCCGGTAGAACTGGTGGATATAGCGGCCAAAAGCGAGGGGGCGGCGGCAGCTGGAACCGCGCACGCTGATAACGTAGCGGCAAGCCTTTTAGGCGGTTTTGCTTTTATTACGTCCACCGATCCCTTTAAAGCTTTTTCACTGAAGCCGCGCGGGTTCCCAGGGTTCTACATCGCCATACCCCCGAAGGGTCCTATGGACAAGAAAACAAAGGCCGCTCGTCAGGTCCTTCCAAATGAAGTGTCATTACGGCAATCCATAGTAGAAAAGGCAGCTCTGTTGAGCATGATCAACGCTATACTTACTGAAGATTACATATCGCTTGCCAAGGCGCTCTCGCTGGAAACGCCAGTTGAATTGGCGAGGTATCAAGCTGGTCTGATACCCTGTTATTCAGAAATAAAGGCAGGCCTTTTGAAGGGTGGAGCCCTTGGCGTGTGCATAAGTGGGGCCGGTCCCTCTGTCCTAGCCTATGGCATATCACCGGATTTCAAGCGAGCAATTGAGGAGGTGTACGACGGCCTCGGTATTAAGGTCGATGTAAGGCGGACGGGCATAGCTCCCCCGACGTCATCATTGTAGGCGGATTAGCGTATCTTACGAGCTATGATAAAGCCGTGATCCCTATCAAATGGCATCATGTCGAATACATGAATTATATCGAAACCCCGGTTCCTGACCTTGATTACCTCTTCCTCTATTATGGTGGAAATCGGTTTCAATGGATGAATGCTCCTTGCCTTGATTACTAGGAAAAGATACCCCCCGTTGTCTAGGAACATATCAGAATTTATCAACGCTATTTCCGTCTGATCGGCTTGGGCTATATCAGCATATATGAGGTCTATGGGCTTAAATACGGCACCATATAGGTGCGGATATCTGGCATCCGCTATGATGGGCACGATGTTCTTCCGCTTGGCCACCAGATTCATGACCAGCTCCCTAGCCACCCTGGGCGCTACTTCTACCGCAAATACAAGCCCAGTTTTATCAACAAGATCAGAAACATGGCTGACGGTTGTGCCAGTGGACGCACCGAGGTAGAGAACTTTACTGCCGCTCATTATTGGCAATTCTCTATATCCCTTCATGAGCACGGCGGCTAATTTGCTCCTATATGGATCCCAGAGCCTGACTTCGATTTTACCCTTATGTATTAACCTCTCTTGATAGTATGATATGCCGGGAGTTAGATTCCTAGTAGCAGGCAGGTTCTTGCCGTCCAAATTAACCCAGTATAAATTATCTACGCCAGCGTCTTCCTTTATCCTTATGTTTGCCATGGCCTTCCTTGATCCTCGGCCTATCATATTTTTTCTTTATGATTTCAACCTTCTTCTCTAGGTCTTCCATCAACCTTTTATCCAGACGTCTACTGAAGTAGTCTATTCTTGCGCCCAATGCTACCTTGCTGGCGAGCGCTCTGGCCATCTTGCCTCTTTGCCATTTAGGGGCGTCGTGGACCAGCTTGTGTTGGAAGATTAGCCCGTGTTTAGGCGGCCTCCCGCCGCTCTTTATCGCCCTGTACAGGGCCTTTTCTGCACCCAGTATCTGTATAGTGCTTGATGGAAGCCTTGCAAGCCTTTCTAGGCTACCGGCCTTGGCCATTATCCTCGCCCCTATCACTGGACCCAGCAGCTCGGACACGTTCGGCGCTATGGTTTTCATATTCTCCTCTAGATGCTTGGATAGCCTATCCCTTAATTTATATGAATCCAGAGCCAGCGTTGAAATCCCCTGGACCAACTGCGTATCTTCTTCACGTAATTCTGTTCCGCGGGATTTGGTGGCTATTTCCATCAACGCTTCCATCTTCTGTTTGGAGAAGCCATAGTCCTTTAACCGATCTTCGTCTATGTCCCTTCTGTCCTTAAAGGTATTGACAAAGGTGGTAAATGACTTTGGATCATCTATAAACTGATCCAATTCTGGAAAATGAAGGCCATACCACTCCCTAACCCTCATATATAACAGGTTGAACGTCTTATCCATTTCATCGAGCGCCTGTACACATTCGATAGCCTGAAGGTCAGGCCGCGCCGATTCTTCCTTAATCCTCAGATTACTCTTGTATATAGCGTAATCCCTTATCAAATTTTGCGCTGATTCTAGGTCATCGGCCAGGCCGAACGAGACCATCAATTCAGGTTTGGCTAATTCAAATTTACCTCTTCTTTCAGTATCTAAATGAACATCCGGATAAGATGCTTGCAATAACGGTTGTATCTCAATCCAAGGATTGAACAAGGTACCCAGCTGGTTTTGCGTCACATATTCAAGAACACGATCTAGTTCTTCCACATTAGAGGCGGACAAAAGACGACCATATTCATTAAAATCCTTAAATTTTATTGTAAAAATAGGGTTGTCCTGATCATCGATAAGCGCAAGACCTCCCTCGCAAATGAAAAGGGTTGTTACCATTTAGACAGCCTTAATTCAGCATAGCTATTAACCTTTTTCCGGGGGGGGTGTCAGATAACTCGCCATAGGGGCGCGATATTAGCCGCAACCCCTCCTTTATTATGATAAAAATTACAAATAGGCCTCCAAATTAAACCACAAGCCTATGATCATGATAAATCCGAGGCCGACTAAGCATCTAATGTTTAAATAAACCCGGCTTGATGGGTTCCTCTAAGCGGCAGTCGTCTAGTTTGGTCTAGGACATCAGCCTGCCACGCTGGTAATCCCGGGTTCAAATCCCGGCTGCCGCATTTATTCTTACAAATGTGATTTTTGCCTTTGATTATACACACTTTATGGCGACACGCTGCAATCCTTAAGCTTGACTGGATTTTGGATATCGGTATTCAGATCAATTTGGCGTAAAATAAAAAGTGTTAAATATTCCCACCATCAGAAGCTTGGTAGCCGGCCATAGCGGTAGGGTTCCACCCGGTCTCATCCGAACCCGGAAGTTAAACCTATCGACGCCGTTGTGCTAGCAAAGTGCGCGAGCCTTTGTGAAGCAACGGTGCCGGCGATCATTCTAACCCTCTAAAGATATTAGTGATTTGTGGTAGGAGCTGTGAAACTCGAGTTAGCACGGGCTTCGTGGGCAACCCAGCAATGATAACAGCCTTGAAATGTATTCAACCAAGGTTATATATGCTTACCATGTTAGGTTCAGACTCTAGCCAAGCATGCAACAGGAAAAGACTCGGCAAATAGCTTGAAATCTACAAAGGGCTTGGGCTGCACTGGCCAAACTAACGCGTTACCAAAAGGAAATCAAAAGGACTAGATATGGCTGCAGTTCATACATATATGCGCAAAAATGCCCTGAAGAGGGTCGACATGGCGCTCATAACCTTCTTTGAAGGGAAGGCGAAGTATCAGCTCCTCAAGAAGCATGTTACAACCTTGATGCGCCAGTAGGCAAAACAGAAATGGATATGCAAGAACTGTGTTTAGCACAAGAGGATTTCATATATCCCTTACCGCTAATCTTTAAAGACAGGGGCTGTAACACATATGTACATGAAAATAGGAATTATAGGAATAGGTGAGCTAGGTTCGTCGCTGTTGAAAGGGCTCATTAACTCTGGAGTAAATACTGCTGAATTATGTATTTATGACAAGAACGCGAACAAGACGGCGGCATACTCGCGAACCGGTGTTTGTATAGCCAAGGACGCAGGTGAGGTGGTGGAGGATTCTACCGTAATAATGCTGGCGGTTAAACCAGTGGATTATGGTGCCGTGTTAAGTGAAATTGAAAAGAAACTTGATAACGCGAAAACGATAATTTCCTTCATGGCAGGAGTGAGCCTCAATGAACTTAATTCGCTTGCTAAGGCGAGATTGTTCAGGGCAATGCCCAATATAACATGCGCACAGAACGAATCCCCAATCCTGCTTTCATCCAGATCAGGCCAAGATACGGAGCAGGCTATAGATGTGCTCTCTAAGCTCGGCAAGGTGGTCATAATAAATGAACAATTAATGGATGGGTTAACGGTGCTTATAGGTAGTGGGCCGGCGCTCATAGCTAATATAATGGAATCATTCTATAGATTCGGAGTGATGAAGGGATTGACCCCCACCGATTCAAAGCTTCTTGTCAATCAATTATTCCTTGGCACCAGTAAATTGGCCCTTGAGATACCATATGGCGATATATTGGAAAAAATATCCACCCCAGGTGGCATTACAGCACGGGCACTGTTTGAGATGGAGAAAAGGGGGATAGGTGGGTCGATAATGGACTCAATGGATTCAACTTCAAATAGGTGATAGCTATTTAAATCTTGATCGTTGTCGTTAAACAAACAGTGATAATATTTATAAATTCCCTATTAAATGGTACTGACATCTCAGGTGATTAAATAAAAATGTCTGCAGTACAAACTCCATATGGACCGGTTTTACTTTTGAAGGAAGGAACTAGTGAAACGAAGGGGCACGATGCTATTAGAAACAACATACAGGCGGCGAAGATAATAACCGATATAATAAAATCATCGCTAGGGCCTCGCGGTATGGACAAGATGCTCGTGGATTCGATGGGTGACGTGACAATAACTAACGATGGAGCTACTATGTTAAAGCAGCTCGACGTTCAGCACCCGGCTGGTAAGATACTAGTTGAGATAGCCAAAGCCACTGATAACGAAGTTGGCGATGGGACCACCAGTGCGGTAGTTTTAGCGGGGGCCCTGCTAGAGCAGGCCGAAAAGCTTCTGGACAAGGGTATCCATCCTTCACAAATAGTTGATGGCTACAATTATGCTTCCACACTAGCCCTGGAGCAACTGGGCAAGTTGCAGATCAAGATCCAGGCCACGGACAGGGAATGGTTGCTTAAGCTGGCTAAAACTAGCATGCGGTCCAAGCTTATCAGCGAAGATAGCGAAGAGCTGGCGGCCGTAGTCGTGGATGCGGTAATGCAGGTAGCTACAAAGTCTGGTACAGCCTATAAGGTGGATATAGACAACGTTGGCACCATAAAGAAACAAGGAGCTTCAATAGCGGAGACAACCCTAATAAAGGGGCTTATAATCGATAAGGAAGTCGTTCACGGTGGTATGCCGAAGTCCATAAAGGATGCAAAGATAGCGCTTTTGAATTCGCCGCTTGAAATCGAGAAAACCGAGATCAGCGCAGAAATAAGGATATCCGACCCCACCAAGATGAAAGCCTTCCTAGATGAGGAGTCCCACATGTTAAAGGAGATGGTGGACAAATTGTCCAAGGTAGGTGCTAATGTAATCATGTGCCAGAAGGGGATAGATGATCTGGCCCAACATTATTTGGCCAAGGCCGGGATGTTGGCAGTAAGGAGGGTAAAGGAAAGCGATTTGACTCGATTGGCGAAGGCTACTGGCGGCAGGATTATCACTAATTTGGATGACCTTTCACCGGCCGATCTGGGGTATGCAGGTATCGTCGAAGAGAGAAAAATCGAGGACGACAAATGGGTGTTCGTAGAAAAGTGCAAAGAGCCTAAAGCCGTATCAATATTGATCAGGGGAGGTAGCCAGCGGGTGGTCGATGAAGCTGAAAGATCGCTCCATGATGCGATAATGGTGGTAAAGGACGCTATTGAAAAGCCGTCTGTAGTGGCTGGAGGCGGCGCACCCGAACAGGAACTGTCAATAAGAATTAAGGAGGAGTCAAAGAAAAGGGCGGGGCGTGAGCAGCTAGCAGCATCCGCGTTCGCCGATGCTATGGAATCTATTCCGCTGATGTTAGCTCAGAACGCTGGGATGGATCCGCTTGACACTCAGGTGGAATTGAGGGCGCAGCATGCAAAGGGAAGCATATGGGCAGGCGTAGATGTATATAACAATCGGATATTCGATATGGAAAAACTAGATGTATTTGAACCATTATCGGTGAAGGAACAGATTATCAAGGCAGCTACTGAGGCCGCAATAATGATCCTGCGCATCGACGACGTCATAGCATCGAAGGGTATGAAGATGCCACCTCCGGGAGCCGGTGGGGCACCCGGTGGATATGGAGGAATGCCCGGCGGCATGGGCGGCATGGGCGGCATGCCAGGCATGGAATAAGCCGATAGCTTTCCACCACCCTTATTTTTATTTTCCAAAATATTTTATTATATTGTGTAGCTAACTTGATAATTTCTGATTTCATTTCATAATTTTAATTATCATTTGATCTATTTATGATGCTCAGTTCCTTAGAGGATGGGCATTATGCCTAACTTGGCTGGGCCTTTAAAAGATAGCTGTGCGGACGTATCAAGAACTACCACCAGCTATCTATATAGATGGCAGCAATCTGATAAAACTTCACCGGTCGAGCCTATTTGAGAATAAATAACGATGTTACCATAGTCATCTGTTGATTGCCATATCATTGCCATTTGACAGCTCAGGCATGCAAGCGTAAGTTTCTGGTCTGAAACATGGAGAGCCATCCACCATGGCAGAACATCATATAGAAAGATTTAATAATGGATTTCAAGCACGCGTATAGAAATGAAAGGAGGAGCTGTTGGCGGCAATAACGGCCCTAAAAAAAATACTCAGTTTAGAATGGGCTTTGGAACTGCCATAGCTATTATAGGAGTCGCCATTATGATAGCTCTTACCATAATTATCAGGCTAATACCTGGCCGTTTCGGTTTTTATCTTAACGAATTTGACCCGTATTCCCATTATTATGCGACAAACATCATAGTGCAGGACGTACTGACGCACGGTTGGAGCGCATTTTTTAATTACTTTCATACCATAAGCTACAACTTCTGGTATCCATACGGAAGGAATTGGGCCATTACTGAGTATTCAGGCTTGGACTATCTGACGGCTGTACTGTACATTTTATTAAACTATGCACATTTATCCCTATCAGTATATCAGTTTGTAGCCATATTCCCCGTAATCATAGGTGCTCTGTTTGTAATCCCGATCTACTTTATTATCAAGGAGATGACGGGCAATAAATATATAGGAATCCTAGGAGGCTTCCTGATAGCTACCCTGCCCGGGTTAGTACTGAGGACCGATTTTGGGTGGTACACCGGTGATGGGTTTGCTCTGCTCTTCACGACAACCGCAATCATGTTCATAATTTATGCCTTTAACAGGCACAGCACCCGTTCCTACATCTACGCCATCCTGGCCGGTCTATTTGCTGGGTATGCAGAGACGATGTGGGGCGGCGCGATAAACCCGATTGGCGTAATAGCATTGGCTATGCTTGTTTCACCGTTTTTAGTGAGCCCCAGCAGGGAACTGCTTACGAAGCAAATAGGATATACGATACCTACGCTACTGGCCGCGATATTCCCGATCCCTGGGATAACATGGTTGCACAACCCAGTAGAGCTTATCATGTATCTTTCAATAGTGGTCTCGGCTATCCTCTACATAAACGTCAGGTATTTCAATATAAAGGCCGGGAGCTTCGCAAAGTACAGGATTGAGTATAAGATAGCCATGGCGGTTGGTATAATAGTGGTCTTGGCTGGGATCGCATATGTAATTCCCCATTACGTAAATGGCAGGTACCTTCAGGCTTTGGAGTTCTGGCTCAGGCTAAGCCCCTCAGCAGTATCGACGGTTGCCGAGCAGACGAGCGTTTCTGGCGTTCAGCTGCTCTATACCTATGGGATAGCTGCATTACTGGCAATAGTTGGGGGGTATTACACGCTAAAGGCAAAGCGCGTTGGGTCAGTCCTGCTTACCATCTTTCTGCTTTGGTCCTTGTACACTGGAAGCTCCTTCGCCGAGCTTGAGACATATCTATCTGTAGCATTCGCTATAATGGCGCCGATCGGGTTATACTATGTTGTAACTAACATAAGGATGCCGGACTGGGCATGGAAGTCAAAGGAAAGGAAGACTAACGTACGCGGGTTCAAGAGACATGCACGCATAATTACATATCAAAAGGTGGCGCTGGTAGTGGTGGTGATAGCGCTGATAGCCTTCCCAGCTTATGCAATGTGGATTCCTCAGAACGATGCTCCTACGACAGTCGTGACTTCATCCACCATACTTAACGGCAATGTACCGTCATGGATAGACGCGCTTCAATGGATGGCCAATTCCTCCAATACACCCCCTAATTCTGTGATGGTATCCTGGTGGGATTATGGTTACTGGATATCAGTGCTGGGTAACAGAACTACCGTAAATGATGGAGCCACAATAAATACCACGCAGATGGCCGTCGTGGCCTCCCTATTTCTCTCCAATGTTACTACAGCGGCTAAAATAATGGAAGCGCTCGGAGGGAACTACGTGGTCGTATTTGCGACAGGGATAGATCCTTATTATTATTACCGGGACCAGTACTTATACGGTTATCAGTTAAGCGGCAGCCTGCTTGGGGTTGGAGGCGATGAAAGCAAGGTGCCGGCTATGATCACTATAGCAAAGTCTCAGGAGCCCTTGAAGATAGGCAACATGGTCATCGACAATATCAATCAGTCCCTCTACATCAGCAACACGACAGGCACGCTGACCCCTTACTTCTATAATGATACCCTCCTAGGTCAACTTCTTCCATTGCAATGGGT